>NZ_POTX01000153.1 GCF_003236305.1 Micromonospora endophytica | reverse complement strand
GTCGGGGACGGGGAGGTGGTGGGCGGCCCGGTGGTCGGGTTGGTTGTGCCGGTGCAGACCGTTCCGTTGAGCGTGAAGCTGGTGGGAACGGGGTTGTTGGTGCCGCTCATAGCCGCGTTGAAGCCGAAACTCACGCTGCCGTTGGTGGGGATGCCGGCGTTCCAGCTGGCGTTGGTCACTGTTACGTTCGCGCCGGACTGGGTGTGGCTGCCGCTCCACAGTTGCGTGATCGTCTGCCCGGCGCCGAAGGACCAGGTCAGCCGCCAGCCGTTGATCGGGTCACCCAGGTTGTCCACGTTCACATTGGCGCCGAATCCGCCGGGCCACTCGTTGGTGACCGAATAGGTCACCCGACAGCCGGCGGCGGCGCTCGCGGTGGTAACGGTCAGACCGACCGCAGCGAGAACGGCCGCGACGCAGGCGGCCAGTATCGATCGAATTCTTCGTCGGGACATGCCACTCTCCGTTCCGCCGTCCGGCGGACGGCGCTGGCTAACACACGCGGCTCAGCTCACCCGGCGGCCCGTGCCCAGTGGCCGCCCAGTGAACATGGCACCGGCTCAGTCGCCATGCCACCATCGAGGGCTGTCTTTGCGAACGGTACGACTGCCATCAGATGAAAGTCAATCGAGTGGGGAGACGACGCTCCACCACCCACAGCGCCATCGGGTGCTCAGCAATTTCGCTGGCCACATTGGTCTGATGACTGTGGGCACCCAGCCCAGGCGCTCACCCGCCGACGCTTTCTGCCGCGCAAACCGCCAAAGAGGTCATGCGCATATTGACACTCATGGGTGTTAGCGCTAACTTCCGGCTGGGCCGAAAGTTTCGAAGACGTTGCCATCGCCGCACAGCCAACGGCGAGCCGCCGCACCCCGCACCCGCGCCGGGATGCGACGTCCCCACGGCATCGCCCTCGGGGCTGACCCCCACCGCCGGCAGCTCGGCACTGCCCCGATCCGGGCCTGGGCAGCGAGACCTTCTACGAAGGAGTCATGACCTCCGGCTATCCGTCGGACGCCACCGAAACGCGGTCCAGGCCGACATCGTCGCCGCCGGCTACCGCTGACTGAGGTACGCGGCCCGCCAGCACGTCTTGCGTCGATGGCGGGCCGCGACCGCCACCACCACCCGGAAGGATCCCACTGCCATGTCATCCCTGTACCGCATCTCGCGGCGTCGGCTGCTCGTCGCGTCCGGAGCAGCGGGAGCCGCCGCGGCCACCGGCCTGCTCGCCTTCCGCGACCCGGCCCTGGCCACCGAAGGCCCGCAGAGCTACACCGCGACCTGGGCCTCGGTCGACCAGCATCCGCCGGCCGCCACGTGGTTCCAGGACGCCAAGTTCGGCATCTACTACCACTGGGGTGCCTTCAGTGTCCCGGCCTTCGCCAACGAGTGGTACCCGCGCAACATGTACAACAACGGATCGGGCGAGAACAACCACCACCGCAACACGTACGGCGAGCCGTCGGCCTGGCCGTACCACAACTTCATCAACGGTGCGAACGACCGCTCGGGCCGGTTCGTGCAGTTCGCCCCCCGGTTGCGTTCGGCCGGCGGCAACTTCGACCCGAACGAGTGGGCGCAGCTCTTCGTCGACGCCGGGGCGAAGTTCGCCGGCCCGGTGGCCGAGCACCACGACGGCTTCTCCATGTGGAACAGCCAGGTCAACGAGTGGAACTCGGTGGCTCGCGGCCCCCGGCTGGACCTGCTGAAACTGCACGCGGACGCGATCCGGGCCAAGGGGCTGAAGCTGTTCGTGTCGCTGCATCACGCGTTCAACTTCACCGGCTTCTACCAGTGGGTGCCACAGCAGTCGACGGCCAGCCTACGCAAGCTGTACGGCCAGCTCAGCGCCGCGGAGGAGCAGCAACTCTGGTACGACAAGCTCCGTGAGGTGATCGACGGCTACCAGCCGGACATCATCTGGCAGGACTTCAACCTGCCCCGGATCGACGAGTCGCGGCGGTTGCAGTTCCTGGCGTACTACTTCAACCGGGCGGTGGCGTGGAACAAGGACGTGGTCACCACCTACAAGGACGGGTTGAACAACCGGGGCTCGGTCTACGATTTCGAGCGCGGCGGCCCGGCGGGCATCCAGGTGCCGTACTGGCTGACCGATGACAGCATCTCCAGCTCCAGCTGGTCGTACACCAACGGGCTCGGCTACTACTCGACCGCCGCCATGCTGCACTCGCTGATCGACCGGGTCAGCAAGAACGGCAACATGGTGCTCAACATCGCGCCGATGGCCGACGGCACCATTCCCGCCGGGCAGCAGACGATCCTGCGCGGCATCGGCGACTACCTGCGCCGCTTCGGCGAGTCGATCTACGCCACCCGGGCCTGGTCGGTCTTTGGTGAGGGCCCCACCCAGATGGGCGGCGGTTCGTTCGTCACCCCACGGGCGGGCACCAACCGGGACATCCGGTTCACCCGCAGCAAGGACAACCAGACCCTGTACGTCACCGTGCTCGGCTGGCCCGGCAGCACGCTGAACGTCACCACGATGACCCCCGCCCGGGTCAACCTGAGCGGCCTGACCGGGGCGCAGCTACTCGACGCCACCCCCGGCTCGTACATCAACCTGCCGCGTCCCACCCAGGACGGCTCCGGCCTGCGGATCACCCTGCCGTCGGCCAACGCGCCGTTCAGCGCCCTGGCCTACGTGGTGAAGCTCAACTTCGGCTCGGGCGGCACCCCCTCCCCCACGCCCACCGAGAGTCCGACTGCCGCGCCGGGCGGCCCGGCGACGGCCAGCTACCGGATCACCAGCTCGTGGTCTGGCGGATTCCAGGGCGAGGTCACGGTCACCGCCGGTGCCTCGCCGATCAACGGCTGGACGGTGACCTGGAGCTTCCCCAACGGGCAGAGCATCCAGCAGATCTGGAACGGCACGCACACCCAGAGCGGCTCGAACGTCAGCGTCACCAACGTCTCCTACAACGGCGCGCTCGCCGCGCGGGCGTCCACCACGTTCGGTTTCCTGGCCAGTTGGAACGGCACGAACAACGCGCCCAGCAACATCACCGTCACCACCCGCTGACCAGCTGCGTCTCCGATCACGGTTGGCGGATCTCCGCTGCTGGAGCGGCGCGACGGCCGCTTCAGACCGGGACGGTCGGCCTCCGCCGGTAGGGTCGCAAACGGGTGCGGCCGGCCGTGTCCGGATCAGCGGGGCGGCTCCGACGTCTCCGGTGACCGGCACCGAGCGGCGCCGGAGACGAAGGAGACACCCGTGAAGTACATGATCATGCTGTACGGCTCGCAGCGCGACTACGACGCCATGGCCGGCCGGGCCACCGACCGGCCGGCCATGACGGCGGAGGAGGTCGCGGCGATGCACGCGCACATGGGCAAGGTGCACCAGGAGTTGGCCGACGCCGGTGAACTCGTCGACGCCCGGGGCCTGACCGCACCGGTGCACGCCCGGCGGGTCCAGGTGCGCGACGGTGCGCCGCTGGTCACCGACGGGCCGTACCCGGAGACGCAGGAGGTGCTCGCCGGCTACACCGTGGTGGAGTGCGCCAGCTTCGACCGGGCGGCCGAGATCGCCACCGGATTCGTCAACCCCGACAACCCCGGCGAGTACGTGGACATCCGCCCGGTCGCCGAGCACACCGACGAACTGTTCTGATGGGCGTACCGGCCGTCGAGGACCTGCTGCGCGCTCTGGCACCGCAGGTCCTCGGCGCACTGGTGCGCCGTTTCGGGCATTTCGACACCGCCGAGGACGCCACCCAGGAGGCGTTGATCGCCGCGGCGGTCGGCTGGCCGCGCGACGGCGTACCGGAAAATCCCCGGGCCTGGCTGATCACGGTGGCCTCCCGGCGGCTGACCGACCGGCTCCGGGCCGAGCAGGCCCGGCGGCGGCGGGAGGAGATCGCGGGCGCGCGGATGCTGGCCCAGTGGCGTCCGGTGCCGGTGGCCGACCGCACACCCGACGGTGACGACACCCTGATCCTGCTCTTCCTCTGCTGCCATCCGGCGCTGCCCGCCGCGTCGCAGGTGGCGCTGACCCTGCGCGCGGTGGGCGGGCTGAGCACGGCCGAGGTGGCGCGGGCGTTCCTGGTGCCGCAGGAGACGATGACCCGGCGGATCAGCCGGGGCAAGCAGCGGATCCGCGACAGCGGGCTGCCCTTCGCGATGCCCGCGCCGGCCGAGCGCCCGGCGCGTCTCACGGCCGTGCTGCGGGTGCTCTACCTGATCTTCAACGAGGGGTACGCGAGCACGTCCGGCCCGGGACTGCTCCGCGCCGATCTGGCGGCCGAGGCGATCCGGCTGACCCGATTGCTGCACGCCGCGCTACCCGACGCCGAGGAGGTGACCGGGTTGCTGGCGTTGATGCTGCTCACCGACGCCCGCGCGCCGGCGCGTACCGGGCCGCACGGGGAACTGGTGCCCATGGCCGAACAGGACCGGTCCCGTTGGCGGGCGGCGCAGATCGTCGAGGGCACCGCCCTGCTCGCCGAGGTGCTGCCCCGGGGGCGGGCCGGGCCGTACCAGATCCAGGCGGCGATCGCCGCGCTGCACGACGAGGCGGCCAGCGCCGAGCAGACCGACTGGGCGCAGATAGCCGCGCTGTACGCGGCGCTGCGGCGGTTGGACGACAATCCTCTCGTCGCGCTCAACCATGCGGTCGCGGTGGCGATGGCCGAGGGTCCGGACGTCGGGCTGGCCCTTGTCGACCAGGTGACCGCCGACGGACGGCTGGCCCGGGACGCGCGGCTGCCTGCCGTACGCGCGCATCTGCTGGAGCGGCGCGGTGATGTGGCGGCGGCACTGACCGAGTACCGGGCGGCGGCCGGCCGGGCGACCAACCTGGCGCAGCAGCGCTACCTGCACGCCCGGGCGGACCGCCTCGACGGCGGGTGACCAACCGGCGACCCCGACCGCTCGCGGCGAGCGGGCCGGTCCGGGGTCAGGGGCTGGCGGCGAGGAAGACGAAGGCGGCGAGCAGGACCAGGTGCACGCCGCCCTGGAGCAGGGTGGCGCGGCCTGGGACGACGGTGAGCACCCCGGTGACGACCGTCAGCGCGAGCAGGGTGACCTGGGTGCCGCCGAGACCGAGCAGCAAGGGGCCCTCCAGCCAGATGGAGGCGATCGCGATGGCGGGGATGGTGAGGCCGATGCTGGCCATCGCGGACCCGAGGGCCAGGTTGAGGCTGATCTGTACGCGTTCCCGGCGAGCGGCGCGGGCGGCGGCGAGGGTCTCCGGCAGCAGCACGAGCAGGGCGATGATCACGCCGACGAAGGCGGGTGGCAGGTTCACCGCGGCCACGCCGGCCTCGATGGCGGGCGAGACGGATTTGGCGTCGCCGACGACGGCGACCAGGGCCACCAGCAGCAGACCGAGGCTGATCAGGGCGCGTCGGGTGGAGGGCGGATCGGCGTGCATCTCCTCGGGCAGCACCTCCCCGTCGCGGCCGACGGGCAGGAAGTAGTCGCGGTGCCGTCCGGTCTGGACCATGACGAACAGGGCGTAGAGGGCGAGCGAGACGACCGCGGCGAAGGTGAGTTGGGCGGGGCTGAACTGCGGTCCGGGGCGGCCGATGGTGAAGGTCGGCACCACCAGGCTGAGCGTGGCGAGGGTGGCCACGGTGGCCAGTGCGCCGCCGGTGCCCTCGGGGTTGAACACCGCCAGGCGGCGGCGGAGCGCCCCGATGAGCAGGGACAGACCGAGGATGCCGTTACAGGTGATCATGACTGCGGCGAAGACCGTGTCGCGGGCCAGCGACTGGGTCTTCTCCCCTCCGCTGATCATCAGCGTGACGATGAGGGCCACCTCGATGACGGTTACCGCGACCGCGAGGACCAGGGAGCCGTACGGCTCGCCGACCTTGTGCGCGACCACCTCGGCGTGGTGCACGGCGGCCAGCACGGCGCCGGCCAGGAACGCCGCGACCACGATCACCATGACCCCGGTCAGCTTGCGGTTCCAGGTCAGCGCCAGCACCACCAGGGCGGCCAGTGGCACGGAGACGGTCCAGGTGGTCATGGTGCGGCGCAACGCGAGCATGATCTACATCCTGCCAGCCATGATGATCATCAGTGGTTGAAGCGGACGAGAGTCCTCCGATCAACGCGACCCCCGCTACCATCGGTGCCGCACAGGCGAGGGGCTGATGATCACGGTGCGGCGACCACGACACTGGGACGGCGTGCCCCGCCGGGTACGCGTCGTCGTCACCGTCGCCGCCTGCGTCTTCGTCTACGGCGCGGTCGTGCACCTGGGTGACCTGCTCAATCTCCGCCCGGGCGGTCCGGACCCGGCGACGACACCCACCTGGCTGCTGCTGTACTTCACCTCGCTCACCGTGTTCAATCCGCTCGCGGCGCTGCTGCTGGCCCTGCGCCGGATCGAGGGACTGCTGCTCGGCTGCGTCGTGCTGGTCACCGACGCCGCCGCCAACGGGTACGCCAACTACGTACTCGACGCCACCGGCGGAATCACCGCGGGCCGGATCGGACAGGCGGTGATCACACTGCTCGCGGTCGCCCTGGTCGCGGCCGCACCCTGGGTCGCGCCCTGGCTGCACCACCCGCGACGCCGCACGACTCACCCCGACGACGGCCCGCCGAGCCCCGCCGACCCGACCGCACCGGCCCCGATCAGGACCGCCGGTGACCGGCGTCAGGACCGCAGGCGACCATAGGAGTCAGGACGGTGGCGCCTCGGCCGGGGAGGGGAAGGCAGCCCGCGGTTGCCGACCCTCCCACCACAGCCCGATCGCCAACGCCGCCGTCGCCTCCAGGTACGCCGCCCGCGCCAACCCGCCGCACGGCGCAGGCGTACATCCGATCGAGCTGATCAGGGTCGCCGTGACCGCGACCGCAGTGGGATGGTCGGCGCAGAACGGCACGGCGAGCGGCACGTTCTCGAAGGTGGGCGGACGCAACGTCCAGATGCTGACGTGACAGAGGTTGAACGCCTTCACCACGTACGCTCCGGGCGCGGCCGTGGCCAGCTGTAGCGCCACCGAGCCGGTGTCGCCGGTGTCCAGCATCAGGCCCTCCGCTGTCGGCATCAGCGGGTTGGTGCAGTCGACGACTGCACGGCCGACGATCTCCCCGGCCAACTCGGACACCAGTTGCGGTGCTGCCGCTGCCGGCACCGCCACGAGCACCGCCTCACCATGGCGCGCCGCCTGGGCGAGACTGCCATGCTCCGCGCCGATGAGCGCGGCGGTTCGCGCCGCCCGCTCCCGGTCCCGCCCACCGACCAGCACGCGGTGCCCGGCCGCGGCCCACGCGCCGCCGAGCGCCTCGGCCATGCCACCCGTTCCCAGTACGCCGATCCTCATCCGACTTGCCCTCCCGCTGCTGGTCGACGTCCCCGGGGACGTCGCGGCGGACCGGACGGCCCACCGGTACGAGACGTTAGGCGGATCGATGCACACCGGACGGTGTCCGTCACCTCGGGCAGGCTGGGGGGCGTGGGTGGATCCGCAGAGCAGGTCGACGAGCAGACCGCTGACTGCCAGGCCCGGCTGGCCTTCGAGGTGCTCGCCAATCGATGGGACAGCGTGGTGATCTTCACCATCGCGGCCTACGGGCCGTCGCGTCCGGCGCTGCTGCGCACCAGGATCGGCGGGATCAGCGCCAAGGTGCTGCACCAGGCGCTGCGCCGGCTGGAGCACAACGGCCTGGTGCAACGCCGACCGTACCGGGAAGCGCCGCCCCGGGTGGACTACGCACTCACCGAAGCGGGGCAGGCGTTGCTGGAGCCGATGCGGATGATGGGCGCCTGGGCCACGCAATACGCCGACGCGGTGCTCGACGCCCAGGAACGGTCGACGGCAGCATCGACCACCGACCGTACGGGGCGGCTCAACTCGGCAGTAGACGTACCTTCTCCCGGCTAAGGCCGCTTCGCGTAGCGGAGCGACAGCAGCGCCCGCGCCAACCGTTCGTCACCACCCGCCGATTGTGGCGCCACCACAGACGCCCCCCCGGCCCGCCGAGCCGGCAACTTCGGTGAAGATGCTGCCTCACGCCGCTGTCCTTGCCGCAACTTCGGCGAAGATGCTGCCTCACGCCTGCGACGGTGGTCCCAGATGCCACTGGTCGTGCGCCACCAGCCAGGCGAACGCCGCCGCCCACGGCCGGCACCGCCAACGCCGACAACGCGGACACCAACTCGTGCCGGGAGCCCGACGATGCTCCTCCAGCACCCGCCACCACCTGACAGCCAGCGCCGCCGTACTCACCACTGGCTGGCTGCAGCGGCGAGCACGGCGACCGGCACCAGGATCTCGACGCACGGCGTCGGGCAGTCCACTACGGTCAGGCAGCAGCTGATGTCGTGGGCGTGGATCCACGCCATCGTCGGATCCTTCGACGGGTGAACGGCGACCAGGTCGATGATCTCCCGAGTGGTGCCGGGATGGCCGGGACCGAGTTGCCACTGGCCCGGCTCGACGGTGATCCGGGTGCCAGGGGCCGGCCGGGGAAGGTCATCAGCGCTCACGGCGTCGCCTCCGGTCGGGCACCACCCGGGTGGTGTCGTCGAGCGGCGTACGCTCCGCCTCCGCCTGATCCAGAATGCGCTGTTTCGCTGCCTCCTGCTCAGCGGCCTGGATCGCGGGCCGCGCGGCGCAACCCGGGGCAGGAATGGTGGGCTGTCTGCGGATCCAGCGCCGCGCCCAGCGGACGAGCATCATCGGTACCTCCCTCACGTCGTCGATGGGGGCGGCGGCGATGCCGATGCGCGTGACAGATGGGAAGGCACCGCCGCCGCCAGGCGTTGGTCGAGAAGGGGGAACTCGGCCGACACCCACGAGCATCGTGCGATAACGCAGCGCTACTAGGGCAGGTGCGTGGTGTCCGGCACGGCTGTCCGGGATAGTTGACGGACAGCTCAGCCGGTGGCCGCCGAGAGCGCGTGCCGGTACTCGTGCGTCCACTCGGCGTCCCGCTGGTCCGGTGGCAGCCCAGCAAGGCCGGCACGCAGGTTGTCGACGCCGGACACGGTGTCGCCGAGCGCCAGGTAGGCCAGTCCCAGCCCCATCCGGCTGAACGTAGGCGTCAGCCAGTAGGCCAACACCGGTGCCTGCTCGTTCTCGGCGGCCTCGGTGAGGTCGCTCGCCTCACCCAGCAGCCACACTGCGGCGTCCCGGTCGCCGAGCAGCGCGTACCCGTGCGCGGCCTGAACGGCATCACCGACACGCTGTAGGGCCGTCGCTCCCGGGGTGTGGTAAGCGGCCAGGAAGTGCCGGACGATGCCGCGTGGGTTGCCTCGTTGCCGCTCTAGGTAGCCGCGGAAGTTCTCCACCTGCGCGGCGAGCGGCCCGCTGTCGACAGCGTCGGCCTGGTCAGCGGCCTCGACCAGCACCCGGACCGCCGCACCGTCGTTGCGGGCCTCAGCGTGCAGCCAGCCGATGAACTGCGTCCACTCCGCCGCCACCTGGCGCAGCCCGAGGGCGTACGGCCCGCCGGCCCGCTCGGCCAACTGCTGCGCCGTGGTCCATTGCGCCACCATCGCGGGCAGCGTCACCGACGCCGGTAACACGTCGTCGAGACGGCGCTGAGCGGCCAGCACATCCGCGAGCACCCGCACCGCCGCACCGTCGAGTCGGGTCGGTTCGGCCAGCACGTACGCCAAACGGTCATCGTCGTCGGGCGTGGTGACGGCCGGCGCGTCGACGACCATTGCGGCCAATGTCCCGCCAGCGGCCAAGGTGTCGTCCAGGTGTGCGGCGAGTTCCCGCGACGGCCGGGCACAGCCGGTCTCCAAGTCGTGCACGTACGACTTTCCGACGAACGCGAGGCGAGCCAGATCTCGCAGCGACAGGCCGCGCTCGCGGCGCAGCCGGGCCAGCTCCGCGGGGAACCGCGGGTCAACAATGGTGTGCGCGCGTGGCGGCATGGCGAACTCCCAGGTAGCAGGCTGGGCGACGGCCGACCGCTACCCCGGCGGGCCGCCACAATCGACGGTACTCCCCGCCACAGGCCCGGGTGTAGCGACCACTTTCCGACGCGATGTGCCCGCTTGCGCCCCGGAAAAGGAAGCGCCATCGATGTTGGCCCAGCTCAGACCGGCTGCCCGACTTCCGCCGCCTACTTGGCGTTGAAGTAGCTGGCCTCCGGGTGGTGGACGACTATGGCGTCGGTGGCCTGCTCGGGCATGAGCTGGAACTCCTCGGACAGTTCCACACCGATTCGCTCGGCGCCGAGCAGGTCCACGATCTTCGCCCGGTCCTCCAGGTCGGGGCAGGCCGGGTAGCCGAAGGCGTACCGGCAGCCGCGGTAGTCGGTGCGCAGCAGGCCGGCCAGATCGGTCGGGTCGTCGTCGGCGACGGTACGACCGTCGGGCAGGGTCAGCTCGGACCGGACCCGCTTGTGCCAGTATTCGGCGAGGGCCTCGGTGAGCTGCACGGAGAGCCCGTGCACCTCCAGGTAGTCGCGGTACTCGTTGGCGGCGAAGAGCTTGGCAGCGTACTCGCTGACCGGCTGGCCCACGGTGACCAGCTGCAACGCGACCACGTCGAGTTCCTCGCCCCGGGGGCGGAAGAAGTCGGCCAGGCAGAGCCGGCGTTCCTGCCGCTGCCGCGGGAAGGTGAAGCGGGCCCGCTCGGCGTGGCCGTTCTCGTCCAGCACCACCAGGTCGTTGCCCTCGGAGTAGGCCGGGAAGTAGCCGTACACCACGGCCGCCTCCAACACCTGGTCGGAGATCAGGCGGTCCAGCCAGTAGCGCAACCGGGGCCGGCCCTCGGTCTCCACCAGTTCGTCGTACGACGGGCCCTTGCCGCCGCGCGCACCACGCAGCCCCCACTGGCCCATGAAGGTGGCCCGCTCGTCCAGCAGTGCCGCGTAGTCGGCGAGCGGCACCCCCTTGACCACCCGGGTGCCGAAGAACGGCGACTTCGGCACCGACACGTCGGTGGCCACGTCGGAGCGGACCGAGGTGTCGTCCAGGTCCGGCAGCGACTCGGTGACCAGGGCCCGCTGCCGCTCCCGGCGGGCCCGCCGGGCCGCCAGGGCCGCCTCCCGTTCCGGGTCGACCACCGGCGCGCCACCGCGCTTGGCGGCCATCACCCGGTCCATCAGGGACAGCCCCTCGAAGGCGTCGCGGGCGTAGTGCACCTGGCCGGGGAACATCGACCGCAGGTCGTCCTCGACGTACGCCCGGGTCAGCGCGGCACCACCGAGCAGCACCGGCCAGCGCTCCGCGACCCCGCGCGAGGCCATCTCGACCAGGTTTTCCTTCATGATGACAGTGCTCTTGACCAGCAGGCCGGACATGCCGATGGCGTCGGCGCGGTGCTGCTCGGCGGCGTCCAGGATGGCGGAGATCGGCTGCTTGATGCCGATGTTCACCACCTCGTAGCCGTTGTTGGAGAGGATGATGTCGACCAGGTTCTTGCCGATGTCGTGCACGTCGCCCTTGACCGTGGCGAGCACGATGCGGCCCTTGCCCCCGTCGTCGGCCTTCTCCATGTGCGGTTCGAGGTACGCCACAGCGGTCTTCATCACCTCGGCGGACTGGAGCACGAACGGCAGCTGCATCTGGCCGGAGCCGAACAGCTCACCGACGACCTTCATGCCGTCGAGCAGGATGTCGTTGATGATGAGCAGCGGCGCGGTGCCGGCGGCCATCGCCGCGTCCAGGTCCGCCTCCAGGCCGTTGCGCTCGCCGTCGATGATCCGTCGCTTGAGGCGCTCGTTGAGCGGCAGCGCGGCCAGTTCCTCGGCCCGGGTGGCCCGCGCCGAGGCGGCGTCCACGCCCTCGAAGACCTCGATGAACCGCTGGACCGGGTCGTAGCCCTCGCGGCGGCGGTCGTAGACCAGGTCGAGGGCGATCTCGCGCTGCTCGTCCGGGATCTTCGACATCGGCAGGATCTTGCTGGCGTGCACGATGGCCGAGGTGAGCCCGGCCTGCACGCACTCGTGCAGGAAGACCGAGTTGAGCACCTGCCGGGCCGCCGGGTTCAGTCCGAACGAGATGTTGGAGATGCCCAGGGTGAAATTCACCCCCGGCCAGCGGCGGGCGATCTCCCGGATCGCCTCGATGGTCTCGATGCCGTCGCGGCGGGTCTCCTCCTGACCGGTGGCGATCGGGAAGGTCAACGCGTCGATGAGGATGTCGGCGCGACGCAGCCCCCACCTGCCGGTGAGGTCCTCGATGAGCCGCTCGGCGACGCGTACCTTCCACTCCGCCGTACGGGCCTGGCCCTCCTCGTCGATGAGCAGCGCCACCACGGCGGCACCGTGCTCGGCGACCACCGGCATCACTTTGGCGTAGCGCGACTCCGGGCCGTCGCCGTCCTCGAAGTTGACCGAGTTGACCACGCACCGGCCGCCGAGCATCTCCAGGCCCGCCTCGATCACCGCCGGCTCGGTGGAGTCCAGCATGATCGGCAGAGTGGAGGCGGTGGCGAACCGGCCGGCCAACTCCCGCATGTCGGTGGTGCCGTCGCGGCCGACGTAGTCGATGCAGAGGTCCAACAGGTGCGAGCCGTCGCGAGCCTGGCTGCGGGCGATCTCCACGCAGGACTGCCAGTCGGCGGCGAGCATCGCCTCCCGGAACGCCTTGGAACCGTTGGCGTTGGTCCGCTCCCCCACCATCAGCACGCTGGCGTCCTGCGCGAACGGCACGTGGTGGTAGATCGAGGAAACACCCGGATCGGTACGCTGCGCACGGGCCACCGGCGCGACGTCGCGTAGCCGCTCGGCGAGCACCCGGATGTGTTCGGGGGTGCTGCCGCAACAACCACCGACCAGCGCCACCCCGTAGTCGACCACGAAGCGCTCCAGCGCGTCGGCCATGTCCTCGGGCCCGAGTGGGAAATGCGCCCCGTCGGCGGTGAGCACCGGCAGCCCGGCGTTGGGCATCACCGACACCGGGACCGCGGAATGTTGGGACAGGTAGCGCAGGTGCTCGCCCATCTCGGCCGGGCCGGTCGAGCAGTTGAGGCCGATCAGGTCGACCCCGAGCGGCTCGATCGCGGTCAACGCCGCGCCGATCTCGCTGCCCAGCAGCATGGTGCCGGTGGTTTCGACCGCGACGTGGCAGATGATCGGCACCTGCCGGCCCGCCTCGGCCATCGCCCGCTTCGACCCGATCACCGCGGCCTTGACCTGGAGCAGGTCCTGGCAGGTCTCGATGATCAGAGCATCCGATCCACCGGCGATCAGACCACCGGCGTTCTGCTGGTACGCGTCACGCAGGCTGGCGTAGGCGGCGTGCCCCAGGGTGGGCAGCTTCGTGCCCGGACCGATGGAACCCAGCACCCAACGCGGGCGCTCCGGCGTTTCGTACGCGTCAGCGGCCTCCCGGGCCAGCCGCGCCCCCGCCTCGGACAGCTCCCAGATCCGGTCGGCGATGTCGTACTCGGCGAGGTTCGGCAGGTTGGCACCGAAAGTGTTCGTCTCCACACAGTCCGCGCCCGCCTCGAGGTACGCCTCGTGCACCCCACGCACCACGTCCGGCCGGGTGACGTTGAGGACCTCGACACAGCCCTCAAGGCCGTCGAAGTCGTCCAGCGTCAGGTCGGCGGCGTGGAGCATGGTCCCCATCGCCCCGTCGGTGATGACGATCCGGTCTGCCAGCGCATCGAGCAACGAAGTCCGCACCTTGTCAGGTTAGTCCGCTCCGGCACGTCGCGACCGCCCGCGCCGCACCATCTCACATCGTGCCGCCGGCACCACGCTGTCCTGCTTTGCCGCAGATGCCGGTTCATCCGCGGGAGCGGATCGGTGTCCTCGAAACCGGTCGGCGGGCTCGTTTGGACCGGTGACAGCGGGCCGGCGGGGCGTGATCCGGCGCGGCCGACGGGCCACCTTCCCGCGCGGCACGTAGGCTGACTGATGTGAGGGACTACAGCGACACCACCATGCAGAGCGGGCGGACGATCGGGGCCGGCCCCGGTGCCGCCGGTGACGAGCGGGGTGAGGTGACGGCGTGACCGAGTTCGACGGACTGCCGGTGCTGCGGTCTCCGGTGGCCATCGCCGCTTTCGAGGGCTGGAACGACGCGGCCGACGCCTCGACCGCGGCGGTCGAGCACCTGGAGCAGGTCTGGCAGGCCCGACAGATCACCGAGCTGGACCCGGAGGACTTCTACGACTTCCAGGTCAGCCGGCCCACCATCAACATGTCCGACGGCGCGACCCGCCGGGTGGAGTGGCCGACGACCCGATTCATGGTGGCCAGCCCCTCCGGCACCGAGCGGGACGTGGTGCTGATCCGGGGCATCGAGCCGAGCATGCGCTGGCGCACCTTCTGTGAGCAGGTGCTGGAGATCTGCCACAGCCTGGAGGTCGAGCGGGTGGTGCTGCTCGGCGCGCTGCTGGCCGACGTGCCGTACACCAGGCCGCTGCCGATCAGCGGCAGCGCCTCCGACGCCGACGCCGCCAAGCGCTACCAGCTCACCCCCACCCGCTACGACGGGCCGACCGGCATCGTGGGGGTGCTGCACGACGCCTGCACCCGCGCCGAGGTCGACGC
Organism: Micromonospora endophytica; assembly: GCF_003236305.1. Classification (GTDB taxonomy): domain Bacteria; phylum Actinomycetota; class Actinomycetes; order Mycobacteriales; family Micromonosporaceae; genus Micromonospora; species Micromonospora endophytica. Next base: position 342 of record NZ_POTX01000153.1, on the reverse strand, counting down.
GGTCTCGTTCTGGGTGCACGTGCCGCACTACGCCAACAACCCGCCCTGCCCCAAGGCCACCCTGGCCCTGCTGCACCGGGTCGAGGAGGTGCTGGACCTGCCGGTTCCCATGGCCGACCTGGCCGAAGAGGCCGCCGAGTGGGAACAACGGGTCCGCAGCGCCGCCGAGCAGGACGCCGAACTCGGCGAGTACGTGCGCGAGCTGGAGGAACGCGTCGGTGACGCGGGCATCACCCCGTTGACCGGGGACGAGATCGCCCAGGAGTTCGAGAAGTACCTGCGCCGCCGGGGCGGCTCCGCCGGTCCCACCGCCGGTTCCTGGTCTGTCTCTTATACATATCT
>NZ_POTX01000152.1 GCF_003236305.1 Micromonospora endophytica | reverse complement strand
CTCGCCGACCCCGTCGCCGACCGTCACTCCCACCGCGCCGCCGCCGGGCACCGGCTGCCGGATCGGGTACGTGGTCAGCGCCTGGAACACCGGCCTGACCGCCTCGGTGACCATCACCAACACGGCTCCCACAGCGGTGAACGGTTGGAGCCTCGCGTTCACCCTGCCCGGCGGGCAGACCATCACCAACGGCTGGAACGCGACGTACTCCCCCACCTCCGGCGCGGTGACCGCGCGCAACGTCTCCTACAACGCCACCATCGCCCCGAACGCCTCGACCACCATCGGCTTCCAGGCCAGCCACAGCGGCAACACCGCCCGCCCGTCCTCCTTCACCCTCAACGGAACCCCCTGCACGATCGCGTGATCCCGGCCCGGGCGGGGCTGGGATCGCGTGATTCCCGCCCCGTCCGGCCATCCGCCGTCCGGACGTCAGGTGCCGGCACGGTTGATCTTGGTCTCCCGCCACACCACCACCGACCCGTACCGGAGGACCTTCGCATGCTGCCCCGGAGAACGACGCGACGACCACGCCGCTGGTTGGTCGTCGTCACCACGCTGGCCATGCTCGGCACCGCTGCCGTGGTCGCCGCACCGACCGCGTCAGCCGCCACCGTCGACCCCAACGCCACATACGTGTTCGTCAACCGACACAGCGGCAAGGCGATGGACGTGTGGAACAGGTCCACCGCCGACAACGCCCCGATCAACCAGTACAGCCGCAACGACGGCACCAACCAGCAGTGGCGTTTCGTCGACGCCGGCGGCGGTTACTACCAGATCCGCTCGGTGTTCAGCGGCAAAGTGCTCGAACTGCCGAACGCCACCGACGGCGCGCAGCTCGTCCAGAACGCCGCGGCCAGCGGCAACACCCGACAACACTTCCGGCTGGCCGACTCCGACAGCGGCCACGTACGCTTCGTCAACCGCCACTCCAACAAGGCGTTGGACGTGTGGGGCTGGTCCACCGCCGACGGGGGCATGATCTCCCAGTTCCAGGATCAGAACGGCGTCAACCAGCAGTGGCAACTGGTCGGCCTCGGCAGCGGTGCCCCGGGCAGCGGCTGTGGCAGCGGCACCTTCCAGGCCGAGGCGGTGCTCAACGGCGGCACGTGGACCGCCCGCAACGGCGGCACCACCGTCTACACCGGCGGCGACATGCGGGCGGCCGTGCAGGCCGCGGTGAACAGCCTCAGCGCCGGCCGGACCAGCAAGCAGCGGGTCGTGGTACGCGGTTCCGGCTCGATCAGCGCCGGCTCCCGCATCTCCCTGCCCAGCTACACCACGATCGACGTGTGCGGCACGATAAACGTGACCGGGTCGGGCAGCGGTGACCAGGCGCCGATCTACTCCCGTGGCACCACCCAGATCGAGGTGCAGCACCTCACCGTCACCGGTACTCCGCTGTACGGCATCTTCCTGCGCAACGTCACCGACGTGGTGCTCGGTCAGATCGACATGCGGCTCTCCGGCGGGTTGGGCGTACGCATCGACAACCGGGGCGACACCAGCCAGTGGACCCGCAACGTCCGCATCGACAACGTGTACGTCTCCGGTGCCGGGTCGCACGCGGTGGAGACGTACGGCGTGGACGGTCTGACCGTCGGCACCGTCACCGCGCGCAACGTCGGCGAGTCGGGGCTGCTGCTCAACCAGACGATCAACGCCACGGTGACCACCGTCGACGCGGAGAACGCCGGTGCCGGCACCGGGTACGCGGCCTTCCGGATCGCCAACCGGGCCGGTCGGATCGGTTCCAGCTACCCGACGAACATCCGGGTCGGCACCGTACGGGCGCGCGGGGGCGGTCGGGGCGTCTTCTGTGTCTCGGAGTCCGGCGGGCTGGCGATCAATCGCGTCGACATCGCCAACACCGGCAACAACGCGATCCTGCTGGAGAACTGTTACGGCGTGGACATCGCCGCGGGTGGCGGCACGATCAGCGGTGGCGGCGAGGTACGCCTGGCCGCCCGGACCGAGTTCCCCGGCAACCGGGACCTGACCCTGCGCAACTTCACCCTCGTCAACAGCCGGATCCTGGAAAGCCCCTGCACGGCCAACCTGACCATCAGCAACGTCACGCTGAACAACTCGACGATCAGCCGCTGCTGAGCCGCGCTACGCCAGGTGTCGAGGTCCTCGGCCGAGGATCTCGACACCTGGCCGGTACGCCGTGCCGGGCCGGCGCTTGTGCGCCGGCCCGGCCGATTGTCGTTAAGAGGGGGCCCCTCCTCTACACGAGGCGTTATAAGGGGGCCCCTCCTTTCACCGCAGGGCGGTGAGGGTTAGTTCGGTGGCGCGGGCGAGCAGGGCGTCGTCGCGCTCGGCGTCCTTGTCGGACCTGCTGGAGAGCACGGCCAACACGATCGGGGCCCGGTCCGGCGGCCAGATCACGGCGATGTCGTTGCGGGTGCCGTAGCCGCCGGAGCCGGTCTTGTCGCCCACCTGCCAGCCGTCCGGGGTGCCGGCCCGGATCGTCTTGTCGCCTGTGGTGTTGCCCTTGAGCCAGTCGACAAGCACGGCCCGGTCCTCTGCGGTGAGCGCGTCGTCGACGGCGTACGTCTTCAGCGAGGTGGCCAGCGCGCGGGGCGTACTGGTGTCGCGGGTGTCGCCCGGGGTCGCCTCGTTGAGTTCGGTCTCCCACCGCGCCGGCTCGGTGACCTCGTCGCCGATGTCGCGCAGCACCTGCTGGAAACCAGCCGGCCCGCCGAGCCGGTCGAGCAGCAGGTTGCCGGCGGTGTTGTCGCTGTAGCGCACCGCCGCGTCGGCGATCGCCCGCAGCGACATGCCGGTCTCGACGTGCTGCTCGGTGATCGGCGAGTAGGTCACCAGGTCGTCGCGGGAGTACTTGACGATCTGGTCCAGTTCCTCGGTGGAGGTGTCGGCGAGGACCGCGGCGGCGGCGAGGGCCTTGAACGTCGAGGCGTACGCGAAGCGCTCGTCGGGCCGGTGCGCGACGGTGCGGCCGGTGCCGGTGTCGAGCGCGTACACCCCGAGCCGGGCGTCGAACTCCCCCTCCAGCGGGGCGAAGTCGACGGCCACCGGCGCGGTGGACGGCGACGACGAGGTCGGCGACGCGGCAGACGGTGACGCGGGCGCGGTGGGGGTGCCGGGTGAGCACCCGGCAAGCAGGCCGAGCGCCAGCGCGGCGGCGAGGGCGCGGTTTCGGGTACGGCGGATGGTGCTGGTCAAGTCTGGTCCTTCCGTCGGTCGTCCCGGCACCCGGAGACCTTCCCGGATGGCCGGTAACCAGGCTCGCAGCGCTCGTCCATGCTGTCGAAGACACCGAAGGCGATACTGATGCTGATCCGGCATAGAATTCCGGTGTGGACCTGGTGGCGGCCTGCCGGGCGTTCGTGTCGGTCGGTGAGCACGGCAGCTTCACCGTCGGCGCCTCCGTCGCCCGCATCCCCCAGTCGGTGGCGAGCCGCCGGGTCGCCGCCCTGGAGCAGCACCTCGGTGGTCGGCTCTTCGACCGCACCTCGCGTAGCGTCACGCTCACCCCGTTCGGGCGGGACATGCTCCACTCGGCCCGGCGGATCGTGGACCTGGCCGAGGCGATGGAGCACGACGCCGAACGGGCCCGACTGCGTCCGTTCCGGCTGGCCGTGCCGGCGGCCTGCGCGCCACGATCGCTTGCCGGTCTGGTGGTGGAGGCCCGGCGACACGAGCTGAACCTGGAACTGCGCCGCGCCGAGCCGAGCCGGCGGAACGGGCGCGGCTGCGGCAGAGTTTCGAGGTGCGCGGCGCGCTGGTGGGCGTACCGCCCGACGAGGCCGCGTGGCGGGTGCCGCTGGGTCTCGGCAGCGGCACCGACCCGGGTGTGGAGGTGATTCACCTGGAGACGCTGCGCGCGCCACGCGCCGACCGGCGACCCCGACGACGCCGGGTCTGGCTCTCACCGGAGGACGACGTGCCGCACGTCCGCGACCCGCTGACCCGGCTACGCGACGCCGCCGGGCTGCAACCGGCCCAGGTGGCGGTCTCGGCCTCCCTGGTCGACGCCACCGCCGAGGCGCTCGCCGGCGCCGACCTGATGCTCTGCTCACCCGCCGAGGCCCGGGAGCTCGGGCTGCACTGGCGGCCCCTCGGCGGGCTGCGGCCGGTCCGCGGCTACCAGGTGACCGCCGGCGTACGCGAGGACGCCGAGCGGCTACGCGGCCTGCTGGGCGCCGCCATCGGTCGGTGTCTCGGTGCGGAGGAGCAGGTGCCCGAGGACCGGCCGGCGCACGGCCGGCGGGAGCCGACGTGACGGTCGGCCGGCTGCTCCGCGCAGCTCGGGAGACGCTGCGCCAGGCCGGGCTGCGCGGCTGCCTGCTGGTTCGCGACCTCGACACCGGCGACGAGTTGGGGCTCGACACCGACGTCGTCCTTCCGGTCGCGTCGCTGGTGAAGGTGCCGCTCGCGCTGGCCACCGTGGATCGGATCGTACGCGGCGAACTCGACGGCGCCACAGCGGTCACGGTGGCGCCCGGCCGGGTGCGGACACCGGGTCCGACCGGGCTGAGCCGGTTCCGGCACCCGGCCACCGTGGCCGTCGACGACCTGCTCTATCTCAGCATGGCGATCAGCGACGAGGGCGCCTCGGACACGCTGTTCAGCCTCACCCCGCCGGCTGAGGTCATCGCCACGCTGCGCCGCTTCGGCCTCGAGGGGATCAGCATCCGGCACCGCACCCGGGACCTCACCGACACTCCGGCCGAGCGGTTCGCCCCGGACGAGGTCCACCTCGCGCATTCCCTCGCCGCGTCCGCGACCACCGCCGGTCAGGGCCATCCGGTCCCCCAGCTCGACGTGGGCCGGGCCAACGCCGGCTCGGCTCGGGCCTTCGTCGAGCTGCTGCACGCCCTGTGGCGCCCGTCGCGCATCCCGGCGCCGGTCGCCGCCTGGGTACGCGAGCTGATGGGCGAGAACCTGCTGCGGCAGCGACTCGCCCCGGACTTCAGCTCCGACGCCTCCCGCTGGTCGTCGAAGACCGGCACCCTGCTCAACCTGCGGCACGAGGTCGGCGTGGTGGAACACAGCGACGGGCAGGCGTACGCGGTGGCCGCGCTGAGCGAGTCGTCGGTGCCGGCGGCCGTGCAGCCGCAGGCGGAGGCGGCGCTGGCGCAGGTGGCGCGGGAACTGCACGACGCCCTTCGGGCCACCCACCGCTGACCCGCCGGGTAGGAGCGGGTCGCCGGCTGCGGCGCCGCACCGGGACGGTCGGCGGTGGCTCAGGCCCCGATCTCAGCCGTCGGCAAGCAGGTGCTCACGTTCGGTCTCGATCGCGCCGAGGCTGGCGTGGTCCCGGGCGGCCCGCTGCGCGAGCCGGACCCGCACGTCGCTGACCAACCGCCGGCACTGCGCGACGTGGGACCTGGCCTGTGTGATCCGCTCCCGTACCGCCAGGTCGGTGAAGATGTTGTCGAACCAGATGTCGACGAACCGGGTCAGGCTGCCGACGGCCAGCCGTGGCGCGATCACGTCGATGCCCGGCACGTCGGCGAGTTCGGTGCGCAGCGCGGCGAGGCACCGCTCGGCGCGGGCGGCGGCCTGTGCCGCGTCGTCCAGGCGGGAGTGTTTGATCGCGCTGCCCACCACCCCGCCGCCGAAGAAGGTGTCGTAGGTCGACCAGCCCGAGGCGCTGTCGAGGCTGCGCTGCACCTCCTCCAGGGCCTCCTGGGCGGCGCGGGCGGCCTGCTCGGCCTCGGCCACCTCGCGTAGCTCGCCGGTGAGCCGTCCACGCTGGTCGGCCAGGGCCAGCAGCCGCGCCGCACGCGGGTCGCCGGTGCCGGTCAGGTGCCGCTCCTTGGCGTCGAGCGCGGCGGCGTACGCGTCGGGTGCCCCGGCGAGTCGACCGAGCCGCGCGCAGGCGGCGTCGTGCTCCCGCCGCAGCGCGTCGAGGCGGGAGGCGGCCTCGGCCGCGCGGTAGCGGGCGGCGTCGGCCTCGGCCCGTTCCCGGGCCAGCAGGTCGTCCCGGGCGCCCCGCAGCGAGGCCAGCACCCGGGTCAGCGAGACGCCCTCCAGCCGGGCGACGTCCTTCTCCTCGTCCACGCACCGCTCTCGCAGCCGCGCGACCTGCCCGGCCAGTTCGTCGACCCGGGCACGCAGGTCCGCGACCCGGTGCGTGGTCACCTCGTACTCGCGCAGCGCCTCGGCTGCCCCGGAAAGCCGGTGCTCGATGTCGTCGGTCACGTGATCCATTGGACGAACCCGATGCAAGGGCACCGCCGGCCGGAGCCGATCAGCCGCCGCGTCGATCTTCGGCCGCAACACCCGGCCGTCCTCGTCCGCAGCGGCTTCGGACGCGCAGCGATGTAAAAGTTTCTAGACATGAAGTCGAAGATGTCTTACTCTTGGCGTGTCAAGGATTCTTTACATGGGGAGCCGGCCATGACGCACGAGGAGAGACGCGCCTGGATCATGCTGATGGTCAGCCTGCTCGCCTACACCGGCTACGCGGCCGTGCTGCTGAGCCGGGCCGAAGGCGGCTCGCTGACCGCGACGCCGTACGTCGCCGCGATGCTGTGGACGATCGGCGGAGCCATGGTGGCAAGCATCCTGGCCGAGATCGGCATGGGCGTGCTGAACCCACGAGCCTCCCGGGTCACCGACGACCGGGATCGGGAGATCGGGCGGCTCGGCGACCGCGTCGGGCAGGCGTTCGTGGTGATCGGCGCGGTGGCGGCGATGCTGATGGCGATGGCGCAGTGGCACTGGTTCTGGATCGCCAACGTGATCTACCTGTGCTTCGTACTCTCGGCAGTCGTCGGCTCGCTGGCCAAGGTGATCGCATACCGCAAGGGCGTGCCGCAGTGGTGAAACCGACCCGCGTCACCAACAACATCCGGGCGCTGCGCTTCGCCCGCAACGAGATGACCCAGGCCGAACTCGCCGACCGGGTCGGGGTGACCCGGCAGACCGTGATCGCCATCGAACAGGGCCGCTACTCCCCGTCGCTGGAGATGGCCTTCCGGATCGCCCGGGTCTTCGGCGTACGGCTCGACGAGGTGTTCCAGTATCCCGAGGAGACATCATGAAGGCCATCGTGCACGACGTTTACGGCACGACAGACGTACTCCGGCTGCGCGACGTCGAGCGGCCGCGCATCAGCGACGAAGAGGTGCTGGTCGCGGTGCGCGCCGCCGCCGTCGACCCGGGAGTGTTGATCTTCATGGCCGGGCGTCCCTACCTGGCGCGGCTCGCAGCCGGGCTGCGCCGACCCCGGGTGCCGGTACTCGGCCGGGACCTGGCCGGCGTGGTGACCGAGGTCGGCCCCCGGGTGACCCGCTTCCGGCCCGGCGACGAGGTGTACGGCACCTCCCTGCGCGGCACCTACGCCGAGTTCACCGCCACCCACCAGAAGCGGCTGGCCCCCAAGCCGGCCAACGTGTCCTTCGCGCAGGCCGCCGCCGTACCCGTCTCCGGGATGACGGCGCTCCGCGCGGTCCGCGACAGCGGCCAGGTGCGCCCGGGTCACCGGGTGCTGGTCATCGGCGCGTCCGGCGGCGTCGGTTCCCAGGCCGTGCAGATCGCCAAGGCGTACGGCGCCACCGTGACCGGCGTCTGCGCCCCGGAGAAGACCAGATTCGTCCGCTCCCTCGGCGCCGACGACGTCCTCGACTACACCCGTGCGGAGATCGACCGGGACGGCCCGGTCCACGACGTGGTCATCGACACCGGCGGTGACCGCCCACTGTCGCTGCTGCGACGCGCACTCACCCCGCGCGGAACCCTGGCGCTGGTCGGCGGCGACTGGACCAGGGGCCCGCTGCTCGGCGGATACGGCCGACAGATACTCGGAGCGCCGCTGCTGTCGACGGTCGTCGGCCAACGGCTGCGCGCCGTCAACGCGGTGGAGCGCACCGAGGACCTCGACGAGTTGAGCGAACTCATCCGCTCCGGTGCGCTGACCCCACCGGTCGACCGCAGCTATCCGCTCGCCGAAGCGGCGGAGGCACTCCGTCACTTCACCGAAGGGCGGCCGGCCGGCAAGGTCGTCATCACCGTATGAGCCGAACGGCCGCCCCGCGGCGACCGGTCAACTCCCGGTGATCACCTCGTTGGTGGCGAGGCTCTCGGTGCGCTGTTGGATCAGCGTACGCAGGTTCTCCGCGTCGCTTGTCGCCGCCGACTCGTCGTAGCCGTCGACGGTGGCGAGCACCTCGGTGACGGCGTCCACAGTGGCCAGCGCCGCACCGTCGGCGTACACCTGCTGGTAGAGGCTGCGGTAGGCAGCCTCGTACACCTGCTTGAACTTCTCGCTGGCCAGGAAGCGCTCCTTGAGCTTGTGACCGCTGCCCCCGAACCCGCCGTTGCCGCCCGGACCGGCTTCCCCGTCGGGCCTGGTGAAGCCCTCCGGCGGGGTGAAGCCCTCGGGCGGGGTGAAGCCCTCGGGCGGGGTGAAGCCTTCCGGCGGGGTGAAGCCCTCCGGTGCTTCGGCGTCGGTCTGTTCACCCGTGGCGTCGGTCCCACCGCGCATGCCGCCGCGGAACCCGCCACCGAGCCGACCCTGCTCGTGCGGTCCCTGGGTGGCGCTGCCGCTGAAGGTGAGGTTGTAATCCCAGCCGATCACGGTGAACTTCTTGGTGCCGAGGTCGTACCAGAGGTAGTAGTTGCGCCCCGGCCCGGACATGTCGTCGAAGTTCAGCAGCAGGTTCTGCCAGGCCGCGTATCTGGCGAAGGACTCCACGTCGACCCGGTCGGCGAGCTGCTCGTCGAACTCCTCGTCACTGGCCGTGTTGACCCATTTGATCAGGTCGATGACCGGTTGCAGGTCCTGACTGCCCTTCATGGTGATCTGTTTGAAGTCGTCGGCGTAGTCGATCGGGTCGTCGCCCTGGTCGGTGAACTGCCCGGTGGCCAGGGACTTGTAGAGCACACCCGAGCTGTCGAAGTCGTCGGCGAAGTTCTCGTCGGGATGCTCGATGACCAACCGCGCGGTGGTCGGCCGGTCGTTGACCGTGAAGCTGGTGTACGCGTACTCCTGGCTCACCTCGCCGGCGGCGGCGAGCAGGTCGAGGGTGACCGCCTCGTTGAGCACCGTCGACCCGCCGCCCATGCCGGCCACCCGCACCGCGATCTCCCGGTGGTCCTGGTAGCGGCGGCCGTCAACGTACTCGTCGAAGCGGATCAGCCACGGCAATGTCTCCGGTTCCTCGGCCTTCAGCGACGACTGGGCGAACCCACCGCCACCGATCCAGCCGCCACCCTGCTGGCCCTGACCACCCTGCTGGCCCTGGCGGCCCTGCTGGCCCTGACCACCTTGCTCACCCTGCTGGCCCTGGCGGCCCTGACCACCCGGTCCGCCCTGGCCGCCGGAGCGTTGTGGGGTTTCGCCGTTGCGGCTCAGGCTGCGCAGCGTGGAGTTGCCCTTGAGTCGGATGCCGACGCTGGGGATGGTGGTGCCGTCGATGACCAGGTCGGCCTCGATGTACTCCTTGTCCCCCTCGTCGTAGAAGGCGTCGAGCATGCGCTCGTAGTCCGCGTCCCGGAACACCAGCTCGATACTGTGTGCCACGGTCTCGTCGAACAGGTCGACAGTGCCGAGAATGTTCTGGGTGACCACGTCGCCGCCGGTGTCGCTGGTGCTGGTGACGTAGGGGCGGATACGTACGGTGCTGAGCGTGACCGTCAGCACCAGCACGAACGCGAGGCAGCCGGCCAGGAACTTCCAGTAATGTCGGATCCGGATCGGAATCCGGCGCTTCCAGCGCATCACAGATCCGTCTGGTCGTAGCCGGTCAGCACGGTCACCCGCTGGCCACCGGTCCGTTCAGCCAACGCGTTGATCAGCTCACCGGGTTCGGCGCCCTTCTTCAACCGCACCGTGTACATGATCTCGGTGAGCGCCCCGCCCCGGATGGTCTCCATGCTCACCAGCTCGAACTCACTGGTGAAGCGGATCAACACGTCCTGGAGATTTTCGGTGTAGTTGCCGGTCGGCGGCACCTGCACCTTCACCACCTGCCGCTGCACGCTGGAGGCGAACCAGTTGAAGCGGTACATCAGCACGATGATCAGGCTGATCGCGATGGCGGCGACCACGGCCAGCACGTAGAACCGGGTGCCGCAGGCCATCCCGATGCCCATCACCAGGAAGATGAACCCGACGTCGCGGGTCTCCTTGATCGCGTTGCGGAACCGCACCACGGAGAGCGCACCGACCAGGGCGAATGCTCTCGCGATGTTGGAGCCGACGACCAGCATGATCAGCGAGATGAGCATGCCGAGGATGACGAGCGTCTGCACGTACGACTGGCTGTACGAGACGTTGCGGTGGGTGAACCGGTAGACCCAGCCGATCATCGCGCTGAGCAGGAACGACAATGACAGGGCCAGGGCGATGTCGCCGACACTGAAGGTGCCGGACAGATCCTGGAACTCGAACGGCATGGGGTCAGACCTCACTCTTGGCGTAGTTCGGGGCCGGCGCGGCGGCCATCGGGCTGGCGGGCAGAACGGTGTCGTCGTCAGCGACGTGGTAGACGGAACGGGGAGCGCGACCGAATGCCTCGACGCTCTGGCAGTACTTCGACATCCGGACGATGGACAAATTCGACCGGGCCGCCAGATCGGTGAGCCAGTACGGCACCCGCTCATTGGCCTTGATCTCCAGCACGGAGAACTTCGCCGGCACGATGAGCCGGTTCTCCGCGTCCGCGCCGAGGTGGAAGTCGCGGTCGCGGCCGCGTACCCGATGATCGAGGGTGACCCGTAGGCCGAGGTCGGCGTCGCGGCCGACGAACGCCTCCCGCTGGTAGCCGGTCATCGCCACCGGCTTCAGGTCCAGGCCGCAGAGCAGTTCGAGCACCTCGTCGAGGAAGGCCCGCTGCTCCGGGTGGTGCTCGACCAACTGCCGCCGGTCGCACAGATCGCGGGCCAGGTGGTACGGCAGGGCGATCCGGCGCTTCTGGGTGACCCGATTGACCCGCTGCTTGATCTCGACGTGCACGATGCTGTCGTCGGTGATCGTGGAGCGGTCACCGTAGTGCCGCACCCGCAGCTTGCGGCGGAACTTCAGCCCTTCGATCTTCTCCCAGTAGAAGCGCAGCTGGTCGGTGTCGTAATAGACGCTCCACACGCCGTACCCGGTGCTGCCGCCGTGGCTGTCGCGCTCCATGCGCGCGGTGAACCGGTCCCGCAGCGCCGGCACGTCGTCGGTCGGCACCAGATACTTGATCTCGTACCGGTTGAACGCGTGCAGCCGGCTGGGCGCACGCAGCGCGTGCCCGACCTGGTCGTCGCCGCGATCATGGCCCTGCTCCCGGGCCGACTCGTCGGCGTCGGGCCGGTGGGGACCGGGACGTTCCGGCGGGGCGGGGGCGCGGGACTGAGCCCGGCGGAGCCATGAGCGCATGTGCTGGCCAATCTCATCGGAGACAGGGACCAGCAAATGCAATCAAGCGAGGCTATGAACCAGCTTAGAATTTCGGATGAACCTGCGGTGAACCGACCGAACGGTCGTCGGCGTGGGCCGACGACCGTTCGGATCCATGATTGGCGGTGCCTGCCGGTCAGTCGACGCCGAACTCCATCGCGGCCCGGTCCAGCGCCTCGTCCTCGGCGGAGGCCACGCCCCGGGAGGCGATGGCTTCCGCGCCGCCCTGCGGCATCGCGCCGATCAGCCCGGTGGAGGCGGCCTGGGCGGCGCCGACCACCCGCTGTGGGGCGCCGCCGACCATGCCGAGGCTGGCGTACTGCTCCAGTTTCGCCCGCGAGTCGGCGATGTCCAGGTTGCGCATGGTGAGCTGGCCGATGCGGTCGGACGGGCCGAAGGCCGAGTCCTCGGTACGCTCCATCGACAGCTTGTCCGGGTGGTAGCTGAACGCCGGCCCGGTGGTGTCCAGGATCGAGTAGTCCTCGCCCCGGCGCAGCCGCAGCGTCACCTCACCGGTGACCGCCGTGCCGACCCAGCGCTGCAACGACTCACGCAGCATCAGCGCCTGCGGGTCCAGCCAGCGGCCCTCGTACATCAGCCGGCCCAGCCGACGGCCCTCGTTGTGGTAGTTGGCCAGGGTGTCCTCGTTGTGGATGGCGTTGACCAGCCGCTCGTACGCGGCGTGCAGCAGCGCCATGCCGGGTGCCTCGTAGATGCCCCGGCTCTTGGCCTCGATGATCCGGTTCTCGATCTGGTCGGACATGCCCAGGCCGTGCCGGCCGCCGATGGCGTTGGCCTCCAGCACCAGGTCGACAGCGCTGGCGAACTCCTTGCCGTTGATGGTCACCGGGCGGCCCTGGTCGAAGCCGATGGTGACGTCCTCGGTGGGGATCTCCACCGACAGGTCCCAGAACCGGACGCCCATGATCGGGTTCACCGTCTCGATGCCGGTGTCCAGGTGCTCCAGGGTCTTCGCCTCGTGCGTGGCGCCCCAGATGTTGGCGTCGGTGGAGTACGCCTTCTCGGTGCTGTCCCGGTACGGCAGGCCGCGCTCCAGCAGCCACTCCGACATCTCCTTGCGGCCACCCAGCTCGGTGACGAAGCTGGTGTCCAGCCACGGCTTGTAGATCCGCAGCTGGGGGTTGGCCAGCAGGCCGTAACGGTAGAACCGCTCGATGTCGTTGCCCTTGAAGGTCGAGCCGTCGCCCCAGATCTGGACGTCGTCCTCGATCATGGCCCGCACCAGCAGCGTCCCGGTGACCGCCCGGCCCAGCGGGGTGGTGTTGAAGTAGGCCCGCCCGCCCGAGCGGATGTGGAAGGCACCGCAGGTCAACGCGGCCAGCCCCTCCTCGACCAGGGCGGCCCGGCAGTCGACCAGCCGGGCGATCTCGGCGCCGTAGTGCAGCGCGCGACCGGGCACCGACGCGATGTCGGGCTCGTCGTACTGGCCGATGTCGGCGGTGTAGGCACAGGGCACGGCGCCCTTGTCGCGCATCCACGCGACCGCGACGCTGGTGTCGAGGCCACCGGAGAAGGCGATGCCGACACGTTCACCGCTGGGCAGGGAGGTCAGAACCTTGGACACAAGGAAGAGTATGCACCATCCCGCATACCCATGCAACCAGGACTGGCGCAAGGAGGGGCCCCCTGTTAACGCCTCGGGTAGAGGAGGGGCCCCCTGTTAACAGCTTGCCCGGCCAGCGAGCATGAACTCGTGACAGTTGATCCGGTAGCGGCTCGGGCTCGACGGCTCTGGGTCCAGTTGGCCGGCGTACCGCTGATTTTTCCCGCCCGGGGTGCCGTCGTGGCGGTGTCGGCCGGATCGCTGATGTGCCCGCCCGGCTGGATCGGGATCGTCGCCCTGGGCGACGCCGCGATCAGCACCGTGCCCACCGACCGGCTGCAGCAGAGCGTCCGGGCGGCGCTTGCCGCGCTCCCCCTCCCCGCGGTGACAGACCCCGCGCGACTGGCAGCGGTGTTGCCTGTCGAAGACGTCCTGGGCCCGGCCACGCTCGCCTACTGCGACGAGCGCTATTTTCCGCCGCAGCGGCCGGGCGTCACGGAGAAGGTGCCCGGCGGCCATCGGGAACTCGCCGACTTCCTGGCCTCCGTGCCGGCGTCGGACGCCGAGGAATGCGGGCTGGCGGAGATCACCTCTTCGGCCTTCGTCGTGCGGGCCGGCGGACGCGTGGTGGCCGCGGCGGGTTACCGGCACTGGCCCGCACAGGTGGCCCAGGTGAGCGTGGTGACCACACCGGACCGACGGGGGCGCGGTCTCGCCCGGCTCGCGGCCGGCGCGGCGGTGGCGGACAGCCTGACCAACCGGCTGCTGCCCCAGTGGCGGGCCCGATCGGAGGCGTCTCGCCGGGTGGCGCGGGCGCTGGGATTCCGCGAACTCGGCACTCAGGTCAGCGTGCGGGTCGGCACGACGAGGCCATCAGCAGGAGCAGACATCGGAAAGGTGGGACCGCCCGTCGATTGAGCAAGCACGAAGAAACACGTCCTCGGCCGATCCGTCATCATCAGAATCTCACCCTCCGTGATGCCGAGGAGCGTTTCTGTGACCCAGACCGAGCGACGCACCAGTCATCCCCGCGCCGTCGAGCAGCTCCAGCTACCGTCAACGCCCCGCGCCACCTCCCTGTTCGTGGTCGGCGACGTGCCGCGCCGGCGCGGACTGATCATCCTGCTCAGCGTGCTGGGCGGCTTCCTGCTCACCGTGATCTGGTCGGCGGAGTTCGTCGATCAGACCATCGGCGACAACATCGCCAACACGATGCTGGGCCACGACGCCAAACAGACCCCGATCAGCGGAGTAGCGGCCGGCGTGATCTTCGCGTTCGTCTCCGGTGTGGCCGGCACCTTCACCGCCTGCAACATCGCCGCGTTCGGTGCCATCGCGCCGCTGGCCGGTACCTCCGGCGGCCGCCTCGGCCGTTTCCTGGCACCGCTGCGCCCGCTGGGCTGGATGGCGGTAGGCATGATCGCGGTGTCCGCCGTCTACGGCGCGATCGTCGGTCTGGTCGGCACGTCCATGCCTCAGTTCTCCACCGCCGCGAACACGCCCGGATCGCTGTCGCCGCGCAGCATCCAATCCATGGTGGTCTTCGGCGCCATCGGATTGATCATGGTCTACCTGGGGCTGGCCGCGCTCCGGGTGGTGCCGGATCCGTTCGCCCGGATCGCCCGCCGGCACCCGCACGCTCCGCTGGTCTTCATGGGCGTGCTCATCGCCGGATTCCTGATCGGACGGCCGTTCCCGCTGTTCCGCCAGATGTTCCGCGACGCCGCGGAGAGCGGCAACCCGCTGTACGGTGCCGCCGCGTTCACCCTCCAGTCGATCGGCAACATCGTCATCATGGCGGTGCTGTTCCTGCTGCTGGCATGGTTCGCCGGCAGTCGGCTACAGCGCTGGTTCGCCGCGCGCCCGACCCGGTTGGCGGCGACCATCGCAGTGGCGTTCCTGGTCGCGGGTGCCTTCACGTTCCTCTACTGGGACGTACGGCTGCTCGCTCGCCGGGAGATCATCCCCTGGTATCCGACGGCCCCCTGGGCGTAACACCGCCCC
>NZ_POTX01000151.1 GCF_003236305.1 Micromonospora endophytica | reverse complement strand
ACCCCACCCCGACCCCGGGATCTTGGCGCGCGGACGCCCTCGGGCCGTTTCGCACCA
The DNA here is from genome assembly GCF_003236305.1 of Micromonospora endophytica. Taxonomy (GTDB): domain Bacteria; phylum Actinomycetota; class Actinomycetes; order Mycobacteriales; family Micromonosporaceae; genus Micromonospora; species Micromonospora endophytica. Next base: position 14,895 of record NZ_POTX01000151.1, on the reverse strand, counting down.
GGGTCTCGGGGAAGGCGCGGGAGGAGAGGGAGGTGGAGAGCATGAGTGCGCAGTCGAATCCGTCGGCCTGGCAACCCGGAGTGACAGGTGGGGGAACCCTCCCACCGGGGCCGGGCGGCCGGGTGGCGGCACCGGGTGCTGACGGCCACGGGCCGCCCACCGGGCCACCAACCGTGACAATCGGGTCGTACCCGGACTATCCATCCGCCCAGCGGGTGGTGGACCACCTGGCCGACAACCGGTTCCCGGTGGAACGTACCGCGATCGTCGGCACCGACCTGACCCTGGTGGAGACCGTGCTGGGCCGGATGAGCACCGGCCGCGCGACCCTCATCGGCGCCGGTACGGGTGCCTGGTTCGGCCTGTTCATCGGGCTGCTGTTCGGCATCTTCACGGTCGGGAACTGGCTGGCGGTGGTCCTGGCCGGCCTGGTCATCGGTGCGATCTGGGGTGCCGTGTTCGGGGCCGTGGCGCACGCGATGACCGGCGGGCGACGGGACTTCACCTCGGCCAGTTCGCTACGCGCCAGCCAGTACGCGGTGACCGTCGAGGCGGGCTTCGCCGACCAGGCCCGCCAGTTGCTGGGCCGAATTCATCCGGGCGCGCGTACGCCCCAGGCGGCGGGCTAGCGCGCGGTCGCGCCGGCCGGGTGGCACAGAACGCCCGGCCGGCGCACTTTTTTAAAACCTTCACCACTGCGCTACACAGGCACATCTGCCAGACGACCGGCCCTATTGTTAAAATTTGAATGATGAGCTATCGTGGGGACATGACCGAGAGCCTGGACCACCACCGCCTGAGCGCGTGGCGGGCCTACATCGAGGCCAGCCAGCGGCTGTTCACCCGGCTTGAGGACGACCTGCGCGACGCCAGCGGGCTGAGCTTCGCCGACTACCACGTGCTCGTCCTGCTCGCCGAGGTGCCGGGGCATCGGCTGCGGATGGGCGAGCTGGCCGGCCGCCTGGTCTTCTCCCCCAGCCGGCTGACCTACCAGATCTCGTCCATGCAGCGGCGTGGTCTGGTGGCCCGGCAGCCCTGTCCGGAGGACGGGCGGGGCAGCGAGGCGGTGCTCACCGCCGCCGGGCTGCTGGCCCTGCGCGAGGCCGCCCCGCACCACCTGCACTCGGTGCGTACGCACCTGATGGACGATCTCGACGACGCCGAGGTCGCCTGCCTGAACAGGATCTTCACCCGACTCGGCCGGCGCTTGCAGGGGGCCGAGAAAGTGTCCACCGCCCCCCGCGACAACTGAAGGAGCCCATGATGCCCGCCATCACCGTCGACAACGTCCTCGTCCTGCCCCGGCTGCCCCGGCTCGACGAGTCCACCACCACCATCCGGCCGGTCCGCCGGCTGACCACCGCACCCAGCGGGTTCGAGGGCGAGGGTTTCCCGGTGCGCCGGGCCTTCGCCGGAGTGCCGATGAGCGAACTCGACCCGTTCATCCACCTCGACCAGATGGGCGAGGTGGAGTACGCGCCCGGCGAGCCGAAGGGCACCAGCTGGCATCCGCACCGGGGCTTCGAGACCGTCACCTACATCATCGACGGGATCTTCGAGCACCAGGACACCCACGGCGGTGGCGGCACCATCACCAACGGCGACACCCAGTGGATGACGGCGGGCAGTGGCCTGCTGCACATCGAGGCGCCGCCGGAGCACCTGGTGGTCAGTGGCGGCCTGTTCCACGGCACTCAACTCTGGGTCAACCTGCCCAAGGTGGCCAAGATGAGCCCGCCGAAATACCAGGACATCCGGGGCAACCAGGCCGCGCTGCTCACCACGCCGGACGGCGGCGCGTTGATCCGGGTGATCGCCGGTGAGATCGCCGGACACCAGGGACCGGGCTCGACCCACACCCCGATCACCGTCGCGCACGTGACGGTTGAGCCCGGTGCGCAGGTGGACCTCCCCTGGCGGCCGGATTTCAACGCCCTGGTCTACGTGCTGGGCGGTCGCGGCACGGTCGGTGCGAACGGGCGCGGCGTACGCACCGGTCAGCTCGCCGTGCACGGTCCGGGCGACGCCCTGCGGTTGCGGGCCAACGCCCGGCAGGACAGCCGGACTCCGGCCCTGGACCTCTACATCATGGGCGGCCAGCCGATCCGGGAGCCGGTGGCGCACTACGGCCCGTTCGTGATGAACACCCGGGACGAGCTGATCCAGGCGTTCGAGGACTACCAGGCCGGCCGGCTCGGGGTGGTCCCGGCGCAGCGGCTGCCGCACACCGACGGCCAGGGCGAACGCCCCTGACCTGGTCCGCCGCGCGAGCCTGCGGTGGGGGCTCGCGCGGCGGGCGTCAGGAGACGGCGAAGATGCCGGCCACGCCGAGCAGCACCATCACCAGTACGGCCAAGAGCGCCCCCCGCTCGCTCTCCACCGCGTGCTCACGGTGCTCGGTGACGGAGTTCGTCGGCTTGCCGGACATGGTGTGGCCTCCTCGTACGTCGGGTACCGGTGCAGACGGCACGGATCTCGACGCCGTCACCGGCGTCGGAAGCGATCCACGAGTTCGTGCCGTTCGTGTGTCGTCAACCTGGGGAGGGCAGCAACGTTGGCGCTGCGGGACTGGTTCCTCACCGCACCGGAACGTGGCAACCCGGACTCTGAGTTACCCGTCTGGTCGAGTGGAAACCTCGTCGAGCCGCTGATTCACGGTGGCCGGGTGGGGCCACGACCACCCGGCCGGCTGCGACCGCACCGCGCCGGACGACTGCCCTGGTGGACGCGGGCGTGGGCGCTACCGGCCTACCGGCTGGTCTACGATCCCGACGGCCGGCCGCTGCGGGCCCGGCGCGCCGGCAGTTGGTGACGGCTCCAGCTCGCCCAGCAGGCTCAACCCACCCGGGTAGGCGAACGACGAGCGGGGAGCGTAATAGCCCCAGGCGATGGTGAGCGGGTTCTCCGGTCGTAGCGCGTAGATCGGATGCGCGGGCTCCAGGAACTCCACCGACTCGATCTCGAACGGGTTCACCGGTTCGGCGACGACCGGGTAGATGCTGCTGACCAGTTGACCGTGCAGCGCGGTGAGGTACCTGTGGTGCCCGTTGCGCACGTCGTGTCCGGTCTCGCCGATCCGCACCTGGGTGCGGATCACCGGCACCCCGTCGATGACGGTCTCGGTGGCCACCCGGTCGCGGCGCACGGTGATCGTGGTGTGACCGGGCAGCGCGGGGGCGCCGCGGGCGAGGGCGTAGTCGCGGACCCGATCGCTCGACGTCACGTAGTGCGTCCACCAACCGCCGGGCGTCACCCCGTCGGGAGCGTCCGCGCCGGCCAGTGTCACCCCGAGGTAGGCGAGCGAGTACGAGCCCAAGCCGCTGGTCTGGCTCTCGTCGTCGACCACGTACTGGTTCATGAAGACCTGCCGGTCCGGGTGGGGGCGCAGCCCGGCCGGGACCAGCGCCGCCACCGCCTCCGGATCCGCCGGCAGCCAGCTGACATGGAGCGTACGGCTGTTCACGACGAGTTGAGGAACGGCAGGGTCGAGCACAGCGCCTCCGACGAGAGATCCTCCGCGACGCTACGGCGGGTCCGATGATCGGACAACGACGGAAAGCCGACAGTCCGGCGACCGACCCTTACTCCCCGGGGTGGACGAACCACTCCCCGTACGAATCGGCCGGTCGAAACCAACCCTGAGTCTTGTTTCGCCGTCCCGGATCTAGCTCCCGCGCCCGATTTAATGGTTTTTGTGGAGGAAAATAACTTAAGTACATCGTCCGTTCGGCTAGATTTCCGGGAGACGATCAGGCTATGGTGACTCCCGAACGGCTATCACCAGCTACACCAAAGCGTCACGTCTTTATCCGCGGACGAGGTGCAGGGAGGACCACCATGACCGCGCAAACGATCAGCGAGCCGGCAACCGCCGCGCCGACCGCGGTACCGAAGCTCGACCCCCGGGCGCTCACCGACAGCGCCACCGAGTTGCTGAACGCGATGGCCGCGCTGCCGGCCGGGCACCCGTCCCGGGCCGCGCTGCGCGACCGGGCCATCGAGGCCTGGCTGCCGCTGGCCAACCACCTGGCCCACCGTTACAGCGGCCGCGGTGAGCCCACCGACGATCTCGCCCAGACCGCAGCCGTCGGCCTCATCAAGGCCATCGACAAGTTCGACCCCACCCGTGGGGTGGACTTCGCCGGCTACGCGATCCCCACCATCATCGGCGAGCTGAAGCGGCACTTCCGCGACCGCACCTGGGACATCCGCGTCCCCCGCCGGTTGCAGGAACTGCGGCTGGCCATCTCCGACGCCAACAGCTCGCTGCTACAGACCCTGGGCCGCTCGCCGACGGTGGCCGACATCGCCGCACACCTCAAGCTCACCGAGGAAGAAGTGCTGGAGGGCCTGGAAGGCGCCCGCGCGTACAACGCGGTGTCGCTGTCCACCCCGACCGGTGACGGCGACCGGGCCACCGAGCTCGGCGACATGCTCGGCGGCGAGGACAGCGAGTTCGAGCTGGCCGAGCTGCGGGTGGCGCTGGGCCCGGCGCTGGCCACGCTGGACGAGCGCGAGCAGAAGATCCTGACGCTGCGCTTCTACGGCAACCTCACGCAGTCGCAGATCGCCGACCAGATCGGCGTCTCGCAGATGCACGTGTCCCGGCTGCTGGCCCGGGCGCTGACGAAGCTGCGGGGGCAGCTCGACGGAACGTACTAGAGGGGGTGGTGACGGTGGCCGGGTCTCGTCGGACCCGGCCACCGTCGTGTCTCAGGCCGGATCCCGCCACATCGGCCAGAAGGGCGTGCCGTCGGGCAACCGGAACGGCTCCGACACCCGGTAACCATGCCGCGCGTACAGATCCCGGCTGATCTCGCTGCTCGCCTCCAGATAGGCAGGCATGCCGTTGGCGTCCAGCCAGGCGTGGTGGTGGCGCAGCAGGCCGCTGCCGACGCCCCGACCCTGACGGTCCGGCCGAACGGCCAGCAACGCCAGGTGATGGTGGTCGGCGTGCGGATGGTGGGCGGCGAACAACTCGTCGAGATGCGCGAAGCGCGGCGTCCACTCCCCGCAGACGGCGGCCAGCCGCGTGTCGTAGTCCTCCGGCGGCGGCAGCGGGTCACCCACCGACGGGAGCCAGACCGCCACACCGTCGCGGTCCGCGGTGCCGAACACCAGCCCGTGCCGCATCGCGTGCTCGACCAGGATCTCGAACTGCGCGGCCAGCACCGATTCCCGCTGGGCCTCGTCCGGGACCAGCCAGCGAGGCTGGTCCAGCACCATGAACGCCTCGGCGATCCGCTCGGCCACCCAGCGGGCATCCGGCAGGTCGAGCCGGTGGATGTCCGACTGCGTCATCGCCGCACCTCAGTGCTGACCGGCGCCGGCTCGGTGCTCGGCGCGGCCGGCAGCACGGCTGCGGCGCTCTCCGCGCCCAGGCCGATGCGGGCGTACGTGTCGGGGCGGGAACGGAGCAGCACCAGCCCCCACAGCACACCGAGCAGCGCCGCCACCGGGTAGACCGCCGGGAAGATCCAGCGCAGCGGCGAATCCGGCTCGACGCCGAGCAGGTTGGCGAAGTTCTGCACGGCGAGCACGATGATCACGATCAGCGCGATCGCCGCGATCCCCGGGGCGAACAGCCGACGCCACAGCGTCTCCGGCTCGCCGCTGCGGGCGAAGTACGTGATGATCGCCACCGCGGTCGTCGCGATCAGCAGGAGTACGCCGAACCCGCCACTGGTGCCCAGCCAGAAGAACAGTTGCAGGACCGGGTCCCAGCCGTTCACCGCGTACAGCAGGATCACCAGCAGCCCGAGCGCGCTCTGCGCCAGCGAGGCGGCCCGGGGCGCGCCGGTCGCCGGCGAGGTGCGCCCGAACACCGCAGGCAGCACCCGCTCCCGGCCGAGCGCGAAGGCGTACCGCGCGGTGGTGTTGTGGAACGAGATCATGGCCGCCAGCACCGAGGTGAGGAAGAGCGCCTGCCCGATGGTGAGCACGGTGTCGCCGAGCTGCGCCCCGGCCAGGTTGAAGATCAGATCGACGCTCTGGGTGCCAGCCTCCTCGGCGATGCGGTCCGGGCCGACGGCCACTGTCATGCTCCACGAGGAGAGCGCGTAGATGACCGCGATGATCGCCACGGAGAGGTACGTCGCCATCGGCACGGTGCGCTTCGGGTCCTTGCTCTCCTCGCTGAACACCACCGACGCCTCGAAGCCGACGAAGCCGAGGATCGCCAGCACCAGCACCGCGCCGAGCCCCGGCACGAAGAAGTTGTCGGGTGAGAAGGCCGCGAAGCTGACGCTGCCGCCGGCCGGGTTGCTCAGCTGGCCGATGTCGAAGACCACGATGATGGCGATCTCGGCGCAGAGCAGCGCGGCCAGCACCATCCCGTTGATGTCCACCCGGAGCAGGCCGAGCACCGCCACCAACGCCCACGCCACCAGCGCCACGATCCACCACAGTGGCTCGATCCCGAACAGCCGGTCCAGCACCGGCGTGGCCGCCGCGCCGATGGTGCCGTAGAGGCCGACCTGGAGCGCGTTGTACGCGATGAGCGCGACCCACGCGGTGCCCACCCCGGCGGGACGCCCCAGGCCCCGGGAGACGTACGCGTAGAAGGCGCCGGCGTTGGCCATGCGCCGCGCCATCGCCACGTAGCCGACGGCGAACAGGGCCAGCACCGCGGCCACCGCCAGGAACGCCAACGGGATGCCGAGCACCCCGATGACCCCGTAGCCGGTGGTGACGACCCCGGCGACCACTGTCAGCGGTGCCGCCGCGGAGAGAACGAAGAAGACCACCGACGGCACACCGAGGCGGCCGCGGGCGAGGGCGTCGGAGACGTTGCTCGGTCTATTGGTTGTCGCTGTCGAGGACATGACTGCTCCGGTTCGAAGGGGGTGAGGGGATACCGGGTCAGGGAGCGCCGCGCAGCACGGCCGCGCCCACGGCGGCTTCGGTGTGTGCCACGAGTTCCTTCAAGGGGGCCGGCAACGCCGGGACGATCAGGTTGAGCCGGTGGTGGGCGCGAGGGCCCGCGCTCCACAGCACCTCGCGGGTCAACCCGGCGGCGGCGACCAGACCGAGCAACAACGCGTCCGGCACGCCTGGCGGCTCCGCCCGCTCCAGCACCGCGCGCAGGCGGGTGGCGGGCCAGGCGGCCACGTTGAGGTCGATCGGCAGGTACGTGACTGTGGTCCGCAGCAGCCGCCGGCTCTCCTGCCGACGCAGGACGCCGGCCCGGGCCAGCCGCTCCCCGACCGAGGCCACCGAGGTCTGGGCGAGGAAGCTGAGCCAGGTGCGTACCGCCTGGTGCTGGGCCTCGCCGATCAGTTGGTCCAGCACGGTGTGCGCCAGCGCGTCGGCCGGCGGGCGCCTGTCGATGACGGTGACCTGCGCCGAGGCGACGGTGATGTGTCCATAGAGGATGAGCTCGCCGAGCAGTCCGGCGGCCAACCCGAGACCTGTCGCGGCCGGGTGCAGCTTCGCCTTGCCCCGGGTGTCGTTGTGCGCGATCAGGAAGAACTCGTCGGCGATGAGCAAACGTCCTCCCCGTCCGACCGTCCATTGATCGCTGACCCGGGAAAGGATGCACCCGGCGCAACTGCAATGCAACTCCCGTTTTCGGCGGTTGCACTCCGTGCTGATGCGACCTGCGCATATTCCCGTGACAGACTCGGAGGGTGACCGCGAGCCCCACCGTCCGCCGCCGCCGTATCGCCCGGGAACTCCGTCAGTTGCGCGAACGCGCCGGGATGACCCTCGATATCGCCGCCCGGCAGTTGGACATGTCGAAGAGCAACCTGTCCCGGATCGAGAACGCCCAGATCGGCATCAAGCCGCGCGACGTCCGCGCCGCGCTGGCGCTGTACCAGGTCACCGGCAGCGACGCCGAGGCGCTCATCGAGATCGCCCGTGGCGCGCAACAACGCGGCTGGTGGCAGCACTACAGCGATGTGCTGCCGGAGTGGTTCGAGTTCTACGTCGGGCTGGAGGCCGAGGCGGCCACCCTGCGCACCTACGAGGCCGAGGCGGTGCCGGGCCTGTTGCAGACCGAGGCGTACGCCCGGGAGATCTACCGGCTGACCGCGGGCGAGGACGATCTGGACCGCAAGGTGGCCGCCCGGATGCGCCGGCAGGACGTGCTGCGGGGTGAGCAGCCGGTCGAGTTGTCGGTGGTGCTGAACGAGGCAGTGTTGTTACGACGTGTCACCGATCGGGCCGTCATGGTCGGCCAACTGTCGCATTTGGAGACCGTGGCTCAGCTACCGAACGTCACCATCCAGGTACTCCCGTTCGACGCCGGCGGGCACCCGGCGATGAATTCACCGTACGTCCTCCTCACCTTCGCCGACGCCGCCGACGCCGCCGTGGTTTACCTGGAAAATCTCAGCACAGGACTGGCACTGGAGGAGGCCGCGCAGGTGCGCTCGTATAGCCTTGTGCACGAGAGGCTCTGCCATCTGGCGCTCGATCCGACGGCATCTCTGGTCCGCCTGAAAGAAGCTTCTCGCCACTTTACGTGATCGCCGCAACGCGATCACTTTCGGTTACGACGAAGGGGATCGCGATGACCGCGCTCGACCTCTCCCGGGCGAAGTGGCGCACCAGTTCGCGCAGTGTGGGCAACGGCAACTGCGTCGAGGTCACCACCGTCGCGGGCGGGGTCGCGGTCCGGGACAGCAAGGACCGCCACGGTCCGGTCCTGGCCTTCTCCCCGTCTGCCTGGAGCACCTTCGTCGCCCGCCTCCCCGCCGGCGAGGGCGTAGCCACGGCAGGCTGACCGCCGGCGCGACGGGGGTGTCGCGGGCGTGGTGGGAGACTGGGCTGTGCTTTCCGACGTGGCCCTCGACCTGCCCGTCCGGCCGGTGTTGCCGGGCCTGGTGGCGGCGCTGCGTGCCGCCGGGAGCGCCGTTCTCGTCGCACCGCCGGGCACCGGCAAGACCACGCTCGCGCCGCTCGCCGTGGCCGGCGCGGTCGACGGGCGGGTGCTGGTCGCCCAGCCGCGCCGGGTGGCCGCCCGCGCGGCGGCCCGGCGGATGGCGTCGTTGCTCGGTGAGCGGGTCGGCGACCGGGTCGGGTACGCGGTGCGCGGTGAGCGCCGCAGCGGTCCGGGTACCCGGGTCGAGGTGGTCACCACCGGGTTGCTGGTGCGCCGGCTGCACCACGATCCCGAACTGGCAGGCGTCGGCGCGGTGCTGCTCGACGAGGTCCACGAGCGACAACTCGACGCCGACCTCGCGCTCGCCTTCACCGTGGAGTCCCGGTCCGCGCTGCGACCCGACCTCTGGCTGGTGGCGATGTCCGCGACCCCGCAGGCCGACCGCTTCGCCGCGCTGCTCGGCGGCGCCACACCCGCGCCGATCCTGCGTGCCTCGGCGGCCCTGCACCCGGTGACCCGGGTCTGGACGCCGCCGCCCCGACCGGTGCCGCCACCCGGGGCGGGCCCGGTGGACCGGGTCCTGCTCGACCACGTCGCCGCCACGGTCCGGCGGGCGCTGCGCGAGCGTGCCGGCGATCTGATGGTCTTCCTGCCCGGAGTCGGCGAGATCGCCGCCGTCGCCGGCCGGCTGGCCGACCTGCGCGACAACGTCGACGTGCTGCGGCTGCACGGCCGTCAGGACGGCGGTGAGCAGGATGCCGCCCTGCGGCCGGGGCCGCGCCGTCGGGTGGTGCTGGCCACGGCGGTGGCGGAGAGCAGCCTGACCGTGCCGGGGGTACGCACGGTGGTGGACGCCGGCCTGTCCCGGGTGGCCCGACTGGACCTCGCCCGGGGACTGGGCGCGCTGGTCACCGTGCCGGCGTCCCGGGCCGCCGCCACCCAGCGGGCCGGCCGGGCCGGCCGGGAGGCACCCGGCCACGTCTACCGCTGCTGGGCCGAGGCCAGCCACGAACGGCTGCCCGCCCAGCCGGAGCCGGAGATCGCCACCGCCGACCTCACCGGGTTCGCCCTGGAACTGGCCGCCTGGGGTGCGCCAGACGGCACCGGGCTCGCCCTGCCCGACCCGCCCCCACCGGCGGCGATGGCGGTGGCCCGGCAGACCTTACGCACCCTCGACGCCCTCGACCCGGACGGCCGGATCACCAGCCGGGGCAGGACGATCGTCGCCACCGGAGCGCATCCCCGGCTGGCCCGTGCCCTGCTCGACGGGGCGCAGCGGGTGGGGGCGGACCGGGCCGCCGAGGTGGTGGCGCTGCTCGCGGAGGAGTCCGTCGCCCGGCCCGGCGACGACGTCGCCGCCGTCTGGCGCCGGCTGCGCGCCGGCACCGACCCCGCCGCGACCGCCCGCTGGCGGACCGAGGTACGCCGGCTGCGCAGCGCCCTACCCACCCGTGGCGACGGATCTGCGGCGCTGCCCGACGATCTCGCCGCGGGGCTGCTGGTCGGGTTGGCGTACCCGGAGCGGCTGGCCCGGGTGCGGCGATCGGGCGGCACGGCGTACCTGATGAGCGGTGGGACCGCCGCGGAGTTGGCGCCGGGGTCGGCGCTGGCCGGTGCCGACTGGCTCGCCGTGGCCGTGGCGGACCGCTCCCCCGGCGCGCCGACCGCCCGGATCCGGCTCGCCGCCGCGCTCGACGAGGGCACCGCCCGCGAGGCCGGCGCGCCGTTGTCGCGTACCGATCGGGAGGTCGCCTGGTCCGGGACCGACGTGGTGGCCCGGGAGGTGGTCCGGCTGGGCGCGATCGAGCTGGTCGAACGTCCACTGTCCCGGCCCGACCCGGAGCAGGTCGCCGCAGCCCTGCTGACCGGCCTGCGCAGCGTCGGGCTCGACCTGCTGACCTGGACCCCGGCGACGCGGGCGCTGCGGGAACGGCTGGCGTTCTGCCGGCAGGTGCTCGGCGACGCCTGGCCGGACGTCTCCGACCAGGCGCTGTTGGCCGGCGCGGCCGACTGGCTCGGCCCGGAGCTGGCCGCCGCGCGTCGCCGCGCGGACCTGGCCCGCATCGACGTGGCAGGCGCGTTGCGCCGGTTGGTGCCGTGGCCGCTGGCGGGACGGCTGGACGAGCTGGCCCCGGAACGGATCACCGTGCCCAGCGGCTCCCGGATCCGGGTGGACTACACCGATCCCGGCGCGCCGGTGCTCGCGGTCCGGCTCCAGGAGACGTTCGGCTGGGCGGACGCGCCGCAGGTGGCCGGCGGACGGGTGCCGGTGCTGCTGCACCTGCTCTCCCCGGCGGGGCGGCCGGTGGCGGTCACCGCCGACCTGGCGTCGTTCTGGCGCACCGGTTACCGCCAGGTCCGGGCCGAGCTGCGGGGCCGGTACCCCCGCCATCCGTGGCCGGACGACCCCACCACGGCGCCGCCGACCCGGGCGGGTGGGCGGCGGCGCTGACCTGGCCGAGCCGCCCGGCTCAGTCCTCGTCGACCACGTCGGCGACGACGACCGTGACGTTGTCCGGGCCACCGGCGCGGAGCGCCAGGTCGATCAGCTGCTGCGCGCAGGCGCCGCGGTCCGGGTGACCGGCCAGCACCTCGGCCAGGGTGTCCGCGCGGACGACGTTGGACAACCCGTCGCTGCACAGCAGCCAGCGGTCGCCGGCCCGGGGCACCATCGTCGCGTACGCCGGGGAGATCTCGTCGCCCTGCAACGCCTGGGTGACCACGGCGCGGCGGGGATGGCTGCTGGCCTGGTCGGGGGTAATCAGGCCCTGGTCGACGAGCATCTGCACGAAGGTGTCGTCCCGGGTGATCTGTTTGAGCACGCCGTCGCGGAACAGGTACGCCCGCGAGTCGCCCACGTGGACCAGCGCCAGGCAGCTACCGGTACGCGCGAACAACAGCGCGGTGAGCGTGGTGCCCATCCCCTGCCGTTGCGGGTCCTGGGCCACCGCCTGACGGATCCGGGTGGTGGCGAGCTGGATGCCGCTCTGGAGGGCGGCGACCAGGGCGTCCTCGGGTGTCTCCGAGTCCAGCGGGGCGATCGCCTCGATGGCGATGGAGCTGGCCAGGTCGCCTGCGGCCATGCCGCCCATGCCGTCGGCGACGGCGACCAACCAGGTGCCGGCGTGTACCGCGTCCTGATTGCCGCTGCGGATCAGCCCACGGTCGCTCGTCCCGGCGGAACGCAGCTTCAGGGTCATGGCACGCAGCCTGCCAGGCGAAGGGCGCGGTTGTCTCTAGGAGATCAGGAGGACCGGGCGTGGCGCGGCGAATCTCACTGCCCTCGACACCCGGATCGCATCGGACCGGATCGATTGACAGGGTCCGCGCGTCCTGGAAACATGCCCGATACCTGGGAGCGCTCCCAGGTCAATCCGCCACCTCGTACGCTCCCGTCCCGCTCGTCGGAAGGAATACCGTGACGCCATCCCGACGTCGTCTCGCGGTGCTCGCCGCGGTGACCACCATGGCGCTTGTCGGCCCGAGTGCCGGCACCGCTTACGCCGATCCCCCGGCCGACGCTCCCGAACAGATCACCAACGGCGATTTCAGCGACGGCGTGTCGCCGTGGTTCTCCTTCGGCACCGGACCGCTCGGGGTGACCGACGGCCAGCTCTGCACCACCGTCTCCGGCGGGCTGGCCAACCCCTGGGACGCCGGCATCGGCCAGGACGCCGTCCCGCTCGTCGGCGGCGCCGAGTACACCCTCGGCTTCGACGTCACCGCGACCCCCGGCAGCTCGGTCACCGCAGTGCTGCAACTCGGCAACGCGCCGTACACCGGCTACTACAGCGTGGTGGCCGCCGCCACGCCCAGCCAGCAGCGGATCGAGCGGACCTTCGTGGCGCCCGAGGACGACCCGCGCGCACAGCTCATCTTCCAGGTCGGCGGCAGCGCCGAGGAGCAGACCATCTGCCTGGACAACGTCTCCCTGCGCGGCGGCAACCCGCCCGAGCCGTACGAGCCGGACACCGGCCCACGGGTGCGCGTCAACCAGGTCGGCTACCTGCCCAGCGGGCCGAAGAACGCGACAGTGGTCACCGAGGCGACCACGGCGCTGCCCTGGCAGCTGCGCTCGGCGTCCGGCGGCGTGCTGGCCAGCGGCACCACCACCCCGCGCGGCGTCGACCCGGCCTCGGCGCAGAACGTGCACTCGGTCGACTTCTCGTCGTACCGCACCGCCGGGCGGGGGCTCACGCTCGCCGTGGACGGAGAGGTCAGCCACCCGTTCGACATCTCCGGCACGCTCTACGACCAGCTCCGCTCGGACGCGTTGCAGTTCTTCTACATCCAGCGCAGCGGCATCGCCATCGACGGTGACCTGGTCGGCGAGGAGTACGCCCGCCCGGCCGGACACCTGGGCGTCGCCCCGAACCAGGGCGACACCGACGTGCCCTGCCAGGCGGGCGTCTGCGACTACCGGCTCGACGTACGCGGCGGCTGGTACGACGCAGGCGACCACGGCAAGTACGTGGTCAACGGCGGCATCGCCACCTACCAGCTGCTGAGCACCTTCGAGCGGACCAAGAACGCCGCCACCGCCGGCTTCGGCACCGCCCTCGGCGACGGCTCGCTGCGGGTGCCCGAACGCGACAACGGGGTGCCGGACGTCCTCGACGAGGCCCGCTGGGAGCTGGAGTTCCTGCTGCGTATGCAGGTGCCGGCCGGCAAGCCGCTGGCCGGGATGGCCCACCACAAGATCCACGACCGGAACTGGACCGGCCTGCCGTTGCAGCCCGAGGACGACCCGGAGCCGCGCGAGCTGCACCCGCCGTCCACCGCCGCCACCCTGAACCTGGCCGCCGTCGCCGCCCAGTGCGCCCGGCTGTTCGCCCCGTACGACAAGGCGTTCGCGCAGCGCTGCGGCACCGCGGCGAAGACGGCGTACGCGGCGGCCAAGGCCAACCCGACCCGGTACGCCGACCCGGCGGACGGCAACGGCGGTGGCGCGTACAGCGACAGCGATGTCACCGACGAGTTCTACTGGGCCGCCGCCGAGCTGTACCTGACCACCGGCGAACGCGCCTACCTGACCGACCTGACCGCGTCGCCGCACCACACCGGTGACGTGTTCGAGCCCCGGGGCTTCGGTTGGGCGAGCGTTGCCGCGCTGGGTCGCCTCGACCTGGCCACCGTGCCGAACGGGCTGCCCGCCGCCGAGCTGACCCGGGTCCGGGCGTCGGTCACCACCGCCGCCGACCGCTACCTCGCCGAGATCGCCCGGCAGGCGTACGGGTTGCCGATGTCCGGAGATGCCGGCAGCTACTTCTGGGGCGGCAACAGCAACGTGATCAACAATGCCGTGGTGCTGGCCACCGCCTTCGACCTGACCGGTCAGGCGAAGTACCGGGACGGCGCGGTGCAGGCGATGGACTACATCCTCGGCCGCAACGCGCTGAACATCTCCTACGTCACCGGCTACGGCGAGCACGCGGCGGAGAACCAGCACAGCCGGATCTTCGGCCACCAACTCGACCCGAGCATGCCCAAGCCGCCCGCGGGTTCGCTGGCCGGCGGACCCAACGCCGACCTCCAGGACCCCTTCGTCGAGCAGTTGCTCGCCGGCTGCGCCCCGATGTTCTGCTACGTCGACGACATCGCCTCGTACTCGACGAACGAGGTGGCGATCAACTGGAACTCGGCGCTGGCCTGGATCGCCTCGTTCCTCGCCGACCAGGGCGACTCGCGGGCGGTCCCGGCGCCCACCTGCGCGGTGACCTACACCAACTACGGCTCCTGGCAGGGCGGCACCGGCTTCACCGCCCAGCTGACCATCCGCAACACCGGCACCACCGCGGTGAACGGCTGGACGGCCCGCTTCGCGTTCACCGGTGACGCGAAGGTGCGTGAAGCGTGGATGGCGAAGGTGACGCAGTCCGGTGCCACGGTGACCGCGAAGAACGAGTCGTACAACTCCCGGATCGCTCCCGGCGGGACGCAGATGTTCGGCTTCAACGCCACCACCGGCGCCCTCGCCAACCCGTCCCCGTACCTGATCACGGTAAACGGCGCCCCCTGCGCCGTCTCCTGATCGCCGGGTGGGGCGCCGTCGGCGACCGGCCCCCACC
>NZ_POTX01000150.1 GCF_003236305.1 Micromonospora endophytica | reverse complement strand
GGTCAGGGGCGGTCCAGTAGGCGGCGGGGGGTGTCGACCATGATCGTGTCGACGATGCCGGGGGCACCGGCGGCGAGGTCGGCGATGGCCGGGCCGATCCGCCGGAACAGGTGGTCGTAGCCGTTGCCGCCGTTGCGGCGCAGGTTGGCCTGGGTCCAGACATCGGCGGCGATCACCAACTGGGCACCGAAGCCCTCGCTGAGCAGCCACTCGACCATGTCGAGTCGCTCGGCGTCCGTCGGATTCCGCAGCGCGGCCGAGCCGTAGTAGAAATCCGAGCCGAACGTGTCGTAGCCGAGCATCGCGCCGGCCTGGGCGACCTCCCGGTGGTAGCCGCGGTCCCACCGTTCGTCGAGGTGACCGATGATCACCCGGTCGGCGGGCATGCCCTCTTCCAGCAACGCGGCCAGCACGGCGGTGCCGCCCGAGCCACGGAAGGACAGATGCATGTAGACCGCGGCCCCGGTGCGGGCCCCGGCCCGCCCGGCCGCGCGGACCATCCGCCACTCGGCGGCGGTGATCGGCCAACTCGTGCCGATCTCACCGAGCAGTGCCGGTCTGATGCCGCTGTCGCCGATGCCGTCGGTGAGCTGGGCCACGAGCAGTTCGGTGAGGTCGTCGACGCCCGCCTGACGCACCTGGGCCGGCATCGTCTCCTCGACGTAGAAGCCCGCTCCGACGCAGACGTGCACCCCGGCCCGACGGGAGATCTCCGGCAGTTCCCCGATCCGCCGCCCCATCCCCTCCAGGGTGAGCTCCACGACGGCCGAGCCACCGGCCGCGCGGACGTGGGCGAGTTCCTCCGCGGCGACCCGCGGATCGTCGAGGATCAGGTTCTCCTTGAGCGACAACGCGTTCCACCGCAGGTACGCCGCGAGCTCCGGCCCCATCGGCACGTCCGCCGGCGGCAGTTCCCGGGGTGGCTTGGACCAGAGACTCAGGTCGCTGAGCAGGTGCTCGTGCATCGAGGTCGGGCCGAGTTGCTCCGGCGCGATGGGTCCGAGGACCGTCTGGATCGGCATGTTTGTCCTTATACCTACGGTCGGGAAACGACGATACCTACGGTCGGGAGACGACGACGGCCGCGCCGTCGGCGCGCGGGTCACTCGCGGCCTGCAACACCCCGGCGGTACGCCCCGGACCGGCCCGCACCATCTGGACGTGCCCGGCGGCGTCGGCCTGAGCGGGGAACCAGTCGACCGGCAGGCCGACGGCCCGCGCGGCACCCGTCACCTCCTCGCCGACACCGGGCTCGGCCACCAGGGTCAGTGCGGTGTGGCCCAGGTCGACGTCGCCGACCACCCACCGTGGCCGGGCCAGCACCTGGTCGAGCGGCTGGTTCAGGTCCGTCGCGGCGGGCAGTAGTTGGGCCAGGATCCACGGCTGGGCCCGGCCCCCCTGACAACCGGCGACCACCGTTGCCTCGGCGCAGTCGACGATCACCGGGCAGAGCGTGTGCGGAGGTCGCGCACCCGGCACCAGTCGCGCCGGTGAGTGCCTGTCGAGGCTGAATCCGGCCCCCCGGTTGTGCAGCAGGATGCCGGTCTCCGGCTCCAGCAGCCCGGCCCCGAAGGTCTGGAAGACGCTCTGCACCAGCGTCACGCTCCAGCCGGTGTCGTCGGTGGCCACCACCGCGACCGTGTCACCGGTGGCGGGTGGTTCGGACCGGCCGCCGGCATCGGTCCCGGCGTCGAGCCGCAGCAGCGCCGCGAGGTCGGCCGGTCCGGTGCGGGGGTCGCCGAGCCAGGCGGCGCGGGCGGCGACACCGCGCAGACTGGCGTCGAGCAACCGCGCCGGATGGGGTTCGCCCACTCCGTCGAGCACCGCACCGGCCACGCCCAGCAGGATCGCCCCGACGGACGGGGGTGGCGCGACCGACCAGACCTGCCCGGCGATCTCGCGGGTCACGGCGGGGCACGTCTCCGGCTGGTAGCCGGCGAAATCCTCGCGCGTGTGGGCACCGCCACGAGCCTGGAGCAGCCGTACCAGGGCCTGCGCGCTTGCCCCCTCGTACAGGTCACGGGGATCGACGGCGAGCCGACGCAGCGTGGCCGCGAGCGCCGGCTGCCGCAGCAGGGCCCCGGAACGCAGTGGCTGCCCGTCGGGCGCGAAGACCGACCGGAGTCCCGGATCGGCCAGCACCGTCTCACGGCGGGTGTCGAGCGCGCGTTCGAGGCCCGCGCTCACCCGGGTACCGTCCTGGGCGATCTCCGCCGCGTCGTGGAACACCCGGTCGAGGGGCAACCGCGCGCCGAGCCGCGCCAGTTCCCCCCAACCGGCGACGACACCCGGGACCGTCACCGCGTGCACACCCTGGCGCGGCATCGCCGACCAGTTCCGCGACAGCAGGTCGATGCCGTGTGGGGCGGTGCCCGCCGCGACGACCGCCGTCGTCTCGCCGGCGGGCGACCGGACCAGCGCGATCAGGTCGCCGCCGAGCGCACACTGGTGTGGGTACACCACGGTGAGCGTGCACGCGGCGGCGAGAGCCGCGTCGAGGGCGTTGCCGCCTGCCGCGACGGCCCGTTCACCGGCCCGGACCGCCTCGTGATGCGGCGCGGCGAGCGCAACCCTCATGACGGCCTCCCTGCTCCACCAGAACGGGATCCAAAGCTAACATGACTGGATCCAATACTGCGAGGTGCGGGAGGTGTCCGGTTACGGCTTGCGGCCCACCGCGCAGTACTGATCGATCTCCGCCGGCAGCGGGTCCGGGTCGACCGGACGCCACCGGGTGACCGAGACGACGCCGGGATCGACAAGCTCCAGGCCGTCGAAGAGGGCCGCGATCCGCTCCGGACTGCGCAGGTGGTACTTCGGGTTGGCGGAGAGGTTCCAGATCCGCACCGCCTCGGTGACCGCCTCGCTGGTGTCGCTGCCGTCGTACATCGCCAGGTAGCTGCCGGACGGGAGCCTGGCCATGATGCTGTCGATGATCGACTTCGCGTCGGCGTCGGACTCGATGTGACCCAGGATGCCCATCAGGATCAGGGCCACCGGCTGGCTCAGGTCCAGCGTGCGCGTCGCCTCCCGCAGGATGGTCTCCGGGTCCCGGATGTCCGCGTCGATGTAGTCGGTGGCCCCCTCGGGCGTGCCCACCAGCAGCGCCCGGGCGTGCGTCAGCACCAACGGATCGTTGTCGACGTACACGATGCGCGCCTGCGGGTTGACCGACTGCGCCACCTCGTGGGTGTTGTCGGCGGTGGGCAGGCCGGTGCCGATGTCGAGGAACTGCTGGACCCCGGCCTCGCCGGCCAGGTAGCGCACCGCCCGGGTGAGATAGGCCCGGGAGAGCCGCGCGTTCTGCGCCAGGTGCGGCAGGTTGGTGATGATCTGATCTCCGACCTCCCGGTCGGCGGCGAAGTTGTCCTTGCCGCCGAGCAGGTAGTTCCAAATCCGCGCTGTCTGCGGCACTCCGGTGTCCAGGGTGGGCCTGCCCTGTTCGCCGCCGGCCACGGCGGTACCGTCCATCACGATTCGCACCTCAGTCTCGTTTGGACAAACGTCGAGTACCCGCAAGCTTAGGACCCGCCCGGCGCAATTCCCATCGAGGAGGCGGGCACTGCGCGGCAGTGGCTGGCCGCGCGGGGGGACTCCCTTACCACCCGTGCACCACGAGTGGGTCGCCGCGCCCGATCGCGTCCAGTGCCACCGCCACATAGTCGATCAGGTCGGACGGCCTGGCCGCGAAGTCGACCCAGCGCAACTCGCTGCACTTGTCCGGCTCGGCGATGCGGGGATCACCAACCCAACTGGCCACCATGAAGAAAAGGTGGAGGTACTCCCAGTCGTCGGCGTCCTCGGGCGGGGTGTGCATGAGCAGAGCAAGCTGACAGTCGCGCGGGGCGACCTTGATGTCCAGCTCTTCGCGTAGTTCCCGAACGAGCCCGCAGACGGCATCCTCGCCGCCGTCCAGGTGCCCGGCCGGCAGGCTCAACTGCCCGTTGCGGTAGTCCGTGCCGGCTCGGCGCAACAGCAGGATCCGCTCCTGAGAGTCGCGCAGGATGCCGTAGACAGCGGCGGCTACCCGGAACGGCTCGAACGGCATCGTCGCACCCTACCGCTGCCGGTACGCCGCGTGGGGGCAGCCGCTCCGGCGGGCGTCAGTGCTCACCGGTCGGTCGACGGCCGCTGATCTGCGGGGGTCACCTCGTGATGCGGCGGGTCCGGGCCTCCGGCCCTTGTGGCCGTCACGGCCGTCGATTAGTTTGTTTAGCATCCAGACGAAGTCGCGCACTAGCGTGCGTCGGTTCGCGACAGACACCCCTTCTCGAAGGGAGACCAATGACGTATCAGCACTCCGGCGCGAGGAGCAGCCGCCGCTCCTTCCTCGGCCTGGTCGGCCTGGGCGCGGCGACTGTGGCCGGTGGTCCCCTGCTCGCCGGCTGCTCCGAGAAGCCGGCCGGCAGCGGCACCGCGCAGAACCTCGACGCCTTCGCCGACATCCTGCCCGCGCACAAGGACCTGGCCCAGAGCATCGCGCCCGACATCGTCGGCACCCGCCCGGTGCCCGACGGATACACCAAATACCCGAGCAATCTCGTCGACCTGATCACCGAGAAGCCGGGCAGCAGTGGCAAGGAGATCAGCGCGATGACCCCGCAGTGGGGTCCCGCGCCACCCGGTCTCGGCCAGAGCGCCTACCTGGAGGCGGTGAACGCGGAGCTGGGCGTCCCGGTCAACTTCACCATCCAGGACGGCAACACGTACGCGGACAAGCTCAACGCCATGTTCGGCGGCCGCGACGTCCCGGAGCTGCTCTGCGTGCCGGGCTGGGAGGTGGACAAGATCCCGCGCTTCGCCGAGGCCATCGGCGTGCTCTTCGAGGATCTCACCGACTACCTCAAGGGCGACGCGGCCAACGCCTACCCGATGCTCGCCGCATTCCCGACCGGAGCCTGGCGGCACTCGATCTGGAACGGACGGCTCGCGGCGGTGCCCAACCCGACCGACGGCCCGTTCCCGTGGGTGATGTTCACCCGCAAGGACCTGCTGGACGCCCGCGGCCTGACCGTGCCGACCTCACTCGACGAGCTGCTGGCGATCGCCAAGGAGATCACCGACCCGGCGAAGAAGGTGTGGGCCTTCGACGACGTCTTCGCCATGATCCAGATGTACCACAAGGTGCCCGGCTCCAAGGGCGGCTGGCGGCTGCGTTCCGACGGCACCCCGGAGTTCAAGTACGAGACTCCGGAGTTCCGCCAGGCGCTGGAGGTGATGGCCAAGATCTACCAGGACGGGTTGGTCCACCCGGACATCATCGCCAGCCGAGGCGCGGACAGCGCCCAGCTCTTCGCCAAGAACGGCGCGATCGCCTTCACCCGGGCCGGTACCGGCATGTGGCAGCCGGCCCAGGCCGAATACCAGAAGGTCAACCCGAAGCTCAACATCCAGCCGATCCCGATCTTCTCCGCCAGCGGCGGAGACCCGCTGGTCTGGGGCGACGACGAGCCGATCTCGTTCACCTTCGTCAAGAAGGGCGTCGGCAAGGAACGCGTCGAGGAACTGCTGCGCGTCATCAACTGGTGCTCCGCGCCGCTGGGCAGCCAGGAGGCGCAGCTACGCGACTACGGGGTGGAGGGCAAACACCACACCCCGACGCCGAACGGCCCCCGCAAGACCGACCTGGCGTTCAAGGAAATCGTCAACCAGTACTTCTTCATCAGCGGCCGCAACCCGACCATCGGTCCGTTCCCGGACACCCCCAACTACGTCCAGGACCTGCTGACCTACTCCAACGAGATGGTCAAATACCTGGAGAAGGACCCCTGGAACGGCGTGAAGCTGGAGATGCCGGCCGCCTACAAGGCCAACCAGGTGCCCACCGAGGACAAGTTCAACGACGTGCTACGGGGCCGCCGACCGATCTCCGACGTCGAGACCATCGTGCAGGAATGGAAGTCCAGCGGCGGTGAGGAGGCCCGACGCCTGCTCGCGGAATCGCTACCCAAGGCTGGCTGATGAGCACCAGTCACGCCCCCGTCGAGGCCGGGACCGACCAGGCCCGGCCCGGCGGGGCGACCCCACCGCCTGGTTCCCCCGCACGCCGCAGCGGTCGCCGCCGCGTCCCGCTGAAGGCCCGGCTGCGACGCGACTGGCAACTGCTGGCCATGGTCGCGCCCGGCTTCCTCATCCTGCTGGTCTTCAGCTATGTGCCGATCCTCGGCAACGTCATCGCCTTCCAGGACTACAACCCCTACCTCGGCAGCAACCCGCTGGAGGCGTTCGTCCAGAGCAACTGGATCGGCTTCGGGCAGTTCCAACTCCTCTTCGAGGACCCCGCCTTCTGGAGCGCGTTCCGCAACACCCTGGCGATCACCGCGTTCCAGCTGGTCTTCTTCTTCCCACTGCCGATCCTGTTGGCGATCGCGCTGCACAACCTGCTGTCCAGCCGACTGCGCGGCTTCATCCAGACCGTCGTCTACCTGCCGCACTTCTTCAGCTGGGTGCTCGTGGTCACCTTCTTCGTCGCCATGTTCGGCGGCGCCGGCCTGCTCGCGCAGACCATGCGCGAAGCCGGCATGCAGCCGTGGAACATCATGACCAACCCGGACACCTTCATCATCCTGGTCACCGCCGAGGCGGTCTGGAAGGACGTCGGCTGGGGCACCATCGTCTTCCTGGCCGCGCTCTCCACCATCGACCAGAACCTCTACGAGGCGGCGGCCGCCGACGGTGCCGGACGGTGGCGCCGGCTGTGGCACATCACCCTGCCCGGCCTGCGACCGGTGATCATCCTGCTGCTCATCCTGCGGCTGGGCGACGCGCTCTCCGTCGGCTTCGAACAGTTCCTCCTGCAACGCGAGGCCGTCGGCCGGCAAGCCGCCGAAGTGCTCGACACCTTCGTCTACTACTTCTCCATCGCCACCGGGAACTACGGCTACGGCGCCGCGGCCGGCCTGTTCAAGGCCGCCATCGGGCTCTGCCTGATCCTGGCCGCCAACAAGGTCGCCCACCTGCTCGGCGAACGAGGGATCTACTCACGATGACAGTCACCATCGCGCGGAAGCGGCCCGCAGCGCGGCACCACCGGCCGGTGTGGGAGGAGAAGCCCACACCGGTCGGCCAGGCCGGCAAGGCGGTGCTGCTCGGCCTGCTCGTGCTCAGCGTGCTCTTCCCGCTCTGGGTGATCCTGGTGACCAGCCTCTCCAGCCGCGAGACCATCGCCGCCGCCGGCGGCCTGGTGGTCATCCCCCAGGGCATCGACACCTCGGCGTACGAGACCATCTTCGCCGGTGGGGCCGTCACCCGGGCACTGTGGATCAGCACCCTGGTCACCGTGATCGGCACCGCCATCGCGCTGACCGTGACGGTGCTCGCCGCGTACGGCCTGTCCCGGCCGCGTTCGGTGGGCTACCGGTGGCTGCTCGCGTACTTCCTGCTGCCGTTCCTGATCTATCCGCCGCTGGTGCCGAAGTACCTCGTGGTCACCGGGCTGGGACTCAAGGACACCATCTGGGCGCTGATCCTGCCGCCCGCGATAAGCGTGTTCAACCTGGTCGTCGTCCGGGGCTTCTTCCAGGGCATCCCGCAGGAACTGCTGGACAGCGCCCGCATCGACGGCGCCAACGACTTCCGCACCCTGGCCCGGATCGTCCTGCCGCTGTCCCGGGCGGTGATCGCGGTGGTCGGCCTCTTCTACGCGGTCGCCTACTGGAACGTCTGGTTCGACGCCGTGCTCTTCATCGACAGAAACGACATGTACCCGATCCAGCGGGTGTTGCAGAGCTACCTGCTGGCCGGACAGGCACCGAACACCTCCGGCGGCAGCAGTGGGGTCACCATGCCACCCACCGAGGCGATCAAGATGGCGGTGGTCATCGTCACCGTCACCCCGATCGTCGCCGTCTACCCGTTCATCCAGCGGCACTTCGTCAAGGGCGTCCTGATCGGTGCCATCAAGGGCTGACCGACGGCGGCACGGGTCGACGCGCCAGGCGACCCGTGCCGGCCGGCCTCAGCGCAACAGCTGCCGGACGAGTTCGGCCCGGTTGCGGACGCCGAGCTTGCGGTAGATGTTGCCGAGGTGGAACTCGACCGTCTTGGTCGACACCGCCAGCCGCCCGGCGATCTCCTGGTTGCTGAGCCCGTCCACCACGGCGGCCGCCACCCGACGCTCGGTCGCCGTCAACCGGGCGTCCGGGCCCTCGACCTCGGCCGCCGCACCAGCCCGCCGCCTCGGCTCCCCGCGCACCTCGACCGCACCGCCGGGCGGCGCGTCGGCGGTGCGGGTGACCGCGTGCAGGTCGACGGCCACCCGGGCCAGCAGACCGGCCGCGCCGGTCGCCGCGTACTCGCTGCTGGCCCACTCCAGCAGCCGGATCGCGTCGACCCGCCGACCGAGACGGGCATGCTGGGCACCGAGCAGCCAGGCCAGCCGGGCCCGCGACAGCCGCTCCACCGGCCGGTTCAGCCCGTTGAGGGCGCGTTCGAGCCAGGCCATCGCCGCCGGGTCCTGCGGGCTCGTGATCCACGCCTGCCAGGCCGGCAGCGCCGGCGCGCCCGGCCAGTCCAGGGACGGCTCCCGGATGGTCTCCAGAATGGCCTGCGCGGTGGCGGTCTCACCGCGCAGCGCGTGGTGGGTGGCGAGTTCGCAGCGGTGCTCGAAGACCAGGCCGGAGTTGGCGCCGACCGCCGAGTCGACGAGCCGACCGACCACACCGACCCACGCCTCGACGTCGCCACTGGCCAGATGCAGGGCGGCGGCGCACTCGGCGATGTGGAAACCCACCCACGCCGAACCTGACCGGGCCGCGAGCACCCGCGCCGCGTCCAGTTGGCGACGCGACTCCGCCAGGTCACCGCAGAGCGCCTCGCACTTGGCCAGCCAGGATGCGATCTCGGCCTGCAGGTCGAGCCGGCCGGCCTCGACGGCGTACCCGTGGGCGCGGCGCAGCGTCGCCCGGCCCCGCAGCAGGTCACCGGACCACGCGTCACCCATGCCGAGCATGGTGGTGAACCGGGCCCGGCGCGCCGGGTCGACGCCGTCGTCGGCCAGCCATGGTTCGATCAGGTGGGCGAAGCTCGGTCGCACCTGGTCGGGTCGGAGCGCGCTCAACGTGGCCACCATCGCGCACTCCACATACAGCGGGTCGCCGGCCAGTGCCGCGGTGAACAGCCGCAGCGTGTCGTCCTGGTCGCGGCGGGACATCCGCTGGCCGGTCCGAGCCCGGACCGCGCAGGCGACCGCGTGACAGAGAAACTCGACCTCGGGCCGGGGCGGCACCGCGCGGGTCCGCAGCGTGGCCATCCGGCGCAGCAGCGGCGGCAGGGTCGCCGGTTCGGCGGTACGGGACACGGCGAGGAACGCCTCGGCCACCAGTCGGACCGCGGTCAGCGGGTCACCGGCGCGGTCGGCGGCGGCCAGCAGGTGGTCGGCGTCCTCCGGCCCGTAGGCGCGCCGGTCGATGTCCACGTCCGTCACCTTCGTCGGGCGGGTGCAGCAGCCACACCCTAGCTGGGGTTTTTCCCAGGTCGGCCGGCGACCCGACTGGTTGCTGACTCAGTTCTCCAGACCGGGCCCGCCGGGTGCGACCGTACGGCCCATGATCCTTCGTACTCGCAAGCGGGTGGCGTCGATCGTCGCCGTCCTGTTCGCCATACCTGTCGGGTTGACCACCGTCGGCACCGCCGCGTCGGCGGAGAAGCCATCCCAGCGGACCAAGCTGTCGTACGCCCGGTTCTGTGACCCGACCGGCTGTTACCTCTCCTGGCGGGTGGTCGACAGCGACGGGGACGGCTTCAGCGACGCCGACGAGCTGGCCGCCGGCACCGACCACCGGGACCCGACAAGCACACCGACCCTCCAGGTGGCCGTGGAACTGGCATCGGTCAACAAGCTGCCGACCTTCTCGTACGGACGCGGCAGCTTCATCGCCTTCCCGGAGGAGGTCCTCAAGATCAGGGAGGAGACCACGAACCTGCCGACCCTCGGGATCTTCGCGATGCCGGTCCGCACGGACACCTACAGCCGGTTGGGCATCGACCTGAAGCAGTTCGAGGAGCTGAAGCTGTCGGTGCAGCGCGACGGTGTCGCGATCGGCCGGGGCAAGAACTCCCAAACCGTCGGCGGCCCCCTGTTGAACAGCCTGGTCACCCCGTTCGACTCGCACTTCGTCGAGTACGAGCCCGGCGTGACGGGGCAGAGTCCGGCCGCGTACGGCGGCGTCGTGAAGACCGAGCGGGGCGGCTGGTTCGACGACTTCGACTACAAGCTGCACTACGCCGACGGGTCGCGGGACGTGGTGGACCTGGTGCCGGGCGGGTCGACGCGGGAGCACTTCAACGCCGACGGGTCGCGCGGCAACACGGTCCTGCACCAGTACGAGGAGCGGGGTGAGCCGGGCGACCTCTACATCGAGGAGAGCACCAAGGTCTGGGACGAGCACGGACGCCTGGTCAGCGAGACCACCTCGAAGACCCACTCCACAAAGGGGAAGCTGGACACCTGGCTCGAGACGATCTACTACGTCTACGACGAGGACGGCAAGGCGGTCGGCACGATCCACATGGAGTCGGTCGTCTTCAACAGCTCGACGTACACCTCCGGCAGCCAGACCATCACCACCTGCGACGCCAACGGGAGCTGCGACGACGGCATCAACATGTGGTACACCGATCCGGACGACTCCTCCCCCGGCGGTGGCGGCAACGGCGACGGGGAGGACGGTGGTGGTGGTGGTGGTGACGGTGGTGACGGTGGTGACGACGGCAGCGGCCACGGCGACCCCGAGGACCACGGATACGTCAACCCGGACTACTCCGGTGACGTGGTCTCCATCCTCAGTGGCAGCGACGGGTTCACCCGGATCCTCGGCACGAACATCACGCCGGTGCGGAACTGGACGCCCAGGTACGCCGACGGCACCATCCCGGAGAACAAGCTGACCGGCATCATCTACGTCGACGACACCGCCAACGCGTACAACACGGTCTTCTCCGAGCCGCGGATCACCGGGGCCCAGCCGGAACACGTGCCCGGCCTGGCCCAGCCCTGGCTCAGCGGGCCGCCACCGACCACCGGCGGCTGCGGCGGTCTCTGCTGACCGGTGGCCAGGACCGGCGGGCAGGTGTGACACCTGCCCGCCCGTCCTGCCCTGGTCAGACGACCTTGATGCTGCCCTGCGCCTCAAGCGGACAGGGCTGCTGGGGATCGAAGGTGAGCTGGATGGCGCTGGCCACGAAAAAGCCGCCGATGGTCTGCGCGGCGATCTCCGCCGGGGTGCCGGGCGGGACCAGGTTGACGTCCTGGGCGAAGACGAAGACCTTCCAGATCCCGTACGGCTCCTGGCCGGCCTTCTTCAGCTCCGGCAGCGCCTCCCGTAGGTGCAGCCCGGCGGTGTACTCACCGTCGCCGGCGCGCGCGTCGAAACCGACCCCGTCGTCGGTCAGCGGCACCAGAAAGTAGAGCCCCTGTGGCGCGCGGAACAGGGCGAACGCGTACAGCTCCGGCCCCTGGTAGGGCTTTGCGCCGGGGCGGACGAAGGTGGCCCGGACCCAGAGCTGTCCCGGCGACGCGACAGTGTCCGGGGTGACGATCTTGACGTCCTCGGTGACGTGCACGTTCGTCTGCTGCTCGGACACCCCGTACCGGTAGGTCTTGCCGGTGGTGATTCGTTGGTACTCCCAGGTGACGTCGGTCCGGTACGCCCGCCCCGCGTGCGGTTCGTCGAGCAGCCGCCAGCGGGCCTGGACCTCCTCGGCGGTGGTGAGTTCGCCCGGCGCAGGTGGTGTCGCCGCCTGCCCCCGCCAGTGCGGATCGGCGTCGTCGGCGAGCCCCACCGCCAGGGCGACCGAGGCGATCACCCCGGCCACCCCGGCGACCGTGACGCCACCCTTGAGTCCACCACCGGGCGCCGGTGAGCAGCACTCGATGCCGAGCCCGGGTTCGGTCTCGTCGAACTTGCCCTTGACACCGACGTTGAAGGTGCCGGCGCCGACGGCCGCGGCGATGATCCCGACCAGGGCGGCGATGACGAAGACGATCCAGCCGAGCACCTTCCACCACGGGTCGTCAAACGGCAGTTCGCCGTGCGTACCTGCATACGCCGGGTTGGGCACCCAGACCAGGGTGCAGCCGGTCGGCACGTACGGGCCGGTCCACGGTGGCCGTTCCTTGTTGTCGCCGGGTTTCTCCCCCGGGAACCAGACCTGGTCCTTCGACGGCGCGATGACCGTCGGCTTGGACAGCTCCAGCCGCCCCTCCGGGATCGTCACCGAGTAGGTGTCGGTGGCCTGGTCGTACCGGGTCTGGGAGACGAAGATCTGCCGGATGGTACGGGCCGAGGTGTGGCCGTCGGCCCGCGCCACGAAACTGACAAGCGGTTTGCCGGGTACGGCGTGCTGGAAGTTGGCCGCCCAGGAGACCAGCACCGAAGCGCCGGCCGGAATCCGGGCGAAGGTGTACGTCTGCCCGGTGACCACGATTCCCGGGTCGCCGACGCTCTCCAGATAGAGGGTGACGTTCGTCAGGTCGACGCCGGAGGTGTTGGTGTAGTGGCAGGCGATGCGGAGCTGGTAGAGCGCGTTGTCGAAGATGCCGTCCGGGAGCATGACGTTGGTCAGCGGCTCGATGGCGAAGGGTCGGGTCGCCACCACCATCGGGGTCGGGCTCATCGGGCTTTCCTTCCGGCCACCACGGCGAAGGAGATGCCACCGAGCACCCGGTCACCGTCCTGTTCGAGAACCTCCACGAGCTGGTACTCCCCGGCGGCCAACTCGGTGCCGCCGCGTACGGTGAGGTGGACCGGCACGCTGCGGCCGGCCGGCACCTCGATCGTCAGCTCCGGTTCACCGACCCCGTCCGCCGGATCGGTGATCGGCTTCGTCGAGAAGCCGATCTCGACGAGCGTCTTGTCGACCGGCCTGCGCTCGGTCAACCCGAGCGTGTACAGGGCGTCCTTCGGCAGCTCGCCGCCGATCGCGGCGCTGATCCGGACCTTCTTCGGCACCCGCTTCGCCGCCTGCACGGTCAGGGTGAGCTTGAAGTCCTCCTGCTCCGCCCCGAGCAGCGTCAGGTTGCGCTGGGCCACGTTCGGGTAGCCGACCGGGTCGACGGCGTCGGGCAGGGCGGGATCGCCGGGCAGGGTGGCGACGACGACGAGGCACTCGTGCCCGTTGTTGACGGTCACCACGTTCCACGGCACCAGGCAGAGCACCTCCTGGGTGTCGCCCGCGTCGATGTCGGCGTACGCGGTGCCGATCGGGTTGAGGGTGCTGTAGAACATCTGCACCGACGGGTTGCCCCAGTAGAACCGCACCTGGACGCCGACGGCGTCCTTCCCGCCGGTGTTCTGCACCCGCGCCCAGACGTAGGCCACGTCGCCGGCGGCCGGTGTGCCGGGTACGCCGTTGGGGTCGGTGCCGGGCACCACCCAGATGTCCGGGCTGAGCCACCAGTGCGGCGAACCGTCGCGGATCAGCAGGTCGGCTCCGGTGGACCGGATCCGCGTCCCGGCCGCGGCGCTGGCCGGGGCGGAGCCGATGCCGCCGGCTGTCGATGTCGGGCCCGCCGGTGGCGAGCCTGTCGGTGCCGCGCTTGCTGGCGCGCCCACGCCGAGCGAGCCGAGCGCGACGGCCGCGAGGGTGCCGCCGCCGGAGACCCGGATGATGTCCCGCCGGGACACCGGCACATTCTTCAGATGATCGGTCACGTCGTCCGTCCCCTTTAGCAACAATTGTGCGATGACAATTGGTTGACCGTGCGCCAGTCGGCTCCACCGCATGCCGTTTCCCGTCACCCCGCCTGGGCAGGGTGACGGGAAACAGAAAATGGGAGTTCACCGCGTTTCTGGCGCCCGGCCGGGGTCAGCCGGTGTCATCGTCGCATACGGACGGAGCGACAATTTCGAACTGTCGGCGGATGGACGCTGGGCCCGTGGCCGGGCGGCGGGAGGGGTCCGGGACGGCGTACGGAAACGCCACCGGCGGACCCCGGTGTCCCGTCAGTTGGCGGTCACCACGCCGGTCAGCACCTCACCCGGCGACGGCTCGTCCGGAATCTGGTCGAAGTGCAGCTCGATGATCTCGTCCGGCTCGGTCAGGGAGTCGGTGCTGGTCGGCACGGTCAGCTCAATGGTGGTCGCGTCCGGCTCGATGAACCCGAACACCCCCAGCCAGGTCTGCGACAGTGGCCGGACCGGCTCCACCGGCTGGCCCCAGGCGTTCTCGGCGAACCAGTCCGGGTCGACGTCGGCGGTGGAGAGTTCCACCCCGGTGGCCGGCGCCAGCGGCCAGGCCCCCAGGGAGATACCCCGTTCGGTGTACGCCGAGGCGGAGATCCGCCAGGTAAACGTCTCACCCTCGGCGACCCGGACGGAGGCGGACTCGACGGTGAGGGTCGGCACCGGGTCGTCGTTGCGGGTCACGATCCCGCCGACGAAGCTGCCGACCACGAGACCCCGCTCCGCCTTGGCCGACAGGGCGTGCCGTTCCGGGTAGTTCCACAGCGTGTCGCCGGTGATCTCGATCGGCACCCGGATGCTGCGCTGGCCGGGTCGGACGGTGACCAGCCAGGACGTGATCGGCCAGCTCTGCCCGTCGTTCAGGAACAGCCGGAGCACACCACCGGCACGTCCGGTGACGGTCACCGGGATCTCGTACGTCCTGGTGCCGGAGTCGCCCTCGACCACCTCCAGGGTGCCGATGTCGACCCGCGCCGGGTTGGCCGCGCCCGGGCGGGGGGTGCCCGGCTGCCAGCCCCACGCGTCGAGCAGCCAGGCTTGGCCCGTCGCGGTACGCGGGGTGAGTTCGATGGCGGCCACCCGGTCGGGCGCGCCGCGCAGCGGCACCCGCACCTCCTGGGCCCAGTAAGAGGTGGTGTTCCCGGTGCCGGGCAAGCCGTCCAGCCGCACCTCACCGAGCGGATGACGGCGGCCGTCCGGGCCGACGACGCTGACACCGAACCGGGTTCCGGTCGTGTTCGGCGGCACGATGACGCGCAGCGCCAGGTCACGGGCGCCGGCGACGGTGACCGGGCGGGCGGGGGCCACCC
>NZ_POTX01000014.1 GCF_003236305.1 Micromonospora endophytica | reverse complement strand
GTCCCCGGCGGGGCAGCGGCAGGTGGCCCGGCACCAGGGCGGGGGAGAGCGCGACCCCGGCGTCCCGCAGCGCGTCGACCAGCGTGGTCTGCACGAGGTAGGAATCCGGCAACTGCCAGCGGGCCTGTTCCGGCGCCACCGCCCAGCGGACCTGCCCCTCCGGCAGTCGGGTGGGCGGTGCGGGCACCCACGAACCGGGGCCGTGCCGCACCACCTGCAGGCAGTGCTCCAGCTCGGGCCGCAGCGGATCACCCGGCCTTACCAGGAACATCCAGCCTCCCGTCGGCGTGACCAGGACCGGTCCGCGTACGCCAGGTCCGACGGGATGGGCCCGGACCGCCTCCAGGATCCGCTGGCCCAGGTGGGCGGGCACCTCCAGCACGTCGAAGGCGCGGCCGGTGGGCAGCAGTACGCCGTGCGGGCGGGACCGCCACCAGGTGGCCACCCGGGCCGGGTCGGCGCTGGCGGCGTGCTCCCAGTCCTCCAGCGCGGGATGGCAGCCGACGGTCGGGCAGCCGGCCCGGCCACAGACGAATCGACTTCGCGCCAGGCAGGCGCCGGGAGTCACCTCCCAGCCGTGCATCGCGTACCGCACCGCGACCCGACGTAGCCGTACCCGCTCCAACGGCGACAGCGGTGCCACACGCGGCCCGACGTACCCCCACATTGACGCAATCTCCCCTCGCCGGACCGCTCGCTGCGGCTCGCATGTCGAACACCGTCACTGCCCCGGCTCACGATCGTTCATTTGGGCAAAGTGGCCGATGCAACTTGCACGAAGGTAGGAGGGTCGGCCATCCGTCGGACGCACAACCTGTGCGACCAGCGAAAACACGATATGCGGACGGGTAAGCGCACCCGCGGAACGGCTGGCGGCACCTGGCCGGAACGCCAGCAGGGGAGGACTTGCGAGATGGACGAACTGCCCATCGGACGGCGGGTGGCCTACTGGCGGGGCCGGCGGAAGATGTCGCAGCAGGTCTTCGCCGACCGGTTGGGCAAGTCGAAGAGCTGGGTGGACAAGGTCGAGCGCGGGGTGCGTCGGCTGGACAAGTTCTCCGTGCTCTACGAGATCGCCGACATCCTTCAGCTCGACGTCCAACTGCTGCTCGGCAAGGACCCGGAACGCCGCACCGACACGCCCAACTGCATCGAACAGTTCGAGGTCGAGGAGATCCGGGCGGCCCTGGAGACGTACGACGCGGTGAGCGCGTACTTCCACGCGGCACCGTGCCCGCCGCCGCTGGCGGACACGAGCAAGGCGGTCACCCACGCCTGGCTGACCTACCAGTACGGCCGCTACGGCATGCTCACCCGGGCCCTGCCCAAGCTGCTGCGCGACGCCCAGGCGGCCGACGCCGCGTACGCCAGCGGCGACCAGGCGCAGCGCGCCGCCCACCTGCTCGGGCAGGTCTACCAGATCGCCTCCTCGGTGCTGCGCAAGCTCGGCGAGTCCGAGCTGGCCTGGCTCGCCGCCGACCGCTCCATCGCGGTCGCCCAACGCGCCGACGACCAGTTGCTCGCCGGGGTCGCCACCACCCGGGTCTCCAATGCCCTGGTGGCGATGGGCCGCGCCCGGCCGGCGCTGGAGCTGAACGTCAACATCGCCAACCGGCTCGCCCCCGGCGGCGGCAACGACACCAGCCCGGAACGCCTCTCGGTCTACGGGATGCTGCTGTTGCAGGGCGCCATGGCCGCCTCCCGCATCGGTGACACCGCAAGCGTCGACGACCTGCTCGGCGAGGCATACGAGGCGGCGCGGGAGCTGGGCGGCGACCAGAACCACTACTGGACCTCGTTCGGGCCGACGAACGTGGAGCTGCACCGGGCGGCCGCCGCCGTCGAGCTGGGCGACGGTGGACGGGCGGTCGAGGTGCACCAGCGGATCAAACCGCCACAGTTCGACGCGCTGCTGCCCGAACGCCGCGCCCACCACCTGCTCGACCTGGCCCGGGGCTACGCCCAGATCGGCGACGTGGCGAACGCCGGCGAGATGCTGCTGCGCGGAGACCGGCTGGCCCCGGCCGAGATCCGCTGCCGGCCGATCGCCCATGTGGTGATGTCAGACGTGCTACGTCGCACACGTGGTGCGCCGCCTTCGCTGATCGCGGAGTTGGCTGAGCACATGGGAGTAGGAGTATGACCACGGGGCCGGTCTGATGACCGGTTCGCACCGCCACGACGAGCACCGGGAAGTGCTCTACATCATCGCCTGCGGTTCACCGTTGGCCCGAGACGTCGGTCGGCTCGTCGAGCTGGCCCAGCAGGACGGATGGGATGTCTGCGTGGTCACCACGCCGGACGGCGCCAAGTTCGTCGACCGCAGCGCGCTGGCCCGCCAGACCGGCCATCCGGTACGTACGCACTACAAGAACCCCGGTGATCCGGACGTGCTGCCGCCGGCCGACGCCATGATCGTCTGCCCGGCCACGGTCAACACGCTCAACAAGTGGGCGGCCGGCATCACCGACACCCTCGCCCTCGGCCTGCTGGTGGAGGCGCAGGGCCGCGGCGTACCCCTGGTCGCCGTGCCGTACACGAACATCGCGATGGCCGCCCACCCCGCCTTCCTGGCCGGCATCGCCCGACTCGCCGAGTGGGGGGTGCAGGTGCTCTTCGGTGACGACGTCGTCCCGCTGCACCCGCCCGGCACCGGCGAACGACACCAGCGCACCTTCCCCTGGCACACCGCCCTCACCGCCCTCCACGACGGATGCAAGGAAGGGCCCCCTGTTAACGCCTCACGTGGTGAAAGGGTCCCCTCTTAACACGGCACGGCGCACCTCGGCGTCAGGCGTCCCGCAGGATGCCCGAACGCCGGGGTGCTCCGCGTCGGCACGGTGACGTCCCGTGGCGGCACCGACGCCGGTAAGCTGGCCCGCCGTGAGCACAACCGCAGCCGTGCCGACGGTCGCCGACGTCGTCGCCGAGCTGGAGCGGCACTATCCGCCCACCTGGGCCGAGGAATGGGATCGGGTCGGGCTGGTGCTGGGCGAGCCGTGCGCGGCCGTGCACCGGGTCCTCTGCGTCGTCGACGTGGTCCCCGAAACGGTCGCGGAAGCGCTCGCCGCCGACGTCGACATGATCATCGCCCATCACCCGCTGCTGCTGCGTGGCGTCTCCTCGGTGGCCCCGACGACGTACAAAGGTCGGATCATCCACCAGCTGATCAAGGCGGACATCGCGCTCTACGTCGCGCACACCAACGCCGACGTGGCGGTCCCCGGGGTCTCCGACGCGCTCGCCACCCGGCTCGGACTGGTCGACCTGCGCCCGCTGAAACCGGCCACGCCGGGCACACCCGCCGCCGGCGAAGGCCGGGGCGCCGGCCGCATCGGCCGGCTGCCCCAACCGATGTCCCTGGCCGAGCTGGCCCGGCACGCCGCCACCGTGCTGCCGGCCACGGCCGTCGGCGTACGCGCCGCCGGAGACCCGAACCGGACCGTGTACACCCTCGCGGTCTGCGGTGGCGCGGGCGACAGCTTCCTGGCCGACGCGACCGCCGCCGGGGTGGACGCGTACCTCACCGCCGACCTGCGCCACCACCCGGCCGGCGAACATCTCGCCACCAACGGGCCGGCACTGCTCGACGCCACCCACTGGGCCACCGAGCGGCCCTGGCTGGACGACCTCGCCACGATGCTGCGCGCGTCCGGCGTCGAGACCCTGGTGTCCGACCTGGACACCGACCCGTGGACCGTGCACGCCGCCGCACCAGCGGCGGACCAAGCCGGCCACGGACCGACCCCGCCCCAGACGAAGCCCGACGGCGGACCAACCCCGACGGCGGACGAACCCCCTAGCGGACGACAAGGAGCCCGACCGTGAAGGCTGACCCCAAGGTTCAACGTCGCCTGCTGGACCTTCAGGCGATCGACACCGCCCTCGCCCAACTCGCCCACCGCCGGCGCTCGCTGCCCGAACGGGCCGAGCTGGAAGCCCTGGCGCGGGAGCTGTCCGCCCTGGAAGACGAGCGGGTCCGGGCCCAGGTGGCCGTCGACGACCTGGACCGGGACATCGCCCGGCTGGAAAAGGACATCGACCAGGTACGGACCCGCAAGACCAAGGACGAGGACCGGCTCGCCGCCGGCGTCGGCCCGGCCCGCGAACTGGAGGCGCTGCAACACGAACTGGCCTCGCTCAACCGCCGGCAGAGCGACCTTGAGGACGCCGAACTGGAGGTGATGGAGCAGCGGGAAACCGCCCAGTCCGTGCTGGACGGGGTGGAGCAGCGGCTGGTCGAGGCGCGCGAACGGCGGGCCGTCACCGAGCAGCGACGCGACGAGAGCCTCTCGGAGATCACCCGCGAGGAGGAGTTCAAACGCTCCGCCCGGCAGCCCCTCGCCAACGACCTCCCCGCCGACCTGGTGCAGCTCTACGAACGGATCCGCACCGACACCGGCCTCGGCGCGGCGCTGCTGACCGCCGGCCGGTGCGGCGGGTGCCGGCTGGAACTCTCCGGCGCCGACCTGGCCCGGATCCGCAAGGCCGACCCGGACGAGGTGGTCCGCTGCGAGGAGTGCCGCCGGATCATGGTCCGCACCAACGAGTCCGGGCTGTAGCGGTGGCACCCCGTACCGTCCTTGTCGAGGCCGACGGCGGCGCCCGGGGCAACCCGGGCCCGGCCGGCTACGGCGCCGTGGTCCGCGATTCGGCCACCGGCGCGGTGCTCGCCGAACGCAGCGAAGCCATCGGCACCGCCACCAACAACGTCGCCGAGTACCGCGGCCTGATCGCCGGCCTGACCGCCGCCGCCGAACTCGGCGCCGACGAGGTGCAGGTGAAAATGGACTCCAAGCTGGTGGTCGAGCAGATGTCCGGCCGCTGGCAGATCAAACACCCCGGACTGCGCCCGCTGGCCGCCGAAGCCGCCCGGCTGGTCGGCCGCTTCACCGCCGTACGTTTCGAGTGGATCCCCCGCGACCGCAACACCCACGCCGACGCCCTCGCCAACGCGGCCATGGACGCCGCCGCAGCAGCCGGCGTAGCCACCGCTGACGTCGCATCGCCCCGCCTGGTCGAGCCACCGCGCAACCTCAGCGGCCCGCAGCCCGCCGGCGGCGGCGCGGCGCGGGTCGCCGCCCACGCCGAGTCGCCCGGCGCCGACCTGACCAACGCCCCGGTCTCCTGGGAGCCGCGCCCCAGCTTCACCGCGACCCGGCTCATCCTGGTCCGGCACGGCGAAACCGAATACACCGAGCAGGGCCGCTACTCCGGGCGCGGCGACATCGCGCTCTCGCCGAAGGGCCAAGACCAGGTGCGGGCCACCGCCACCCGGGTGGCCACCCTCGCCCCCGACGCCGCGGCCGTGATCAGCTCACCGTTGACCAGATGTACGGCCACCGCGGCGGCGATCGCCGGCGCGCTCGGCGACGTGCCGGTACGCCGCGACGACGACCTGATCGAATGCGACTTCGGCGCCTGGGAAGGACGCACCTTCGCCGACGTACGCGAACACTGGGCCGGCGAACTCGACGCCTGGCTCGCCTCACCCCGGGT
Source organism: Micromonospora endophytica (assembly GCF_003236305.1). Classification (GTDB taxonomy): domain Bacteria; phylum Actinomycetota; class Actinomycetes; order Mycobacteriales; family Micromonosporaceae; genus Micromonospora; species Micromonospora endophytica. Next base: position 44,388 of record NZ_POTX01000014.1, on the reverse strand, counting down.
CGCCCCGCCCGACGGCGAATCCTTCGCCGAAGTCGCCACCCGCTGCGCGCGGGTGATCGAGCGGGTCTGCACGGCGTACCCCGGGCAGACCGTCATCCTGGTCTCCCACGTCTCGCCGATCAAGCTGATGCTGCGCGACGCCCTCGCCGCCACCGACGCCTTCCTGCACCGCCTCTACCTCGACGCCGCCGGCATCTCGGTCTTCGACCGCTGGCCCGACGGCGGCCTAGCCGTCCGCACCGTCAACGACACCGCCCACCTGTAAGCAGGGGCGCCCTATTAACGCCTCGTGTATAGGAAGGGCCCCCTATTAACAACACGCCGCCGGCGGCAGCGCCGGTGCGCGCAACATCGGGGCGGCGGCAGCGCCGGTGCGCGCAACATCAGGGAAGATGCTGCCTCCCGCGCACCCGGAGGCAGCATCTTCCCCGAAACTGCGCGACCCTCGGCGGGCGCGGGGCGGAAATTGAGGACGCTGGGGCGTCGCTAGGATGGGGTGCGACGGACGAGTCGACCGGGCGGTCGCGTCGGTGGGCGGCAGCCCGCCGCCGAGGAACGTCCGGACTCCACAGGGCAGGGTGGTTGCTAACGGCAACCCGGGGCGACCCGCGGGACAGTGCCACAGAAAACAGACCGCCGCCCCAAACTGGGACGGTAAGGGTGAAACGGTGGGGTAAGAGCCCACCAGCACCCCGGGTGACCGGGGTGGCTCGGTAAACCCCACCCGGAGCAAGGCCAAGTAAGGCCGTCACCGCAAGCTGACGGCCTGCGCAGACGCTTGAGGGCGGCCCGCCCGATGTCTGCGGGTAGGCCGCAAGAGCCTGTCGGCGACGGCAGGCCGAGATGGATGACCGCCGCCGGCGCAAACCCCTCAGGGGTACGCGCCGCGCACAGAATCCGGCGTACAGGTCGACTCGTCCGTCGCCCACCAGCTCAGAGCCACGATCAAGGCTCTGAGCTGGTTCTGTGTTCGGGCGTCGATGGTCGTTCATGGTCAACTTTGGCCGACGTTTGACGCCCTGCGGACGCCCTGACGCCCTGGAGACGCCCTGAGCGCGGGCTTAGTTGACCTTGCCTCGGGTCGGGCGGGCTGCGCGGCCGTGGCCCCTCTGAGTGTGGGGTCCGGAGCGGGGCCGGCGGTTGCGAGGGAGGGCCGGGCACGTCTTGGCGGTGGAGCTGGCGCCGCGACCCGGTGACTCAGTGGCAAGCCAGTCCCGGGGTTGGACTGGCGCGGCAGCCGGAAGCCCTGACCACTCGACCAGGCAGACCTCGCCGCTTCCGTCACGGCCTCGCTGGCTGGTTTACGAGTGTGGTGGGGGCGGTGTCCCGGCGGCTGTCGGTGGCTCACCGCCCCGGCGCCGTAGGCGGCGCCGGGGCGGCTTGCCGCCGGCCGGGCTTGCCGCCCCGCACCGCGCGGAGCGCGGTGCCTTGATCCAGAACAGAGCAAATCGGCAATGGTGCGGGTTAAGTCGGGTGAATTCCGTTGGGAGCACGCGGTTTAGCAAGGGAGTTGCGCTCGACGCGGTAAGGGCTTCCTACCAGGACATTCGCCGGGTATCCCGCAACGTCGGCCTCGATCATTCCGCGCATCTTCCGGATCTTGCCTGCTGGGTCGGACCTATGGGACGCGTGGCAGCGGGCATTACGTGTGCTTCCCCCATGGTCTCCCGACTAGCGACTAACGCGCCGACCACGACACCTCAGTCGCGCGCCTTCGTCCTGTCCGAGCCGTCGCGTACCCTGGCTTCGGATTCAGGGGGGACACAGTGGTCAATGAGAGCAGCGTGTGGACCAAAGCTGGTCTGGCTGCCACGCCTCGACAGCGAACAGCCGACAAGACGACGGATTCGGCCGAGAGTAATAAGTCTTCCAAGACGGGCACTACGACCGTCCGAGACTTTGTTAAGCAAATCCGCCGCAGAGCCATCATTGCGGACGCTGTGGGCGTGGCTGTTTGGACGTACATCGTCGTCAAGCTGTTCGTGTTCGACGTCGATCGGTATCTCGCCGCCCAGCTCGGAGCGACCGCGCTTCGCATCGTCGATTTTCGCTTACTCGTCTTCTTGGGCTTCCTGGCATTAACACTATTGTTGATGCGTCGCAAGCGAACGCTTTGGTTGCTCTATGTTGCCTTCTTCCCCGTCGTGGTTCTCCTATTTCACTTTCCGTGGATGCTCCAGAGATCGGGCAGCTGGCTGCCCGGCATCGCCGTAGCCAACATCTTTTACAGCCTCAAGCAGAACTTCCGCCGTAGCTTTGCCATTCGGGTTGTAGAGCTATCCGCAATGGTCCTCATCTTGACAACACCCAGCACGGCTATAATGTACGCCTTTGCGGCTGCCATCGCGGTCGCCCTGGCACGCACTTACTTGCGCACCATCCGGGGAGCCTTGAAGCCCCTCAGGTTCCTTCAAGGGCAGGTAGCCTGGGTCGGAAAATTCCTGAAGTCGCCATCCGTACTGGGCTGGGCGTCATTGCCGGCAGAACTGAAGCGAAGCAGAGCGAGGCGATTCAACGAAGCCCAGCTTCAAAAGTTCACTCAATCGTTAGGTAATGCGCTATTGGCGGTTAAGACCGCCAATTTCTACGCTTACCAGCTTGAGCGATACAGGAGAAGCAGTTTTCCCTTTGTGTTAAGTTTTGCCTCTTTCGGCGCGCTCTACCTCTACTCCATCTTCGCTCTGACGTTCATAAACCTAGCAATTTACAAGGCTGACGCGTCGCAGTTTGCAGCAGAAGCTGTGCCATCCTTTCTAACCTTTGTTCACTACTCTCTTTCGGGCCTCTTCGTCAACGGGATTGATAGCCTGTCACCGCACGGCACGTTGGCTTTGGCCATGCAAATACTTGCAGGCGTGCTTGGCCCGCTGCTTCTTATGACGCTGACCCTCACGGCCATCGTTAGCTTTAAGCAGGTCCGTGAGGGGGAGGCGTTGGAGGGAGCCCTCGCTGATATCAAGGAGAGCGCTCGCAACCTTAATGGATGGCTGACGGAGGAGTATGAGGTTCCACCTGGCGAGGCACTACGACGCCTACAGCAGATGGGGGCAGCTACAGCGGGTTTGGTAGCGCTCCTTGCCTCCCGCATTCCGGGCGACTTCGATGATTACTTTGACGTGGACTGAGCCGGGCTCCACCGACCACTACTTCAACCTCCGTGGCTCGGCTGTCACGGGAACGTGGATGTGGACCGTGCGCCGGCAGACCACACCGGACCCCGGTGGTCTCATCGACAAAGGCGCCCAGGACAAACGCGCCCGGACGGTGCCACTCATCGAAGAGGTCCGACTGATCGTTGCTAACTGCCCGAACGCCGTGTGACACGCAGCGGGCACGATGGCGAGTCGCGGCCCTCGACCAGTACCTCTTGCGGGAGGCCTCTATCCTGACTCTGACCGTCCGGCTGGACACTGGGGAGTTGTCTTGCCTACCTTCGAAGTTGAGGTCATCTCTGACCCGATCAGGCTTGTGCCCAACAACGGCTTCGACTTTAGTTCTCCCTGGCTGAGGGAGTCGCCGCGCTATGATACGCGACTGGTAAAGCCGGCGGTTCTTTTCGCTGATCATGTCAATTTGGTTAGCTCTAGATCCACAGTACATCACTTCATTGGCATGCATGGTTGGCGCATTCTTAATATGCCCATGCGTCAGATGAACGCGTTCCTTAAGCTGTCAATCGAACGCAATTCGGTGGACCTGGAGACTCTTGGCCTCACCTCAGGCGATCTGGCTAGCGCGGAAGAGGCAAATGCCGTCAACGACGCTATGGGGCGATGCGACACTAACGAAGAATTTCGTCACATATTGTCGACTGTTGCTATCCCGTTTTTCGAACGACATCTAGATCAGTCTTCCAAGATGGTCGAAGCATTCCGGCGACTATGGCGTGGTAGGCACGAAATGCTAATTGCCCCCGATCTAATCCCTGCGATCGATCGAAAAGTGCTGACAGTGCAAGGGTGGGTCGAAGACCTTCCGCCACAGGAGCGCATGTTCCTAGCGAACGAGGAGTTCCTGGAAGAAAGCTTTGCTGGGATGCTGGAGAGGCTGCAAGACCCGCGTAGGGTTGCCCTCATGGACCCCAGCCTTGCGGTGTCAGGGCCGGACGTGATTTACGAGACCACCCCCACGCCTGCATTCCTAGGAAATGCTGTTGTTTCTCGAATTCCGGGCCTCGATGACCTTCCAATGATCGAGGTCTTGGATCTACGAGCGGACTTAAAGGATTATCTGCCGCATTTCCGCAGCGAGATGGTCAATTTGTCGCAGGATGTTGTGCAGATGACCTCGGGCCAAGATATAGCAGCCGAGGTGGATCTCCGATGGCATCGGGATATTGCGCCTGCGATGGAAGAGATCCGAAGGGAAGTGGCGGCAGCAAGGTACCCGAGGAAGTTAATTGATGCTCTCACATCGGATCCGGCCACCATTGCTTCGGGAGTGGGGGCGCTGACGATAGCTGCTGGCGGCCTGGCGATTGGTCTAAGCGCCTTGCTGCCAGCAGTCGCCGCAGCGGCTTACCCGCTCCTTAAGGCAAAAGCCCTGCGAAATCAAGGGCTAGAGAAAGCGCAAACGAACAAGCTGTTTTTCTTGTATGCCTTACAAGACCGCTTATCGGCGGGTAACTGAAATTGGCGATGCCGCCACATCGGTGTCTCATCACTGTCTGCCGTCGACCCGCCCTGCTGGCGAGCGGGCCTCTGCCCAGCCCGCCACGACAAGCGGACCTTGACGGCTCGTGCGGACGCTCGATGAAGTATTGAAGCTTGCGCCGTTATTGGCCGGTGTTGTGTAGGTGATAGGCCCTGATTACTTTTTTGACCTGCTCTCCCTGCCGAATGACATTCTCCCGCTCAATCAGCGTTGTTCCGATCTCTACCTGGAACAGTGTTGCTAGGCGTGCATCTGCTGACATCACTCGCTGACTGGCTTCCGCCTCGTCCGGCGGGTTATCCGTTTGCGGGGTGGCGTATGTGCCCCTGCCATGCTCAGTGGTGGCAAATCCTTCCTCGCGCAGGACGGCTATTGCCTTGCGGATCGTGCCGCGGGCTGCCCGAAACTCAGCGGTAAGAACGTTTTCGGCTGGCAGCAGCGCACCGGGTGGAATGGCGCCACTTTCGATGCGCTCTCGTAGTTGATCGGCGATGGCCCGATAGCGGGGCTGTCCGTAGTGCGGGGTGGGCACCTGGTCACCGTACCTGGCACTTGTCTTACCAAGTGCCAACCGGAAGCATCGTTTTGATGTGTAGACAAGTCGTCCACTTGTAGGTACGTTTCCGAGTGTGCGGCTGGGATGACGGCGTGTATCAGGGGTGGTGCTGCGTCGGCCTGGTCGTGCGTGAGGCGCGGCGTCCTGGTGGGCCGGTGGCGGTGGCCGCGCGTACAAGGTGGCTCGGCGATACCCGACCCGTCCGGTGTCGGACGGTGCGCCGTGCCCTCTGTCGGGCCGGCGGCCGATTGGTCCCCCTGGTCGGTCGCCGGCTCCCTACGTGTGGAGGTGCGATGCCTGGCTCTCATCGTCGACGTTCCTGGTTCTCGTCCTGGCGCTCACGCCGACGGCCAAACCGAATCGCCCCGGCGGCAGCCAGCAGCCGTAACGAGGTTCATCCCGCCACTACGTCCCGCAATTCGTCGCGCTGGGCGGCGGAGTGGACGCGGGAGTTGCCGGCGCTGCGGCAGCCGCCCTTCATGACCCTCGGGCAGGCGTACCGGGGCAACGGTGGACGGTGGCCGAAGTGAGTGCGCCGCGCCGGCCGATGAGGCCGCCTGTGCATCCGGACTGGTGCGCGTCGGATCGGTGCGGGCATCTGGTCCCGCCGGTGATGTCGCACATGCCTCGGCGTCACCGGGGCGCGTCACTGAAGGTCGGTGACGCTTGGGCGTCCGGATCGGTCGTGTCGTACCTGGTCGGGTCCGACGGCCAGGAGCCGAGAGTCATGCTGCACGTGTCCTGCCGGATTGGCGGTCCCTGGGCGGAACTGCCGCTGCCTCAGATCAGGCAGTTGGTGGAGCAACTGCGGTCGCTGCTGACCCAGGCCGTACCTCAAGGGGGCGAGCATGGCGGCGACTGACGAGCCCACCGGCAGGCGACCGAATAAGGCGGCCAAGGACTCCGACTGCCCCGACTGGTGCCGTGGCTGCGGGCCGAATGATCCGATACACCGGGGGCTGCTCGCCACGGTGGGCACCGAGCGCAGCGGCTGGGTGAGTGTGCAACTGCTCCTGGACCGGTTCCGCCGCCGCGACCCGGTCGTCAAGGTCGACGCGACCCGTTCCGGCGGGACGGAATCCGTGCTGCTGTCGCGGGTGCAGCTCGACCGGCTGATCTACGAACTGACCTACGCCCGCTGGCGAGTGATGACTAAGGGACGACCGTTGGAGGGCAACTATGACCACGACTGACCGCCGCAACTCCCGCCGTACGCCTGCGGTGTCTCGTCGGCGTGGGCCGGTGGTGGAAGTGCCGGCGGTGCCGGAGCGGCCGGCGGGTGGGACCACCTGGCAGTCGTTGGAACGTCTAGGGGGTACGGTGACCGGTGTGCATGGCCGGGACTGGCGCCCTCGTTACCTGCAACTCGCTGAAGAGTTGCGGGTCAAAATCACGAGCGGGGAACTCGCCCCGGGCACGCTGATGCCGTCCGAGACGGAGTTGGCCGACACGTCCGGTCTGTCGCGCACGAGTGTCCGCAACGCCATCCGCCAGCTGCGCGAATGGGGCTTGGTCCGCGCGGAGCAGGGGCGCGGCACCTACGTGCGGGCACCTCGCCAGCGGGTACGGCGTCGTAACGCGGAGCGGTACCAGTGGGAGAAGGATCGGGTCCTGCTCGACCAGGACGAGCGGCTCAAGACCGGCGCGACCGAGCATGACACCGGCCTGACGGTTGATGACCTCAAGTTCCACGCCGAGTACACCCGCGTGGAAGCTGACGCGGACATGGCGGCAGCGCTGCAGGTGGAGCGGGGTACGCCGTTGCTGCGGCGGGTCTACTGGACGTCATCGCGGCACGAGAACGCGCCGTTGACCATGTCGTACTCGTACCTTCCCTATGACCTGGTGGCCGCGAACCCGGACCTGCTCGACGCCAGCAACGAGCCATGGCCCGGCGGCTCACAGCACCAGCTCTACACGATCGGCGTCGAGCTGGACCGCATCGAGGAGGAGGTGCGGGCGCGTCCGCCGTCGCCGGATGAGGCCGAACTCCTTGACATCGACCCCGGCGTCTCCGTGCTCACCGTGCGCAAGACCTCCATCGACACCACGGGCCGGGTCGTCGAGGTGGCGGACGTGGTGATGCCGGGGGACCGGTCCGAGCTTGTGTACTCCCACAAACTGCAACGGTGGAAAACTTGACGCATCTCGTCTCGGTCATCACCCCCGTCCACGCGCCCAGCATCGAATACCTGGCGGGCGCGTACGACTCGTTGGTCAAGCAGGACATGCCCGACGGGTGGGACTGGCAGTGGCTCGTCCAAGAGGACGGGCAGACTGGCTCGTTCAACGGGGTTTTGCCGGACGACCCTCGCATCAGCATCGGCGGCGGTCGTCCCGGCGGCCCGGGTGTTGCCCGCACCCTTGCTCTCTCCCGCGTCTCTGGCGACCTGGTCAAGGTGCTTGACGCGGACGACCAACTCACGGCCGGTGCGCTCGCCCGGGACATCGCCGCCTTCGAGACTCACGCGCATATCGGTTGGACGACCTCGCGCGTCCTGGACCTGATGCCCGACGGGTCAACCGTCGGATGGGACAAAGACCCGGACGGCGGACCCATCAGCCGCGGTGCAGTCCTGGCCTTCTGGCAAGCCAACGGCTACCGCGCCCAGGTTCACCCCGCCACCCTCTGCATCCGCCGAGATTTGCTCCTGGCCCTCGGCGGCTGGATGGCGCTTCCGGCCTCCGAGGACACCGGCCTACTCCTAGCCGCGAGCGCGGTCAGCGAAGGCTACTTCACCCGCGAACACGGCCTGCTCTACCGCAAGTGGCCCGGCCAGGTCACCAGCCAAGCCGCCCACCGCGAACCCATCGAGTACAAAGGCCGCATGAAAATCATCGAGGCCAGAGCTGAAGCCCTGGCCTCGATGCTCCCGAACGGGCTGCCGGTCACTCCTGCGGCATAGCCTCATGCCCCGGTATCCCACGGGCGCCTCTCGGGCCTAACGCTCGATCTGCTGGAAGCCGCTGGCCGTCAAACTCCTTCAGGATCTGGAAGCAGCGACCTTCTAGGACGTCTCGGCCGAGCAACTCCCGCTTCCCGGTCGGCGACCTCATCGTGTCCTGCCTGACATCGCGTAGCTCGGCTACACGGTCAAGTTGAGGTCCGTTCGACACGCTGCTGAGCGACGTCCAGTTGACCAGTTGCCCGGTGGATCGTGTCCAGGGCCTCGCGCCGCTCACCAAGAGCCTTCACGGTGTCGTCGTCGAGGTCATGCGAATGCGGGTTCTGCTCACAAATTGAGGTTGTTGACTTGCGTTGGGGCTTTACATCCGTCTCCCGAGGCTGGAGGGGGGTGCATACGCAAAATCTTTCAGTATCCAGTGAGGTGGTGGATTCTTTGTTGCGGCGCGCCGACAAAAGGCACGTCTACTGGCAGTGAAATGCTGATCAGATTGACCCTGCGCGTTGGATTGTGTTTTACCGTGTCGGCCTTACGCTGGCCCATGCGGAAAAGCTGCCCGCAAGTTGTGGCCGGTTCTTGACGCGTGATCAATAAGTGAAAATCTATCAGTTCCTTCGAGGTGGAGGCTATGCCAGGAGACAAATTCAAAGGCAGCGGCAGTCGCGGTGTAGGGAGGCACCGGAAGCCGAAACATGGCTGGTCATGGTGGCGCTGGGGTGCCGAGGTTTGCCGGACTTCGCTGCATCTTGCTTCGCTTGTCGCGCACCTGACTGGCTGGGAGTGAGCCCGCCTTAGCGAGCCCACTCCTCTACCGCTGAAGGTCCCCGCCCAATGCCGCAAGCCGAGGGCGGGGCCTTCCCCTGTCGGCTTCTGCCGGCAGTTCATGTGTGTTAGTTGCAGCTTGGGGTCTTAGGGTCTGGTCTGGGCTGAACTTTACAAACTAAACCTTCGGATTTGAACCGGCATAACCCGCGCCATGCCGGTTCGATAAATGGAACCATAGTTGATAGGCGTATTGGCTACCAAGCTTGGTTGCAAACTCCGCCCGGCGTGTTGCGTTAGGGACCTAGCGCATCTTGTTGCCTGACGTGTGGATGATCCACTCGTTCGGGAAGCTTGTTGACTTGTCTGCCAAGTGCCGTCTACCTTGGACCTCGCAACTTGGCAGACAAGTCAACAAGTTGGAGGGTGAGCGATGGCTCTGCGTGGCGGTACGAGGTTCGCCGTGCGGTTCGAGGACGTGTTCCCGGCGGGGTGCGCGTTGGTGCCCGAGTCTCTGGGTGAGGTCGAGGACTACGACGAGAAGACGGGCCGGCGGTCCCCGGCCAAGGACAAGCTGACTGGCCAGCGGGTGTGGCAGGTCCGGGTGATGGACCTTGACCCTGAGCTGGGCAAGCGATCGCGGGAAACCACGGTGAAGATCTCGGCTGACTACCAGCCGGTGCCGCCGACGGGTGCGCCGTTCGAGGCGGTGGAGTTCGACGGCATGACCGTGACGCCGTACGTGGCGAACAACGGTCGGATGGCGTACTCGCTGCGGGCGACCGGGCTGCGGGCTCCGGTGGTCGGCGGCAAGAAGGCGGCGGCGTAGCCGTATCAGGTGGGGGCGGGGCTGTCTGGTCTTGGCGGACGGCAGCCCCGCCCCCTGGTGTCTCTTCCCCTGCTCTGTCGAGAGAGGTCGTGACGTGTCCAAGGGTAGGCGTCGGGCTGGCCGTGGCTGGCCCAGGTGTGTCGTGTGTCGGCGGGGTGCCTGATGTTCGGGCGGCCTCGCGGTGAAGTGGTGATGACCTCGGCCGGTGATCTGGTGGTGTTCCGGCCGAAGCGGTTCGCGCTGCCCATGTGGGCGGTGCTGCTCGGCCTGGTGCTGCGCTGGTCCGGCCGGGCCATCTGGTGGTGCCTGCGGCATCCGGTGGCCACCGGCTCGGCGGTGGTGGCGCTGTGGCTGTTCGTCGAGTTCGGCTGGTCCGGTCTGGTGGTGCCGCTGGTGCTCGCGTCGACGGCCTCGGCGGTGTGGCGCTGGCGGGACGAGTCGTCCTGGTGGACCTGGCTGGCGGGTCCGCTGCTCGGCTCGTTCCGCCGGGTGTTCGTCTACCGGCGGGTGTGGCGGGAGGCCATGACGCTGTGCCGGCTCGCCGACACGTACGACCATCGGCCGGTCCTGCCGCAACTGCTGCGGGTGCGTTCGGATCAGGCGCTCGACGTGCTGACCGTCCGCATGGTCCGGGGCCAGACACCGGAGCAGTTCCAGGCGGTCAGCGCCAACCTGGCGTACGCCTTCGGCCGGCGACACGTCCGGGTCTACTCGGAACGTCCCGGCGACCCACCGACCCGCACCGGCCACGCGGCCTGGCTGCTGCGGTTCGTCGATCGGGTGCGGTACCGGGATCGGCCGACGCTGGTCTACCTGGCGGTGGTGCGTACCGATGCGCTGCGCACGGTGGTCCCGCCGTTCGACGTGCCGGCGGTGCCGGACTTCACCGCGCTGCCCCTGGCCCGGCGGGAAGACCTGCGGCCCTGGTCGCTGCACCTCCTCGCCACGCATGTCCTCGTTGGCGGGGCGACCCGCTCGGGCAAGGGGTCGGTGTTGTGGTCGCTGGTGCGGGTCCTCGGCGGTGGGATCGAGTCCGGCCTGGTCCGGCTGTGGGTGATCGACCCCAAGGGCGGGATGGAGTTCGCGCTCGGCCGTCCGATGTTCGCCCGGTTCGTCTGCAAGTCCTTCGAGGCCATGGCCGATCTCCTCGACGAGGCCGTCACGGTGCTGCGAGAGCGGCAGACCCGCCTTGCCGGCACGGTGCGGGTGCACACCCCGACTGAGGCTGACCCCCTGGTCGTGGTCGTCGTCGACGAGATGGCCGCGCTGACCGCGTACCTGCAAGATGTCGAGCTGCGTAAGCGCATCGCCTCGTCGCTGGGGTTGCTGCTGTCCCAAGGGGCCGGCGTCGGCGTCCTGGTGGTGGCCGCGTTGCAGGATCCGCGTAAGGACGTGCTGCCGTTCCGGGACCTGTTCCCGACCCGCATCGCGCTCGGCCTCACTGAGGCGTCGCAGGTCGACATGGTCCTTGGCGACGGTGCCCGCGCCCGGGGAGCGCTGGCTGACCAGATGCCCCGGTGGGCCAAGGGCGTCGGGTACGTGATCCTCGACGGCACCCCCGACCCGATGCGGGTCCGCTTTTCGTACGTCTCCGACGACGACATCCGCGCCATGGCCCGCCAGTACCCGGCGCCTGCTCATGCGGCGGACATCCTCGCCCAGGTCGGCCGGGAAACCGCCCCCGAACCGGCCCGACCTCCGCTGCCGCGCAAGCCATCCGGGCCGCTGCTGCCCGAATCGCTGCGCAACCTGCTCGACCGCGACACCGGGGGTGAGGGCCGATGACTGCGCCTGCTCGCCGCTTCTACCGGCTGCGTACCCCCGATCCGGTCACCGCCGTCTCCGTGCGCGTCGACCCCGACCGGCCCGACCCGTACCCGGTCTATCTCGCCGTCGGTGCGGGCCGGCGACGGATGTCCCTGACTCCGGACGAGGCATGGGCGTTGTGGCGCTGCCTCTCCGAAGCGGTGGCCTCGCTCGGCACCCCTCCCGACTACATCCGCACCGACATCCGACCGGCCCGGAGGTAACCGCCGTGAACACCCTCACCCGCGTCATCAACCGGCTCCGGCGTCCGCTGCGTATCCGGCTCGTCGGCCCTGCTCACCAGACCGCCGCCGCACTGTACGGCGTGGCGCAGATGGTCGACCGCCGCGACGACATGAACGGTCGGCGGATCCGCATCGACCTGACCATCCGCGAAAAGCCGTTGGAGGAGTGGCGATGACCGCGCGCACCGAATCCGCGGTACGCCTGGTGATCCTGCTCGCCATCGGCACCATGGCCGGCGCTGCCGCCTTCACCCACGTACATGACCTGTCCGTTGCCCATGGTCAACCGCACTGGATCGGCTGGGCCAACGCCGTAGCCGTCGAACTGATGGCGATATACCTCGGTCTGGAACTACGCGCCCGCCGCCGCGCCGGCCGCCCCGTGGGCCTGGTCGCCTCGCTCCTGGTGGCGTTCGCGCTGCTCTCCCTCGCCGCCCAGGTCGCCGGAGCCGAACCGTCCGTGTGGGGCTGGATCGTGGCGGCCGTGCCGTCGCTGGCCTTCCTCGCCCTGGTCAAGGTCGTTCTCTCCAACGCTCCGGTCACCCCGCCGGCCGTCAAGCCGCAGCAACCGACCTTGCACCGGACCGAGGAACCCGCATCGGCCACCGCCCCCGAACCGGTCCGCCTGACCGAGCCTGCTGCGCCGGCTGTCCCGGTTCCGCCGGCTGTCGTCTCGGCTCCGGCGGCGGTGCTGCCTCCGCGTGGTGTCGTCCAGCCCAACCGGCCGCACGTCGTCGGGATCATCCGATGACCGCTGCCACCCTGCCCGGCCTCGAATCCGCCCCGACCCCGGCTGCCACTCCTCGGCCGGGGTCGCGGGCGGCCCGCATGGCACTACCCCGCTCCGTCGACGTCCTCAAAGAGATCGCCGCCGAGTACGGCGTCTGCGTCCGCCCCCTGGCCATGCGCCGCACCGACCTGAACACCGGCCTGACCGAGATCATCGACCTGCCCTGCGGCGCAACCCGCGAAGACAAGTGCAGCCCGTGCGCGAAGAAAAACCGCCGGCTGCGGCAGGCACAGATCCGCGAAGGCTGGCACCGCGACGACGAACCGCTACCGCCACCGGAACCCGCGACCGAGGAACAACAGGCGCTGATCCTGATGCGCGGTCACCTGGAGTTCTCCCGCGACGAGGCATCCCGCGCAAGCCAATGGGACCAGGTCGAAGACCTCGACGAGGCAATCCGCGAAGTAGAAGAGGCCATCGCGGCCGAAGGACTCCGGGGCAGAGTCGCCCCGCCACATGCGACCGGCGACGACGACCAGGCCGACGACGACACCGGCCCGCGCCGCAAGCGCTCCACCCGCCGCCGCCAAGACGCCCCCGACCTGCCTCGGCGCAAGGTCGAGCGCCGCACCGTCGGCAAGACCTACACCGCCCCCGACGGCACCACCTACCGCCCGTCGATGTGGCTGACCCTCACCCTCGACTCGTACGGCCCGGTCCGCCCCGACGGCACCCCCCTCAACCCCGACAGGTACGACTACCGTCGCGCCGCCTGGGACGCGGTCCACTTCCCTCGACTACTCGACCGGTTCTGGCAGAACCTGCGCCGCTGCGAAGGCTGGAACGTCCAGTACGCCGGCTGCGTCGAGCCCCAACGGCGTCTTGCCCCACACGCTCACTTCGCCATCCGGGGAACCATCCCGCGTGACGTGCTCCGCACCGTGGCGGCAGCCACCTACCACCAGGTGTGGTGGCCCGCCGTGGATGTTCAGCGGTACACCCTCGACCGGCTTCCCGTGTGGGACGAGCACGCTTCCGCATGGGTCGACCCGGGCACCCTTGCGCCGCTGACCACCTGGACGGAAGCCCTCGACGCCATCGACGCTGACCCCGACGCGGAACCGGTGCACGTCGTGCGCTTCGGCTCCCAGGTCGACGCACGCGGCGTCATGCCCGGCACCGACGACGCCGAACGAACCATCCGCTACGTCACCAAATACATCACCAAGCACACCGGCGACGTCCACAAGGCGGCCACCGACCGGCAACTCAAACACCTCGACCGGCTCTGGCAGGAACTCCAGATCATCCCCTGCACCGACCGCTGCGCGAACTGGCTGCTCTACGGCATCCAACCCAAGCGAGCGAACGCCAAGCTCAAGCCGGGCCGCTGCAAGGGCAAAGTCCACCAGCGCGACACCCTCGGCATCGGCGGCCGGCGCATCCTCATCTCCCGCGACTGGTCCGGCAAGACCCTGAGCGACCACAAACACGACGTACGGGCCTGGGTGCGTGCCCTGCTCGGCGTCACCGTCGGCCTGGAGGGCGTCGACGACCAGGGCGCCACCGTCGAACCGGTCCGCCACGCCTGGGAACTCGCCCGCCCCGACGATCCCGACGTTGGCCCGATGGCCCACCGGCTGCTGCGGGCCATCGGCGAACGTGCCCGCTGGCGCTCCGAACTCCTAGCCGCCAAGGATCGCGCCGCGCAGCTCCCCGACACCGCATCGACGACGGGAACGGACGGCACGACGGGGGAGGGGCAGTAATGGCGGGAAACGACGGGCTCTGGACGATCCGGGACGTGGCAGCGTACCTGCGGGTACCGACCGAGACGCTCTACCGCTGGCGCAAGGTCAAGTACGGTCCGCCGGCGGCTCGGGTCGGTCGTCACCTGCGGTACGAGCCGGAAGCGGTCCGGTCCTGGGTACGCGAGCAGGCGGCGGCCTGATGGGACACGTAGAGGATCGCTGGTACAAGACGCTGCGTCACTCGGGCGGGCGACGGGAGCGGGTCAAGACGGAACTGTTCGGCAAGGGACTGCGCTACCGGGTTCGCTACATCGGCCCGGACGGCAAGGAACGCAAGAAGTCGTTCCCGGACCGTGCCAAGCGAGAGGCTGAGGCGTTCCTCGTCTCCACCGAGTCGGACAAGCTCCGGGGGTCCTACGTCGACCCGAAAGCCGGCCGGATCACCTTCGGGGAGTACGCCGAGAACTGGCTACGGACCCGCTCGTTCGACGAGTCGACCAGGGAGAGCACCGAGTTCCGGGTACGCAAGCATCTGCTGCCGTTCTTCGGCGCTGAGCACCTGGCGTCGATCAAGCCGGGCCACATCCGGGAGTGGGACGCGCGCCTGGTCGGCAAGCTGGCCCCGGCGACGCGGGCTGTGGTCTTCGCCCACCTGCGGACCATCCTCGGCGCGGCCGTCGACGACGAGCGGATTGCCAAGAATCCGTGTTCGGCAAAGTCGGTCAAGCCGCCGCGACCGGTGCAACGCCGGGTAGTGCCATGGCGGTACGACCAGGTTTCGGCAATCCGCGGTGGCCTCGCCCAGCGATACCGCCCCATGGTCGACCTGGGGGCCGGCTGCGGTCTGCGGCAGGGGGAGATCCTCGGCCTCGGGGTCGACGACATCGACTTTGACGGCGGCTGGGTGCACGTCTGCCGTCAGGTCAAACTCGTCCGCTCCCGGCTCGTCTTCGGCCTGCCCAAGAATGACCGCGACCGTCGGATACCGCTGCCCGACTCCGTCGCCCTGGTGTTGCGGCAGCACATCGACGACTTCGCCCCGGTGTCGCTCACCCTGCCGTGGGAGGACCCGGCCACCGACGAGCGGGTCACGGTCCCGCTGCTGTTCACCACCACCCGACGCGGTGCGATCAACCGACGCACCTTCGACAACAAGAGTTGGCGTCCCGCCGTCGTGGCGGCCGGCATCACGCCGACCCGCTTCACCGGGATGCACGCGCTACGCCACTTCTACGCCTCGTCGCTGCTCGACGCAGGGGAGAGCATCAAGGCCCTCGCCTCCTACCTCGGCCACGCCGACCCCGGCTTCACCCTCCGCGTCTACACCCACCTGATGCCGGCCAGCGAGGAACGCACCCGCAACGCCATCGATAATCTGTTTCGAGGCGATAGGTGGAGGTAACGTGGCGATCGATGCCATCGTCCCGACTGCAAGCGGGTGGGCGAGCGCTGGAGACTTGGTGATTGGTGACGAGGTCTTCGATGAACGGGGTCGCATCGCCAGAGTGAGGCGCGCGTCCCTTGTGGAGGAGGGCGAGCCCCGATACCGCTTAGTTTTTCGCGATGGGACGGCAATCATCGCCAGCGCCTCTCAAGTGTGGCCGCTACGTGAGTTTTCAGGTGGTTATGCAGACCGTTCGGTGACTACGGCGGACGTCTTTTCGGCCGGTATCACTTTCGAGAGGCGCCTGACGTCAGGTAAGACGAAGGCGTCTCGGGGTGGTGTGGCACGTTGGCGGACTCTTGCAACCCCGGCCCTGAGTGTCGATGATTGTCCGCTCCCGTTGTCGCCATATCTGCTTGGTTACTGGCTGGGTGACGGTGACAGCGATGGACCTCGAATCACCGTATCCGAGGATGATCTCCCTGATCTGGAGCGTCAGCTCGATCTAGAGGGCACCCGGATTATCTCCCGGCAGAGGACTCACGGGAGAACTTTCAGGGTGAGGTTCGATTTGGGCGGCTATGCCACCGGCGTTCGAGCGCTTCGTGAGCTGGGCGTGTTGGGGAATAAGCACATCCCTTGCACTGTCTTTCGGGCGTCTCGGAGACAGCGATTGGAAATTCTGCAGGGGTTGGTCGACAGTGACGGATACATTGAGAATCGGACGAACCGCGTGGAAATTTGCTTCACCGCGGCGCGCTTGGCGCAAGACACGGTCCAACTGATCAGGACCCTCGGGCTATACCCCCGGATGAACTCAGTGGATGCGGTTCTCAAGGGGCGGCGAGTCGGTATTCGGCATAGGATCAACTTCACTGCATATCAGGACGATGCTGTGTCTCGCCTTCCTCGAAAACTCGGGCGGCTAAGTGCCAAGGGTCTGATCGCCCCATACTCCCGGATTCGGACGATCGTTGGCGTCGCCCTTGTTGACCCAGGGCCAGCCTTTGGTATCGAGGTGGATTCTCCGAGCGGGCTTTATCTGGCCGGCGAAGGGATGATCCCTGTCGGACCAACGTCTACACGAGGTTGAGCGGCCTCGGTCCGGGTGCGAGTTCGGGGTTCAGGTTGCGTGCGACGCCCTGGCGACGCCCTGAGGCGCCAGGCGGTCAGCAAATCGCCTGCTCAGGGCACGAACGAACTTCATAATCCGGCGTACAGGTCGACTCGTCCGTCGCCCACCAGCTCAGAGCCTCGATCAAGGCTCTGAGCTGGTCCTATGTCTGGCGTCAATGGTCGCTCATGGTCAACATTGGGCGGCGTTTGACGGCCCACCGACGGCCCAGGAGTGCACCAGTTGATCTCGTCTGCGGCGGCGGCTTGGTGGGCTCGGTGGCGGCCTGGTCCTCGTCGACGGCGGGCGACAGTGGGAGTGGACCGGGCACGTCCTGGCGGTGGAGCTGGCCGCGACCCGGTGACACGGTGGCAAGCCAGTCCCGGGGTTGGACTGGCGCGGCAGACGGAAGCCCCAACCTCGACGGCGGCCGACGTGCGGCTTCCGTACCGCCGTGCATCTACTGCATTCAGCGCAGGAAGGCCCGTTCGTCAATGCTCTGGTCTGGTTCAGTCAAGAAGATGTCGACGGGCACGGGACCGTGGGCAATGTTCAGCGTGTCCGAGCGGTAGAGCCAATTTCCGGTGCAGTGGTGGGTGAAGCGGTAGTTGATCTGCCAACGCAGCCATTGGCCCCGGGTGAGGCGTAAGGCTGGCGGGCGGCGGTGCCGGCGGGGCATGCCCCAGGCCGTCGGGATCAGCTCGACGCGGACTTGGTCCTCGATGTAGCGGAGTTGGACGGCATCCCAGGAAGGTACGCCGTCGTGTAGGGAGATGACTGGTTCGAAGCCGTCGTGCTCGTGCATGGCGACTTCGTGCGTGAGAGGTGCTTGGGGCCGCGGCACCGTGAACGCCGTAGGCAGGGCGTTGCGGCGGGCTGCGTGGTGGCCTCCGCGCGACTGCTTGGTCCAGGAGACACGGACCCACTGAGCGACGACGTCCACCCAGTGGATGCTCCAGGCTTCCCGGCCACCTGGCAATCCGATACCGCACCTGCCTCGGGGCGGTGTCCCGGCGGCTGTCGGTGGCTCACCGCCCCGGCGCCGTAGGCGGCCGGGGCGGAGCGCCGTTGTGGCGGTGGCATCGTGCGTCCGGTGCGCTACCGGAACTCGTGGACGACCTCGATCTCGCCGACGATGTGCGTGTTGAACTCGTCCAGTTCCTCGGCCGGCACCCACAGTTCCAGGATGGTGTCGCCGCCGACCTGACGGACGGGATAGCGACCGAGGAACTCCGTCTCGACGTGGAAGCGGGTCACGTACCCCACGCCGGACGCGGGCACGTTCCAGTCCCGGGCGATCCGGACCGCGTAGTCCTCGTTCAGCACCGGGTAGAAGATCGGCTGGTCGGGCAGGCGCGGCGGCCACTTCCGCCACCCGGAGGCGCTGACAAGCTCCAGCTCCTCCGGCCCAGTCGGGCGCCACAACACCGTCGTGCCCACGCCGCCGCTCATCTCGACCCCGCCACTTTCGTCGAATCGTGAGCCCGGACAGTACCGATCATCCCGTCCTGAACACCATCGCATTCACCGCAGCGCGACCTTCGACGCGGCATCTGCCGCCAATCTCAAGAGATGTGGGTGCAGTACGTGGCGGTCGCGTCGTCGTGGGTCTTGCCGCGGGGCCAGCGGCCGCCATCGAGATCCGAGTCTTCTGCGGCGCGGACCTGGCGAATCAGCTCAGCTGGGCCTCGATCACGCAGGATCGCCAGGAGGCCAGCCCAGTCGGTGAGCCCGAAGATGTCGGTCAACCGGCTGGCTCCGTCGCTGAGCAGTGCCGCGGCTGTCACGTCCTTGACCGGTCGGCTGCCGACAATCGCCTCGTCGGCGGCGCTTGGGTCGGCGGCGGCCACCCAGAAGCCGCCGGGCTTGTTGCGATGAGCCCGGAGAGCCTGGACGTAGTCGCGGCGTGCCTGGTCGTGTTCGGGCGTGCCGTTGGTGAGTCCGTCCATCGTGGCGCGATAGAGCCGCCCTACGTCTGCCTCGCGGTCGTCGCTGACGACCAGCGGCGCATGGTCGGCCTGGTCGAGCAGAAGGACGGAATCGGCGAGTACCAGGTACTCAAGCTGGTCGCGGTTGCGCCTGAGCACGATGACCGTCGCGGACGGGGTGCCGGGGTCGTCGAGCTGGCAGGTGCCAGCGTGCAGGCTGGCCGTCTGGTTGATCGCGTCGGCGAGGACGGTGGTCAACATCTGGCGGTTGTTGGGAGCCAGGCCGGCGAGGAGCGCGCCGCCGAGCTGACGGGTGTACCAGGCGACGCCGTGCGAGCAGCGCGAAGGCGTGCCGGACAGGCCGGCACCGTCGAGCAACACCACGCCGTACGGCGTCGCAGCGGTGAAATCCTCGTTGTGCTGATCGGGCCTTCCGGGGCTGGTCGCCATGGTGACGCGCATCAGTCGTCCGCCAGCGGGCGGAGCGGGGTCAGCAGCTCGACGTGGCGTGGCTCGTGGCTGTCGGGGTCGTACTCGGTACCGACCAGCGCGGAGAAGTGTGCGGTCTTCACCTCGTTGTACAGCTCGCCGATCCGGGTGCAGAGCAGTTGGACGACGCCGAGGGAGCCGGGCGGATGGATGCCGGTGAAGACGACAAGCGAGCCCTTCCGGTCCGGTCGCGGCAGCCGGCCGAGGTAGGCCACATCCCAGTGGGAATGCGGCTTCTGGTCCTGGCCGGACCGATACACCTCGCCGGTCGTACGGTCGACCAGAGTCCATGGGCCGTCGTCTGCGCGTTCGAACTGCAAGGTGGGGTCCTGCGCGAGCACTTGGGCGACGTGTGTCGAGATACGCGGACCGCAGATGACCACCAGGTTGGGACGGTTCAGGTCGATCTCACCACCGACGGGGATGGACTCGAACGACGGCTCCAAGCCGAAGCTTCGGGCGAGATCGCCCAGTCGCTGGGCGGCCGTCATGTCTTCGATTGCCACCACCGGACGTGACTTGATCACCTCCTGCTTCACCGGGGTGATGATCGTGACGGTGCCTTGGCCCAGGAACGCGCCTTCCGGAGCCGGACCGCCATGCCGGATCTGGTGGATGCGTCCGCGAGTAAGGCCGACCTGCTGAGCGATGTCGGCGTACGACATGCCGCCGTCGTGAAGCTCCTGAATGACGCGTCGGCGTAGCCGGGCAAGTTCGGTTACCTCCGCCTGCGCTGCCGACATGCGCGCGGTTGCTTCACGAAGTAACTCGAATGGATCTTGGATTGTCGAGATTCGTCCAACTTCGCCGGTCATGTTCGCCCTTGCTCCCCAGCGGCGGCAGTGCGTCTAGTCCCCTTGACGTGCTCACGATACCGCCGTAGGTTTCTGTCTATCCCTCTATACGCCCGCGCCATGAGATCACGTCACTTCTGTCTAGGGGGATAGACAGCAGGATCAGGGGCGGGGCCATGGTTATCGAGCACGGAAACGAAGCGGCCGAAACTCTCCCCGGAGGTACGCATGAGTCAACGTCACGCGCCGTTGCGCCCGATCTGGATCTGCACCGGGTGCGCGCACCCGTGGCCGTGCGGCCCGGCTCGGGTGGAGTTGGTGGCCGACTATGCCGGGCAGCGGCGGGAACTGGCGGTGGACCTGGCGGAGCTGCTCCGCGAGGCGACGGCCGACCTGACCCGGATCTGCCCGGAACCGCCCGACCCGGTGGCCGTGTATGCCAGGTTCCTCGGCTGGCTGCGCCGCACGCCTGACGCCTAACCGGGCCGCCCGGCCGCACCGAGAGCAGCCGAGCTGCCGGCGCGCACCGAGAGCAGCCGGGCTGCCCGGCCGCACCGAGAACAGAGAGCAGCCGGGCCGCCCGGCGGGACAGAGATCAGGCGCGCCGCACCGAAAAAGGCAGACGAACGGTCAGGGCTGGGCGAGCAGGTTGGCGAGGCGTGCGGCGACAGGTGGGGCGTACATGTGCAGCCGGGCCACGTTGATGGTGTCCTGGCCGACCACGGAGAGCAGAGCTTGCGGGCCGACCGCGTACACCGCGAAGTAGCCGCCCTGGTTGCGGACGGTGGACTGGCAGAATTCTCCCTGGCCGAGGCGGAGGCTGACCTGCCGGCCGAGGCCGAAGGTCGCCGCCGCCATCGCGGCCAGGTCGTCGGGGTCCAACCCGTCCGGTACGTCGTGAGTGATGCGCAGGCCGTCCACGCCGCCGAGGACACTTCCCTGCACGCCGGGGATCTGGAGGCGCAGGTCGGCCAGCTCGGTGCCGATGGCGGCGTACGGCAACGACGGGTTGCCGGCCAACGACGGTGGCAGCCGGGGCGGCGGCGGGAGGTCCGGGCGCTGCGCGGTGCGGCGGGGCAGGAACGTGTCTCGGCTGCTCACAGCTCCAGGCGCTCCTCGATGCTGCGCAGCTGGTGCCGGGCGAGCGCCAGGTTGGACCGGGTCTTGCTGAGCATCAGGTAGAGGAACAGACCCATGCCGTTGGAGCCGGTCAGCGGCCGGATGATGTGGTACTGGCCGCCGAGGGTGATCAGCATGTCCTCGATCTGGTCGTTCAGCTTCAGCATCTCGATGGTGCGCATTTTCGCGCGTACGACATCGGTGTTACCGGCCGCGGCGACGGTCAGGTCGATCTCCGGTGTGCCGCCGGCCACCCCGAGCGTCATGCCGCTGGTGTAGTCGACGAGGGCGACGCCGATCGCGCCGTCGATCGTCATGGCGTCTTTGAGTGCGGTGTCGAGGTTGGCCACATTGCCTCCAGGTCGCGGTGACGTAGCTGCTCACGCAGTACGCGGGGCGGTGCCCCGGGTGAGGAAGTCTCGGACGAGAGTGGCACATCGGCCCTGTGACCTGCATCTTGTGTATCCCGAACCGGCTGAGTGGGCCACCCAGGGTGACCACGGGGATGATCGAGATCGTCGCAGCGGCGGATGTCCCGGTACCGATTTCTGCTGGTAGCGGCGCTCAGACCGGTCAAGTCGGCGCCGTGGCGGTGAGGTCGGCGAGGATCCGCCGCTGGAACGCGCGGGCCTGTGGGCCGGTCGGTGGGATGCCACCGGTGCGGGCCGCGATCGACAGCTCGACCAGATCGGTGGTCGCGGCGTCGGCGAGCGGGCTGCCGTCGGCGAGCAGCCGCCGGCCGGCGGCCACCTTGGGCAGCCACACCCCGTGGCGCAGCCGTGCCCAGGAACGGCAGGCCCCGAGCACGGCGTCCTCCGCGCCGGGTGCGGGCACGTCGCCGGTGGGGGCCGGCCGGTCGAGCCACCAACGCAGCGCGGTCACGACCAGCCGGTGCAGGTCGTCCGGGGCGAGGTCGGCGAAGACCTCCGCGGCGGGCGGGCCGAGCAGGGCCTGCCCGCTCTGGTGCAGGATGCTGCGATCCAGTCCGTACCAGAACAGGCCGTCGGCGGGCGGCCGCTGCGCCGGATCGTACGTGGCCCGGAAGTCCATCCCCGCGCCGCTGTTCAGCTCGACCTCGAAGCCCGGGTCGGGGGAGCCGGCGGCGGCCACCTCCCGCCGGTAGACGACAAGCTCCAGGCCGCGCGCCGGGCACGGCAGCGCCTCGTGCCGCAGCCGTGCCACCAGCTCCCGCGCGACCGCCCGGTCCAGCTCGTCGGCGCAGACCAGCGCCACGTCCACGTCGCTGCGCCCCGGCTGGTACGCCCCCAACCCCACCGAACCCGCCGCGTACGCCCCGCACAGCTGGTCGCCGAGCACGCAGCCTGCGACGGCAACCAGGTCGGTCAGGTACCGCCGCAGCGGCTCAGGCATCGCCCAGTTCCCCGGGTTCCCCCCATCGCGTCCCGGCGGGCAGGAAGAACGCCGTGCTCTCCGGGCCGAGGGCGTGCCGGATGACCATCCGGGAGTGCTCGTCCACGTCGGGCAGCTGACCCGGGGTGAACCACCGTACGTCCGGCGACTCGTCGTCGTCCTCCGCGCCCAGCAGCCGACAGTGGAAACCGAGGTTGAGGTACTGGCTGCGGTCGCCGTTCGGGAACTTGTGCGGGTGCGCCACCGCGCTGCTGAGCCGTAGCGGTTCGACATGCAGGCCGGTTTCTTCCAGCACCTTGCGCACCACCGCGGTGGCTGGCTGCTCGCCCGGCTGCACGAAACCGCTCACCACCGACCACCGGCTGTCATCGGTGCGTTGACCGAGCAGCAGTTCGCCCGCGTCGTTGCGGACGACCGCGCTGACGCTGGGTATCCAGATCAGGTCGTTGCCGACGTGCTTACGCATTCGCAGGATGTAATCTGGTACGCCCATCCGGCGACCTTAGCTGGTCCACCATCAGCGCAGACACGCTCAGTCAGGAGAGGCTGACCTGCCGCCGTCGCGGAGCGTGGAGATTCGGCTCGCCGGCGGTCCGCCGATGTTCGGCTGGCTCGGCAGCGTGATTTTGTCGTTTCGGCCCGTGGCCCGGCCAACACGTCTAATGTGGAAAAGGCTGGTGACTTGCGGTGTTCCGGTGGCGAGCGGTCGATTCCCGGTGCACAGTGAAACCCATGAGCGACAGCGGACGTGGACGCTACTACTGGTGTACGCGACACCACCGGGTCGAGAGCGATGCCGACGTGTGCCCTGCCCGGCATGTTCTCGGACCGTATTCCTCAGCCGCCGACGCGGAGAACGCCCTGCAACAGGTGCGGGAGCGTAACGAAGCGTGGGAGGCCGAGGACGCCCGTTGGGCCGGGGAGGAGAGATAGGCGGCGCGGGGGCCTCCCGCGCCGAGAGCACCGCGTGCCCCGCGAGGGCGGTGGCACGTCCCCAAGGAGGGAACCGAGATGGCCGAAGCACAGCAGGCCACCCGCCCGGCCGCGAAGCGTACGCCCGCGAGGAAGACCGCCGCGACGGAACGCAGCGCGGGCCTGACCCGCACCCCGTCCACCCGCCGGGCCACCGGCACCGGACCGGCGGCCCGGAGCACGTCCGGTGGCACCGGGCGGACCGCAGCGTCGAAGACCACCGCGAAGAAGACCACGGCGGCGACGAAGACGTCCACGCGCACGACCACGGCGGCGGCCCGCAAGAGCACCGCGACCAAGGCACCCGCGAAGAAGACCACGGCCAAGAAGACCACGGCCAAGGCGCCCGCGAAGAAGGCGACGTCGACGCGGCCCGCAGCCGGCGCGCGTAAGACGGCAGCGGCGGCGAAGGCACCGGCGAAGAAGGCCACCACGCGGGTGAGCGCCGCCGCGAAGAAGACCACGGCCAAGGCGCCGGCCAAGAAGGCACCGGCCAAGAAGACGGCTTCGACGGCGCGGAAGAGCACCACGACGAGAACGCCGGCGCGGAAGACGACCTCGGCGGCCAGCCGAACCCCGGCGCGCGGCACCACGGCCCGCGCGACCACGGCGAAGATGCCCGCGAAGAAGGCCCCCGCCAAGAAGACCACGGCGAAGAAGGCGCCGGCCAGCAAGGCCACGGCGAAGAAAGCGCCCGCGAAGAAGGCACCTGCCACCAAGGCAGCCGCGAAGAAGGCACCCGCGAGGAAGACCGCGGCCAAGAAGGCGCCCGCCAGCACGACGTCTGCGGCGCGGAAGTCCGCGCCCGGCAAGCGGACCACGGCGAAGGCGACGTCGACCGGACGTTCGGGGAGCACCGCACGCCGGGCGGCCGGCTGATTCGGCGTACGCCGAACCGCCGCGCCGGATTCGGGTACGCCGAACCGGCGCGGCGGGCCCGCCCCCAGCGGGGATTGTCACAGCTGCGGTCGCTGCTGCCCGGCGGGCAGGTTTGCGAGGATGGCGACCATGGCATACGACCCGAGCGACCTCCCGGACGTGTCCGGGCTCACCGTCGGCATCATCGGCGGCACCGGTGACCAGGGCCGGGGGCTGGCGTACCGGTTCGCCCGCGCCGGCCAGACGGTGCTTGTCGGTTCCCGTTCCGCGCAGCGGGCGGCCGAGTCGGCGGCGGAGATCTCCGCGCTGCCCGGCGTACCGGCCGGTGGTGGCGTGACCGGGGCGGACAACGAGGAGGTGGCGCGGCGCAGCGACGTGGTGATCATCGCGGTGCCCTGGGACGGGCACGCGGCCACCCTCACCGCGCTCGCCGGGCCGCTCGCCGGCAAGGTCGTCGTCGACTGCGTCAACCCGCTCGGCTTCGACAAACAGGGCCCGTACGCGCTGCCGGTGCCGGAGGGGAGCGCGGCGCAGCAGGCCGCCGCGTTGTTGCCCGACTCCCGGGTCTGCGCGGCGTTCCACCACGTCAGCGCGCCGTTGCTGGCCGACCCGGAGATCGATCGGATCGACCTGGACGTGCTGATCTGCACCGAGGATCGGGAGCTGGTCGGCATCGTCGGCGCCCTCGCCGCCCGCATCCCCGGCATGCGGGGCCTCTACGCCGGACGGCTACGCAACGCCCACCAGATCGAGGCGTTCACCGCGAACCTGATCGCCGTCAACCGGCGCTACAAGGCACACGCCGGCATCCGCGTCACCGACGTCTGACCCGCCGAGCCGGTGCGGCCCGCCAGCGAGGGCTGGCGGGCCGCACGGACGGGAGTCGGTCAGTAGTTGACGCCGACCTTCTTGCAGGCAGCGGTGGCGTCCGCGGCGGCCTTCTCGTACGCCGGCGCTTCGCCTGCCGCTTCCGGGTCCGAGGCCGCAGCCGCCTTGGCATTCTCCGCCTGGAACTTCTTCAGCGCGGCGGCCACCTCACTGTCGCCGGCGTTCGCCGTCACCGCGCCCAACGAGCTCTCCATCTCGCTCAGGATCTCCTTGGCGGAGGGCTCCTTGCCGGCCTGCACCGCGCTGAGGATGGATTGCTTCACCTCGTCTCCGGCCTTCTTCGCCGCCTCACAGAGTTCCTTGTCGCTCGCGCCGGCGGCGGCAGCCGGTGCCGACGTGGCGGCGGGGGCGGGGGTGGTGGCGTCGGCGGCGGCCGAGGCGGTGGCGGACGGCGTGGCGCCGGCCTCGGTCGAAGTGTCCTCTCCGCCGCAGGCGGCGAGAGTCATCAAGGCACAGGTCAGAACGAGAGAAGTGAGGCGAATTCGATTCACGGCGGGCACTTTAGCCGGTGGCCGGTGCCGGGACCGGCACCGGTTCCCGCCGGTGGCGGCG
Source organism: Micromonospora endophytica (assembly GCF_003236305.1). Classification (GTDB taxonomy): domain Bacteria; phylum Actinomycetota; class Actinomycetes; order Mycobacteriales; family Micromonosporaceae; genus Micromonospora; species Micromonospora endophytica. Next base: position 18,660 of record NZ_POTX01000014.1, on the reverse strand, counting down.
GACCGCCATGGTGACGGTCCGCCTCCTCCTCGCTTCAGAAGGTGTGTTCGGCGGCGGGGAACTGACCGTCGCGGACCTCGTCGGCGAAGCGTCGGGTCGCCTCGCCCAGCACACCGGCCAGGTCGGCGTAGCGCTTCACGAAACGCGGCGTGCGGCCGGCACGCAGACCTGCCATGTCCTGCCAGACCAGCACCTGGGCGTCGGTCTCCGGACCCGCGCCGATGCCCACCGTGGGAATGGCCAACTCGGCGGTGACGCGCTTGGCGACCTCACCGGGCACCATCTCCAGCACCACCGCGAAGGCACCCGCCTCGGCCACCGCACGGGCGTCGGCGATCACCTCCTCGGCGGTGTCGCCACGGCCCTGCACCCGGTAGCCGCCGAGGGTGTGTTCGCTCTGCGGGGTGAAGCCGATGTGCGCCATCACCGGGATGCCGGCGCCGACGATGGCGGCGATCTGGTCGGCGCAGCGCCGGCCACCCTCCAACTTCACCGCGTGGCAGCCGCCCTCCTTCATGAACCGCACAGCGGTACGCAGTGCCTGCGCCGGCCCCTCCTCGTACGAGCCGAACGGCAGGTCACCGACGACAAGGGTGTGCCGGGTGACGCGGACCACCGCCCGGACCAGGGGCAGCAGCTCCTCGGCGGTCACCGGCAGGGTGGTCTCGTAGCCGAAGACGTTGTTCGCCGCCGAGTCGCCGACCAGCAGCACCGGGATGCCGGCGGCGTCGAAGATCGAGGCAGTGTACTGGTCGTACGAGGTGAGCATCGCCCACTTCTCGCCGCGCTCCTTGGCGGCGATCAGGTCGCGGGTGCGGACCCGCCGGGTGGCCGGGCCGCCGTAGAGGGCGCTCACCTCGGCCGGAGTGGATTCCACCATGACGCATCTCCTTTCCTCGAGGCCGCGTACGCGGTCCCCGGGCTCTGCCGCGATCGTCGCACCACAGGTGTGGCAGCTGGCAGGGCGGAGTGGAGGAATTCACTCCCCAGCGCTCAGCCGTCCTCCCGCCACCGGTTCGTGATCGGCAGGCGTCGGTCCCGGCCGAACGCCTTCATCGAGATTTTCGTGCCGGGCGCGGACTGGCGGCGTTTGTACTCCGCGGTATCCACCATCCGCAGCACCTTGTCCACCACCGCCGGGGCGTGCCCGGAGGAGACCAGACCCTCGCGGCCCAGGTCACCGTCGATGTAGCCGATCAGGATCGGATCGAGTACGTCGTAGTCGGGCAACGTGTCGCTGTCGAGCTGGCCGGGGCTCAGCTCGGCGCTCGGCGGCTTGCCGATCGAGTTCTCCGGGATCGGCGGGGTGCCACCCGTGCGGGCCGCCTCGGCGTTGCGCCACTTGGCCAGCCGCCACACCAACGTCTTCCAGACGTCCTTGATCGGGTTGAAGCCGCCGACCGAGTCGCCGTAGAGGGTGGAGTAGCCGACCGCCAGCTCGCTCTTGTTGCCGGTGGTCAGCACCAGCGGCCCCTCCTGGTTGGAGAGTGCCATCAGGATCACGCCGCGTACCCGGGCCTGGAGGTTCTCCACCGCCACCCCGGAGAGCGACAGGTTCGCCAGGAAGGCGTCCACCATCGGCTGGATCGGCTCGACCCGGTAGTCCAGCCCGGCGCGCTTGGCCAGGTCGGCCGCGTCTTCCCGACTGTGCTCGGAGGAGTGCTGGCTGGGCATGGAGACCCCGATCACCCGGTCGGCGCCGAGCGCGTCCACCGCGATGGCCGCGACCACCGCCGAGTCGATGCCGCCGGAGAGCCCCAGCACCACCGACGGGAAGCGGTTCTTGTCGACGTAGTCCCGCAGCCCCAGCACGAGTGCCTGCCACACCTCCGCCTCGTCGGCGACCGGCTCGATGATCCCGCCCAGCGCCGCCGGACCGGTGGGCGCCGGCGGGATCTCCTCGACCGTCCGGCGCACCACCCGCAACCCGGCCGCGGTCTGCGCACCGTCGACGGCCTCGGCGTCGGCCGTGGCCGCCGGGCCCGCGCCGTGCGCCGCCGGCAGCTCCACGTCGTGTACGAGCAGATGCTCGACGAACTGCGGCGCCCGGGTCAGCAGCGTCCCGTCCGGCCCGACGATCATCGAGTCGCCCTCGAAGACCAGCTCGTCCTGGCCGCCGATCATGTTGACGTACGCGATGGTGGCCCCGGCCTCGGCAGCCCGGCGGCGGACCAGCGGCAGGCGTACGTCGTCCTTGTTCAGCTCGTACGGCGAGCCGTTGATGTTGACCACCAGCCCGACGCCGGCCTGCCCGGCGGCGGCGAACGGACCGCCGGCCTGCCAGAGGTCCTCGCAGACGGTCAACGCCACGTCCACCCCGCCGAGCCGAACCACGGTGAGCATGTCACCGGGCACGAAGTAGCGGTCCTCGTCGAAGACGCCGTAGTTGGGCAGGTGATGCTTGAAGTAGGTGGCCACGATCTGACCCCGGTGCAGCAGCGCGGCGGCGTTGCGGGCCCCCCGGCCCGGCTCGGCGTCCCCGCTGACCTGCGGCGGTCCGTCGGCGTCGAGGTAGCCGACCACCACCGGCAGCTCACCCAACCCGTCGGCGGCGAGGTCGGTGGCGAGCCGGTCGAGCGCCGCCTTCGACGCGGCGACGAAGGACCGCCGGAATACCAGGTCCTCCACCGGGTAGCCGGTCAGCACCATCTCCGGGAAGAGCGCCAGCTGGGCGCCGGCGTCGGCGGCCCGGCGGGCCCAGGCGCGGACCAGGCCGGCGTTGCCGGTGAGGTCGCCGACGGCGGGGTTGACCTGGCACAGAGCGAGACGCAGGGTGGGCATGCCCTCATCTTGCCCCAGCGGTGTCAGGTCGACACGTGGGCGCTGGCACACCCCGCCGGAGTCCGCCGGTCGGGACTGCGCGGGGCGCGAGCCCGACGATTCGCGTAACGTCTGCGTAATCGGGCCGGTGAAGACTGGTCGGTCAGGTCGGGTAAAGCCCGGTCGAAGGCGGACATTGAGTCGCGGAAGGTTGGGACAGTGGACCGTCAGCAGGAGTTCGTCCTCCGTACGCTGGAAGAGCGGGACATCCGCTTTGTCCGGCTCTGGTTCACCGACGTGCTCGGCACGCTCAAGAGCGTGTCGGTCGCCCCCGCTGAGCTGGAGTCCGCCTTCGACGAGGGCATCGGCTTCGACGGCTCGGCCATCGAGGGCTTCGCCCGGGTGTTCGAGTCGGACATGGTGGCCATGCCCGACCCCACCACCTTCCAGGTGTTCCCGTTCGAGGGTGGGGTGAGCGGCGAGAGCGCCCGGATGTTCTGCGACATCCTGCTCCCCGACGGCGGCCCGGCCTGGGCCGATCCCCGGCATGTGCTGCGCCGGGCGCTGTCCCGGGCGGCCGAGAAGGGCTTCACCTTCTACACCCACCCCGAGATCGAGTTCTTCCTGCTGGAGAACGGGCCGGCGGACGGCACGGTGCCGGTGCCGGTGGACACCGGCGGCTACTTCGAGCACACCACGCACGCGGTGGCGCGGGACTTCCGCCGCCAGGCGGTGCTGTCGCTGGAGCGGATCGGCATCTCGGTGGAGTTCAGCCACCACGAGGTCGCCCCCGGCCAGCAGGAGATCGACCTGCGCTACGCGGACGCGTTGACCACCGCCGACAACATCATGACCTTCCGGCACGTGGTCAAGGAGGTGGCGCTCTCCACCGGGGTGCAGGCCACCTTCATGCCGAAGCCCTTCACCGACCAGCCGGGCAGCGGCATGCACACCCACCTGTCGCTGTTCGAGGGGGAGCGCAACGCGTTCCACGACCCGAGCGACCCGATGAAGCTGTCGAAGGTGGCGCGGGCCTTCATCGCCGGGCTGCTGACCCACGCCCGGGAATACACCGCGGTCACCAACCAGTGGGTCAACTCGTACAAGCGGCTCTTCCCTCAGGCGCTGCCGGACCGGGTCACCGAGAGCCCCGCGTACGTCTGCTGGGGGCACCTGAACCGGTCGGCGCTGGTGCGCGTTCCCGCGTACGGCAAGCCCAACTCGGCCCGGGTGGAGGTCCGCTCACCCGACTCGGCCGCCAACCCCTACCTCGCCTTCGCGGTGCTGCTCGGCGCCGGGATGAAGGGCATCGAGGAGGGGTACGAGCTGCCGCCGGGCGCCGAGGACGACGTCTGGTCGCTGACCAGCGCCGAGCGGCGGGCCATGGGGTACGAACCGTTGCCGGAGAACCTCGCCGAGGCGATCGACGTGATGGCCGGTTCGGAGCTGGTCGCCGAGGTGCTCGGCGAGCACGTCTTCGACTTCTTCCTGCGCAACAAGCGCGCCGAGTGGGAGCAGTACCGCCGCGAGGTCACCCCGTACGAGCGGCAGCGCTACCTGTCGCTGTAGGCCCGCAACGCCGCACCGACCCGCGCTCCGCGCCGGGTCGGTGCGGCGTTGCGGGGTGCCGCTATCGTCTCGATCACCGTGCCGGCGTCCGCCGGCCGGGGAACGGTAGGCGAGCGGTCGGGGAGGCAGTCGGTGCTGGAGGATCTGCTCAGCGGAGCCTGGCAGAGCGTGGTGTTCGGAATCGTCGGGGTCGGCCTGATGGCCGCCGGGTTCGTCCTGGTCGACCTGCTCACGCCGGGCAAGCTGCGGGACCTGATCTGGGTACGCCGCAACGCCAACGCCGGGCTGCTGCTGGCCGCCAACCAACTGGGCGTCGCCGGGATCGTCTTCACCGCGATCCTGACCAGCTACCACGACTTCGCCAAGGGCCTGGCCTCGACGGTGCTGTTCGGGCTGATCGGCCTCGGCATCATGGCGCTCGCCTTCTTCGTGCTGGACCTGCTCACCCCGGGCAAGCTCGGCGAGGTCATCTGCGCCGACGAGCCGCACCCGGTGGCCCGGGTCAGCGCCGCCAGCCACTTCGGCGCGGCCCTGATCGTCTGCGCCTGCATCGCCTGAACTGATCCGCCTTCCCCCCGACCCCGGCCGGCTTCGTGCCCGGCCGGGGTCGTCGGCGTGACCACCAGTCGGCGTGACCGCCAACTGGCGCTGCAAGTCTTGCATGTCCTTTCATGGCTCTGATCGGCGAGAATTCCTTGACGCAGGGCGCTGTCTCTAGCGCGAAGGAATACATGCTGGTAACTTTCGTGCAACCTTTGCTGCAAGGGCTTGCAACACCTTTCGCGTCGTTGCGCCGGGCTGAAGCCCGACGTGGGGTGTCAGGAGAGCCATGGAACATCGTTCGTCGACCCGTGCGGGGCGAATCGGCCGAGGGCGGAGGCGATGGGCCGTGGCCGTCCCCGCCGCCGTCCTCGTCACCAGCCTGCTGCCGGTGACCGCGGCCTCGGCCGCCAACGCCGTCACCGTCTACTACCAGCCACCGACCGCCTGGGGCGCGTCGGTGAACATCCACTACGGCATCGACGGATCCGGTTGGACGTCGGTGCCGGGCGTGGCCATGGACGCCGCCTGCCCCGGCTGGCGTCGTAAGACCATCGACCTGGGTGCCGCCGCTGGCCTGCAAGTGGTCTTCACCAACGGCGCGGGGGTCTGGGACAACAACAACGGTGCGAACTACCGGCTGGGCACCGGACCGGTGAGCGTGGCCGGGGGGCGGGTCTCCGCCGGCGACCCGTGTGCCGGAACCGACCCTTCGCCGACTCCGACGCCCACCGGCACGCCCGCCCCCGGCGCCACCGCCGAGATCTACTACCGGCTCACCACCCGCAACTGGACCGCTGCGAACATCCACTACCGGCCGACGGGCGGCACCTGGACGGCGGTGCCCGGCACGGCCATGGAGGTGGCCTGCGCGGGGTGGGCCCGTAAGGTGATCGACCTGGGTACGGCCAGCGGCCTCACCGCCGCGTTCAACAACGGCGCCGGGCAGTGGGACAACAACAACGGTGCGGACTACACCATCGGCACCGGCCGCAGCACCGTCTCCGGCGGCGAGGTCACCCCGGCCGCGGCAAACCCGTGCGGGGCGCCACCCCCACCGGACACCAGCGCACCATCGGTGCCGGCCGGGCTCAGGGCTACGGTGAACGGGGTCCGGGTCACCGTCGACTGGACGGCGTCGACCGATGACCGGGCGGTGACCGGGTACGAGGTCATCCGCACCGGCGGCGACTCGGGGACGGTGCGTACGGCCACCACGGGCACCCGGCACGTGGCAGCCGGCCTGCTGCCACGTACCGCGTACCGCTGGACGGTGCGGGCCCGCGACGAGGCCGGCAACTGGTCGGCGGCGAGCGACCCGGTCACCGCGACCACCGGCGACGCCCCACCCGCGCCGGCCGGCGGTTCCCCGCTCGGCGGTGACCCTCGTGAGGACACCATCTACTTCGTGATGACCGCCCGGTTCGCCGACGGCGACCCGAGCAACAACCGGGGTGGCAGCCAACACGTCCGCTCCGGCAACGCCGCCAACGACGATCCGATGTTCCGCGGTGACTTCCAGGGGCTGGTCGACAAGCTCGACTACATCAAGGCGCTCGGCTTCTCCGCCATCTGGATCACGCCGGTGGTGTTGAACCGCTCCGACTACGACTTCCACGGCTACCACGGCTGGGACTTCCACCGGGTCGACCCGCGCCTGGAGAGCCCTGGTGCGAGCTACCAGGACCTGATCAACGCCGCGCACGGCAAGGGCATCAAGATCTTCCAGGACGTGGTCTACAACCACAGCTCACGGTGGGGGGCGAAGGGGCTGTTCACCCCGACCGTGTACGGCGTACGGGACGAGCAGTGGAAGTGGTACTACGACCAGCCGCAGGCCGGGCGGGAGTACGACCCGATGGTCGAACACGACGGCGCCGACCCGACGCTGACCGCGGCCCAGAACGCCCTCGCCAAGGGGCGGCCGTACAACGGCGACCTGTGGTCGTCGCAGGCTTCGACCGACAACCGGTGCCTGCGCTGGGGCACCCCGAACGGCGCGTACAGCCGGGAGGGCTACACCATCTACCACTGCCAGTGGCCCGTCCCGACCAGCGGCCTGTTCCCGGCCGACCTCTACCACCAGTGCTGGATCGGCAACTGGGAGGGCGAGGACTCCCGCAGTTGCTGGCTGCACGAGGACCTGGCCGACTTCAACACCGAGAACGCGCAGGTGCAGCAGTACCTGATCGACGTCTACAACAAGTACATCGACATGGGCGTGGACGGTTTCCGGATCGACACCGCCGTGCACATTCCCCGGGTCACCTGGAACCGCCGTTTCCTGCCCGCGATCCAGCAGCACGCGGTGGCCCGACACGGCGAGAAGGGCAAGGACTTCTACGTCTTCGGTGAGGTGGCCGCGTTCGTCAACGACAAGTGGAACCGTGGCTCGGTCAACCACTCCGCCCAGTTCTTCACCTGGAAGGAGCGCCGGGAGTACAGCCCGGACGACGTCCGCGCCGCGATCGAGCAGTACGACTACGAGCAACTGCTCGGCACCGGCAACCAGCCGACCAGCGACAACGCCTTCCTGCGCGGCAACAGCTACCACACACCCGACTATTCGCGCTTCTCCGGCATGAACGTCATCGACATGCGGATGCACATGAACTTCAGCGACGCGAACAACGCCTTCGGCAACGGGCGGGACTCCGATGACAGCTACAACGACGCGACCTACAACGTCGTCTACGTCGACAGTCACGACTACGGGCCGAACAAGTCCTCCGTGCGGTACACCGGCGGCACCGACGCGTGGGCGGAGAACATGAGCTTGATGTGGACGTTCCGGGGCATCCCGACGCTCTACTACGGCTCGGAGATCGAGTTCCAGAAGGGCGCGCCGATCGACTGCGGCCCCAGCTGCCCGCTGGCCACCACCGGTCGGGCCTACTACGGCGGTCACCTGGCCGGCAGCGTCACCGCCGCCGACTTCGGCGTGGTCGCCAGCGCCACCGGCACCGTCGCCCAGACCCTGGACAAGCCGCTGGTCAAACACGTGCAGCGGCTCAACCAGATCCGCCGGGCCATCCCCGCGCTACAGAAGGGGCAGTACTCGACCGAGGGGATCAGCGGTAACCAGATGGCGTACAAGCGCCGGTTCACCGAGGGCGGGGTGGACAGCTTCGCGCTGGTCACCGTCTCCGGCGGCGCCACGTTCAACGGCATACCCAACGGCACCTACACCGACGCGGTGACCGGTGACGTCAAGGTCGTCACGAACGGCACGCTGACCGCGGCGGTCAGCGGGAAGGGGAACCTGCGGGTGTACGTGCTCAGCCTGCCCGGCAACCCGGCCCCCGGGAAGATCGGCGCGACCGGCCCGTACCTGAGGTGATCCGGTTCGGCTGTGCGGGGTGAGAACCCCGGCGGGGGCGGCATCCAGTGGTGGGATGCCGCCCCCGTTCCTGCCGCCCGTACCGGCTGTCACTTGCCGGCGGAGTCGTCCTTGTCGCCGTGCGCGCCGGGACCACCGAAGACACCGGCCTCGACGGCCGCCGTGATCGCGTCGGCCTGCTCCTGGGTGAGCTTGCCGTCCTCGACCGCCTGCGCCAGCCGCTCGGTCAGTGCCTCCTTGCGGTCCTCGGCGGAGCCCTTCGGCCCGCGCTCGCCGCGCTCGCCCTGCTCGCCCCGGCCCGGCCAGCGTCCCTCACGGCCCTCGCCGCGCTCGCCGTCCGGACGGCCCTGAGACTTGTGCTCCTCGCGCAGCTTCTCCAGGGCGGCGGTCACCTTCTCGGTGTCCACGCCCAGCTCCTTGGCGAGGGCCTCGGCGAACTCCTGCTGCCGCTCGCCTTGCTCCGGCCGCTTGTCGTCCTGCCCGGCGTCGGCGCTCGCGCTGGCACTCGGGGTCTTGTCGTCGGCGAGCGCCACGGTGGGGGCGGCGATCCCGGCGCCGAGTACGCCCGCGGCGGCCAGTCCGGCCAGCAGCTGCTTCTTCGAAATGGTGCGGGACATCGGTCCTCCAACTCGTCGGTCATGCGATGACGTCACCGACAGTGACCAGGTTTGCTGGGGGCGACCCGTGGCGAACCTGTCAGCGAGCTGGCAATTTCCATCCCAAAACGGACAGGATGGCAGTTTCGCCCCGATCTGGCCGTCGGCCAGCGAACGCGCGTTGGCTGGCGCGGGGCTTACCCGACCGGCTGGCGGGGCTCAGCGGACGGCGGGCGCGACGGTGAGGGTGCCGGTGTCGGCGTCGAGGGTGGCCCGGGTGCCCACCGGGACGCTGAGCTGACCGGGCCCGTGGCCGATCGGCAGGCCACCCAGCACCGGCACACCCAGGTCACCGAGCCGCTCGGTGAGCACGTCGGCGACCCCCACCTGCCAGCCGTCCGCGCAGTCGCTGAACTGGCCCACCGCCACCCCGGCCAGCCCGTCCAGCGCGCCGGCGCGGCGCAGCTGGGTCAGCATCCGGTCGATCTTGTACGGCGGCTCCTGCACGTCCTCCAGCAGCAGCACCGCCCCGGTGAGGTCCGGCATGTCCGGGGTGCCCAGCGAGGCCACCACCAGGCAGAGGTTGCCGCCCAGCAGCCGGCCGACGGCCCGCCCCGGCACCCGTACGCCGAAGGTCTCCTCGGTCTCGACGGCACGTACGGTGACCGGCTCGGTGGTGGTCAGCGCCGCGTGCAGCGACTCCGCCGAGGCCAGCGGGGTCCGCTCGTCGCGCCAGGCCGCCCCGGGTCCGTGCACCCCGGCGAGGCGGGCACCCCGCCACAGCGCCAGTTGCAGGGCGGTGATGTCGGAGAAACCCGCCACCACCTTCGGGTCGCGGCGGACCGCCGCCATGTCGATGGCGTCCACCACCCGCTGCGCGCCGTACCCGCCCCGGGTGCAGATCACCCCGCGCACCTCCGGATCGGCGAAGGCGGCGTTCAGGTCGGCGGCCCGCAGCGCGTCGGTGCCGGCCAGGTAGCCGTGCCGGGCGTACACGTTCGGCGCGAGCCGGGGCCGCAACCCCCAGCCGGTGAGCAGTTCGATGCCCCGGGCCACCCGCTCCGGGCGGGTCGGCCCCGAGGGCGAGACCAACAGCACCGTGTCACCGAGACGTAGCGCCGGTGGGCGTACGACGTGGTCGGGCGCGGTGTGGTCGGGCACAGCGCAAGAGCCTAGTCCCGCGCACCGCCCCGGTCGGTGGGACCGGCTAGCCTCGACGGCGTGGCAACCGCGTTGGTGATCGAGAACGACCCGACCGACGACGCACGCCGGCTGGGGGAGTGGCTGACCGAGGCCGGCCTCGACCTGTCGGTGACGCGTCCGCACGCGGGCGACGACCTGCCCGCAGACCTCGACGGGTACGCCGCGCTGGTGGTGCTCGGCGGCGACCGGCAGGCGTACCCGGAAACTGACGGATCGCCGGGAGCGCCCTGGTTCCCGGCCGTGGAGGGGCTGCTGCGCAAGGCGGTCCGGCACCGCGTCCCGACGCTGGGGATCTGCCTCGGCGCGCAACTGCTCGCCACCGCGCACGCCGGCACCGTCGAACGCAGCCCGGCCGGGCCCGAGGTCGGCCCCGCCGTGGTCGGCCGGCGCGACGCCGCCGAGAACGATCCGCTGTTCCGGTACGTGCCGCTGATTCCCGACGTGCTCCAGTGGCACGCCGACGAGATCACCGAGCTGCCGGTCGGCGCGACCCTGCTGGCCGCCTCCACCCGCTATCCGCACCAGGCGTTCCGGCTCGGTGACCGGGCCTGGGGCCTCCAGTTCCACATCGAGTGCGACACCGCGATGATCGCCGACTGGTCCACCGACTCGGCGCTGCTGGCCGAGTTGGGCTACGACCCCGAACTGGTGATCAGCGCCTGCCACGCGGTGCTGACCGACGTGGAGGAGGTGTGGCAGCCCTTCGCCGCCCGCTTCGCCGCGCTGGCCCTCGGCGAGCTGGACGACAGCGGGTCGCGCCGCAGCCTGCCGCTGCTCGGGCACTGATGGGGCGGCCGACGAGCGCCACCAGCCGGCTCGCCCGCTACGGCTTCGGTGTCGCCGACGACGACGCCCGGGCCCGCGCCGCCGACCTGCTCGGCCCGGGCGGGCTCGGCCTGTGGCGACCCGAATCGCAGGAACCCACCGACGACCGGGCCCGCGAGCTGCTCACCGCGTTGTCCCGGGCCGCCGACCCGGACCTGGCGCTGCGCCAGCTGCATCGGCTGGTCGAGGCGGAACGGCGGGCCGAAGGCCACCCCAACGGCACGGCGACCGAGGCCGGGGGCGGCATCGGCGCTGGTTCGGCGATGCTCGCCGCACTCGACGAGGATCCGGGGTTGCGCCGCCGGCTGATCGCCGTGCTGGGCGCCTCCTCCGCGCTCGGTGACCACCTCGTGGCCAACCCCGACCAGTGGCCGGTGCTGGGTACCGCGCCGGACGGGCTCGCCCCGGCCGCCGACGGACGGCTCGACCTGCAGTGGACGCCGACCACCCCGCCCGCCACCGCTGGCACGTCCGGCTCGGGCCGGACCGGTGCCGCCGGCACGGCCAGGGCGGGCCGCGCCGGCGCCGGCAACCCCGTGGCCGCGCTGCGGCGGGCGTACCGGCTGGCGTTGCTGCGGATCGCGGCGGCCGACCTGACCGGCGGACGTGGCCTGGAACAGACCATGGCGGCCCTATCCACGCTCGCCGACGCCACCCTCACCGCCGCGTACGCGATCGCCGTCGACGAGTTGCCCGAGGGCACCCGGCGACCCCGGCTGGCCGTGGTGGCGATGGGCAAGTGCGGCGGCGGCGAACTCAACTACGTCTCCGACGTCGATGTGATCTTCGTGGCCGCCGAGGACGACGACCTGACCGCCGCCACCACCGTGGCCACCCGACTGATCCACATCTGTGGTCTGGTCGCCTGGCCGGTCGACGCCGCGCTGCGCCCGGAGGGCAACCGGGGGCCGCTGGTGCGTACCCTCGCCAGCCACCTGGCGTACTACCGGCGGTGGGCCCGCACCTGGGAGTTCCAGGCCCTGCTCAAGGCCCGTCCGGCCGCCGGTGACCTGGCGCTGGGCCGGGAGTGGATCGACACCCTGGCACCCCTGCTCTGGCAGGCGGCCGAACGCCCGGAGGCGGTCGAGGACGTCCGCGCGATGCGCCGGAAGATCATCGACAACATCCCGCCGAAGGAGCAGGAACGCGAGATCAAGCGTGGCCCCGGCGGGCTGCGCGACATCGAGTTCGCGGTGCAGTTGCTCCAGTTGGTGCACGGCCGAGGCGACGAGTCGCTGCGGGTACCCGGCACCATCCCGGCGCTGCGGGCGCTCGTCACCGGCGGCTACGTCGGCCGGGCCGACGGTGAGGCGCTGCTGCGCGGCTACCGCTTCCTGCGCGGCGTCGAGCACCGCCTGCAACTGCAGGGCCTGCGGCGCACCCACACCGTGCCGACCGAGCCGGGAGCGCTGCGCTGGCTCGCCGCCGCGCTCGGCCACACCGCCACCCCGGGACGCAGCGCCGTCGAGGAGTTCCGCGCCGAGTGGGTCACCCACGCCACCGAGGTACGCCGGCTGCACGCCAAACTGCTCTACCGTCCGCTGCTGGAGTCGGTGGCCCGGGTGCCGGCCGACGGGCTGCGACTGACCCCGCAGGCGGCCCGCAACCGGCTGGAGATCCTCGGCTTCGCCGATCCGGCCGGGGCGCTGCGTCACCTCGAGGCCCTCACCGGCGGGGTGAGCCGCACCGCCGCCATCCAGCGCACCCTGCTGCCGGTGCTGCTCAGCGAGTTCGCCGACGCCCCCGAACCGGACCGGGGCCTGCTCAACTACCGCCAGGTCTCCGACTCCCTCGGCAGCACCCCGTGGTATTTGCGGCTGCTGCGTGACTCCGGGCCGGTGGCCCGCCGGCTGGCCCGGGTGCTCTCCTCCTCCCGGTACGTCGCCGACCTGCTGGCCCGGGAACCGGAGGCGCTGCGCCTGCTGGCCGAGGAGAGCGAGCTGCGGCCCCGCCCCCGCGAGGTGCTCTGCGACGGGTTCGCCGCCGCCGCGGCCCGGCACGCCAGCGACCCGGTCGAGGCCATCCGGGCGGTACGCGCGCTGCGCCGCCGGGAACTGCTCCGCCTCGCCTGCGCCGACGTGCTCAGTCGCGCCGGCTCACTGGCCCCCACCCGGGGCGACGGTGAACGGCGCAACCCCGGCCTGGCCGACATCATCACGGTCGGCACCGCGCTGGCCGCCGTCACCGACGCCACCCTCGCCGCCGCGCTGCATACCGCCCGGGCCGCCCAGCCGGACCTGCCGGGCCTGAAGTTCGCCGTGATCGGGATGGGCCGGCTCGGTGGCTACGAGTCCAACTACCTCTCCGACGCCGACGTGCTCTTCGTCTACGAGCCGCCGGAAGGCGTCAACGAGAGCGCGGCCAGCGCCGCCGCCCAGGCCATCGCCGAGGAGCTGCGCCGGCTGCTCGGCATGCCCGCGCCCGACCCGGCGCTCGGCGTCGACGCCGACCTGCGGCCCGAGGGACGGCAGGGCCCACTGGTCCGCAGCCTCGCCGCCTACCAGCAGTACTACGCCCGCTGGTCGCGGGTGTGGGAGGCGCAGGCGCTGCTGCGGGCCCGCTGCGTGGCCGGCGACGCCGACCTGGGCACCCGCTTCGAGCAACTGGTCGACCCGGTCCGCTACCCGGCCGACGGGCTGACCCGCGAACAGATCATCGAGATCCGCCGGATCAAGGCCCGGGTCGAGACCGAGCGGCTGCCCCGTGGCGCCGATCCGGCCACCCACACCAAACTGGGCCGGGGCGCCCTGGCCGACGTCGAATGGGCGGTGCAGCTGCTCCAACTGCGGCACGCCGGGGCGCACCCGCAGCTGCGCGGTACGCGTACCCTCGACGCGCTCACCGCCGCCCGCGACGCGGGCCTGGTGGATCCGGTGGACGCCGAGGCGATGGCGGCCGGCTGGACCCTCGCGGCGCAGGTCCGCAACGCGCTGATGCTGGTCCGTGGCCGTGCCGGCGACCAACTGCCCCGCCACGGCGTGGAGTTGGCCGGCGTGGTCCGGCTGCTCGGCGCGGACGACCCGGGCGAGTTCCTCGACGAGTACCTTCGCACCGGCCGCCGCTCCCGCGCCGCCACCCAACGCGTCCTCGAGATGTAGGAGATGCAAGGAAGGGCCCCCTATTAACGCCTCGGGTAGAGGAAGGGCCCCCTATTAACAGTCGCACCGGCTCGCCCGGAGGCGCTGCCGGCTCCGCGGGTCAGCGCGTTCAGGGCCCGTCAGCTGCCGAGGGTGTACGTCCCCGCGCCGGGAACGGTCACCGTCGTCCAGTTGCCGTCCGGGGCGACGGTGGCGCCGCCGGAGGCGGTCAGCCAGCGGCTGTGCCGGACCCGGATCGGCACCGGGCCGGGACCGGAGACGCCGAACGTGACCGAGGCACCGTCGGCCGCGACCAGCTCGCCGGGCGGGCCGACCAGGGGCGTCGGCGCGGTCACCGCGTACAGCCGCCAGCGCCGGTCGGACCAGACCTCGGTCAGGTACGGCAGACCGCCGGTGACCAGCTCGGCCTCGGCCCGGCCCACCCAGGACAGCGGGGCGTCGGGCACCGCGACGTACTGCACCGCGTTCTCGTCGAGCCAGGCCCGGTAACTGTCGACGGTCAGCGGCACACCGGTGCCGGCGGCACCCGGCACCGTGGTGAAGAAGAGCGGGTTACGGTCGATGTCGGCCTGCCGCAACCAGCCCCGGGCCAGTGGTACGTCACCGAGCCGGGCCGCCTCCCAGTAGTTGCGGGTCGGCGGCACCTCCAACCGGCCGGTGAGCCCGCGCCGATCCAACTCGGCGCGCAGCGGGGCGAAGTAGCCAGGATCGCTTGTCGGGTCGCCGATGCTGCGCAGGTCGGCGGGGACCACCGGCGGCTGCCACCAACACACCACCGCCAGCAGCGCAGCCAACCCCACGCCAACCAGCCCCCGCCGCGCCGGCCGCTCCGCCGGGCCAGGCCGCTCCGCCGGGCCCTCGTGGGCGCCGTCGGATCGGGCTGCGACGCTGGGTCGAGCTGCTATGCCGGAGCGGGCTGCCGCGCGGGTCGGCCAGGCGGCGTCGAATCGGGTCGGCCAGGCGGCGTCCAATCGGGTCGGCCAGGAGGGTACGCGGGCGGCGGCGGCCAGGAGCGGGAGGGCGAACATGGTGGCCAGCCGGGTGGCGTTCAGCCCGACCGGGGTGTGCACGAGGGCCGCCGCGACCACCCCGCCGGCCGCCAGCAGCGCGCCGATCCGCACCGGCCGGTACCCGACAAGCGCCGCCACCAGCAGGGCGGTCACCGTCGCCCGGATGGTGTCGGTGCGGCTGATGTTCATCCAGCCGCCGTCGCCGAACAGCAACGCCGTCGCGCCCAGCGGCAGCGCGGCGGCCACCGCGAGGACCAGCCCGTCGGCGTAGCGGCGGGAGAGCAGCAGCGCGACCCCGACCAACCCGACGAAGAGGCCGGCCACCGGACTGGTCGCGGAGGCGAGCAGCGCTGCGCCCCCGGCCAGCGCCAGCCGCGCCCAGCCGGCACCGGGACGAGAGCCCGCCGGCGTCGGTGGTGGCGAGCCGCCGGGGGGAGGGCCGGCCCGCGTCGGTGACGTTCCGCCGGGACGGGTGTCGGTCGGGTGCCAGGTGAGGGCGAGCAGGGCGGCGAGGCCGAAGGCCACCCCGAGTCCGTACGTCACCCGGCCGGAGACCAGGTTGCCGGCGATGGTGACCACCCCGACCAGGCTGCCGAGCAGCGGTCGGGGTACCCCGGCGCGCACCAGCAGCGCGGCGAACACGGTTGCCGCCGCGATCAGCGCCACCGCGCCGGTGACACGCACCCCGAGCAGGGCCATCACCGGTTGGGCGAGCAGGCTGTAGCCGAACTGCTGGACGCCGCCGTACCAGCGCATGTCGATCGGGACCGGGCCGTGGGTGGCGAAGAAGTCGGCCCGCGCGACCTGTGCCGCCAGGTCCGAGCCCATCGCCGGGAGGATGAGGTACGCCACACCGGCCGCCCCGGCCCACGCGGCGGCCCACGCCACCGTACGACTGCCCCGCATGCCCACCTCCGTGTCTCGATCACGGTACTGGCAGCATGTCTGGGTGCCCCATCACCTCGTGCGCTGGATCGGACTTGCCGGATCGATCATGCTCGCCGTGGCCGCGTTCCTCGGTGGCGCCCTGCCCGACGGAGACCTGCGCCCCACACCGGTGAAGATCTGGCAGGGCACGAACGGGCCGCTGATCATCGGGTTGTGGCTGTTCGGCACGGTCGCCATGGCGGTCGCCTGGTGGGTGCTGCGGGACCGGGTGCCGTCGGTCCGGTGGGCGCTGGTCACGGCCGGGTTGTGGGTGCTGCCGTTCCTGGTCACGCCGCCGTTGGGCAGCCGGGACGCGTACGCGTACGCCTGCCAGGGGGCCAGCTACTCCAACGGCATCAGCCCGTACGAGTATGGCGTCTCCACCCTGCCCTGCCCCTGGCTGGACACCATGTCGCACATCTGGCGAGACACCCCGGCCCCGTACGGGCCGCTGTTCGTGGTGATCTCCGGGGCGGTGGTCGCCGTTACCGGTTCGCTGTTCGGCAGCATCGCGTTGTTCCGGGTGCTCGCGGTGGCCGGGGTGGTGCTCACCGCGGCCTGCCTGCCGGTGCTGGCCCGCCGCTGCGGCGTGCCGGTCGAGCGGGCGCTCTGGCTCGCCCTGGCCAGCCCGCTGGTGGGGGTACACCTGATCTCCGGGGTGCACAACGACGCGATCATGGTCGGGCTGCTGGTGGCCGGACTGGCCGTGGTGGTCAGCCGGCCGGGCCGGACCTGGCCGCTGCTGGCCGGCGGGGTGGTGCTCGGCCTGGCCGCCGGGATCAAGGTGACCGCGCTGGTGGTGGTGCCGTTCGCGGCGCTCGCCGCGATCCCCGGCGGGTTCTCCCTGCGCGGGCTGCTGCGGCACGGTACGCCGGTGGTCGGTGGGGCGGTGGGCACGGTGTTCGGGGTGACCCTCGCCGCCGGGCTGGACCTTGGTTGGATCACCGGGTTGTCGCACGGCAACGAGGTGATCGCCTGGACCTCGCCGCCGACCGCGGTCGGGCAGACCATCGGCTACCTGGCGCTCCCCTTCGGCCTGCACATCGACGCGCTGCCGGTGACCCGGGGCATCGCCGTGGTGGTGCTGCTGGCGTTGCTGGTGTGGCTGTGGTTCCGGGCCCGCCACCGGGAACCGCTGTGGCACGCCGCGCTGGCGTTGACCGCGACGGTGGCGCTGGCCCCGCTGTTCCACCCCTGGTACTGGTTCTGGCCGCTGGTCCTGCTCGCCGCCACCGCGCAGCGCACCTGGTGGTTCAGCGCGGTGACGGTGTACTCCGCGTTCCACGTGCTGGCCGACGGCACCGGGCTGCCCCGCTACACCAAGACGGTAGGCGCGCCGCTGATGACGCTGTTCGTGATCTGGGTGGCGGTTCGCTTGGTACGGTCGGCTCGGGCGGCCCGCCGCCCGGTTCCCGCCGATTAAGGACGGTTCGCGCGGCCTGCCGCCCGCTGCCGTCCCCTGAGGAGAGGCACGCCGGTGACCGATCCCGGCACCTCCCGATCCGGTGCCCACCCGGAACCCGGTGCCCGTCCGGAACCCGGTGCCCACGCCGGTGACCGCACCACCGCCCGTGACGCCCGGCCGCCAGATGGCCGTGACGGCCGGTCGGCACAAGGCCGTGACGCCCGGCCGTCGACCGGGCGGGACCGGAATGTCCGCTGGATCGGGCTGGCCGGAGCGGTGTCGCTGGCGGTCGCCGGGTACCTCGGCGGTGCGCTGCCCGACACCAGTACCGCCCGGAGTTCCGGGAACGGTCCGCTGGCCGTGGCGTTGTGGCTGCTCGGCACCGCCGCCATGGTGGGGGCCTGGTGGGCGTTGCGCGGCGGGGCGCCGTCGACCCGGTGGGCGTACGTCACCGCCGGGCTGTGGGCGCTGCCGCTGCTGGTCACCGCCCCGCTGGGCAGCCGGGACGTCTATTCGTACGCCTGTCAGGGCTGGGTGTACGCCGACGGCGGTGATCCGTACATCACCGGGGTGGCTGCGGCCGGCTGCCCGTGGCTGGACACGGTCGCGCCGGTCTGGCGGGACACTCCGGCACCGTACGGCCCGTTCTTCGTGCTGCTCGCCGCGCTGGCCGTGGTGCTCGGCGGCGGCCTGGTCGGCACGGTGCTGCTGTTGCGGCTGCTGGCGGTGGCCGGGTTGGTGGTGGCGGCGGCCTGCCTGCCCGGCCTGGCCCGGGCGGGCGGCGTGCCGGCCCGACGGGCGACCTGGCTGCTGCTGGCCTGCCCCCTGGTCGGTGTGCACCTGGTAGCCGGTGCCCACAACGACGCGGTGATGCTCGGCCTGCTCCTGCCCGCCCTGCTGCTGGTGACCCGTCGGCCGGCGCGACCGGGCCTGCTGCTGCCGGGTCGGCCCTGGGTGGTGCTTGTCGCCGGGGTGCTGCTCGGGCTGGCGGTGTCGGTGAAGGTCACCGCCGTGGTGGTGGTGCCGTTCGCGGCGCTGGCCGCGGTGCGGGGGCAGCCCCGGGTGGCGACGCTGCTGCGCGACGGTGGGCCGCTGCTCGTCGGGGTGCTCGGCGGGCTGGTGGCCCCCTCACTGCTCACCGGTCTCGGGCCGGGTTGGCTCGGCGGGTTGAGCCGCAGCGGCGACACCGTGCAGTGGACCTCGCCGTCGACCGCCGTCGGCATGGTGGTCGACTACGCCGGTGACCTGTTCGGCCGTCACCCCGACGCGGTGCCGATCACCCGCGCCGCCGGCCTGCTCCTTCTCGCCACCTTCCTCCTCACCCTCTGGCGCCACACCTGGACCTGTCTCTTATACACAGCTGACGCTGCCGACGATAAGGCTCGTG
>NZ_POTX01000149.1 GCF_003236305.1 Micromonospora endophytica | reverse complement strand
CAACCACCGCCGCCGCCACTCCGCACTCGGCTACCTCAGCCCCACCGACTACGAACAGACCCTCACACCGACTACGCTGCATCAGATCGCGGCATAACCCGGTGTCCACATCCCGGGGGGAACCTCAACAGGCAGGTCGAACCCACCCCCGACCTGACAGCACCCGTCACCCCGCCACCTGACAACCCGACCGACGGACAAGTGATCTTCCCTGACGGCGGTGAACCTGACCGGACCTGACACGGCCTGTCCCGGGCTGACAACCGGCGCTGATGTCAGGTCGAGCTGTCCCAATCGAGGGCCTCGGCCTTCGCACCCGGGCGACAGGCTCCCTGCCGAGGAGACATCACGATGGCACCAACCACCCGCACAGCGGACACTGCGCTGACCACCGCCGAGACCGCGTTCGCGCTGCTGACCTGCGAGCCCGCACCACTGGTCTTCGACGCCCGACCGGTACCCGGCCTGCCGGACACCACCCTGCCCCTGGACCAACTACGCACACTCGTCAAACTCCATCGCTACGACAGCGACACCACCGACAAACTGTGGCGACAACTCGCCCACCACGCCCGCGACTGGGGACCCGCCTGGGTCGTCGGTGCCATCGGCGTCGCGCTACCCGCGTTGACACACCTCGCGGCGAAAATCAGCCGCGGCCGCCCCCAACACGCCGACGACGTCGACTCCGAAGTCCTCGCCGGATTCCTGCACGCCCTGCGCACCGCCGACCTGGACACACCCCGGCTGTGGCTGCGGCTGTGCTGGGCCGCCTGGCGCGCCGGCACCACCGTCATCACCGCCGACGACAGCGAGGAACTGCCCCTCGACCTGGCCACCGGCTCACGGACACCGCGAATGCCGTACGGGCATCCGGACCTCCTGCTTGGCCGGGCAGCCGCCGCCGGCCTCATCACCGCCGACACCGCCGAGCTGATCAGCGCCACGCGCTTCGGCGACGCGTTGATCGAGCAACGTGCCGCCGATGAGGGTGTGGCCTCCTCGGCACTGCGCATGCGCAGGCGACGCGCCGAACGGGTCGTCGCCGCCGCCGTCGTACGAGGTGACCTGTCCGGCCCGGTCCGTCTACCGCGCCATTGCAAAGCCGTGACGGCTGCCTGATGATGCACTGCGACGCCCGTCGGAGGTGTGGATATCTGAAGGCACGCGGCGACCAGGCGGTGGCCATCCACCAGTCGTACGTTGCCCCGCCGACCGGGACGCATGAGTTGCGGTGACGCTGGTGGCTGAGGCAGTGTGCGATCCGCTGTCGGTCGGCGGCGGTACCGTCATGCCGTGATCGATCATGGGTTTGTGTGCGGGGGCTGCGGGCAGCGCCACGATGGGCTCCCGTTCTCGTACGGCGCGCCGGCGCCGGCGTACTGGCGCAACGAGTTCGACGGCGACGAGTACAGCGTTCTAGAAGACGAGACCTGCCTCATCCATGGGCAGCACTACTTCGTGCGGGCACGGCTGGTCATCCCCGTCCTCGACGCCGAGGAAGACTTCGAATGGGGTGTGTGGGTATCGCTGAGTAAGGACAACTTCCGCCGCACAGTGGAGTTGTGGACGACGCCCGGACGGGAGCAGGAGCCGGCGTACTTCGGCTGGCTGTCTACCCAGCTCCCCGCCTATCCGATGGAAACGTTGAATCTCAAGGCTGAGGTGCACACCGATCAGGTCGGCACCCGCCCGCATGTGGTGCTCGAACCGACTGACCACCCGCTGGCCGTGGAGCAGCGCACCGGCATCACCGTGGCACGGGTGCAGGAGATCGCCGAGCTTCTCCTACACGCGTAGGGCAGACGGATCTTGGCCGCGAAGCACCCGCGGTGCGCAGGTCCGGCCTGGTAGTCCTCCAATACCGCGCCATCGCCGACGCCGGGGGCGACCCCGCCACCGTCGCCGCATGGATGGCCGAGGTCAACGCCCAACGCGCCGCCGCCGTCACTCAACGCGATCAAGCAGCAGCACAAGCGCAAGCGCCTCGCCGTCTCGCGGAGGACGACATCCGGCACCTCGTGGGCAGCCTCAACGACATCCGCACCACCCTGCGGAACGCCCACCACCAGGACAAGAGCAACGTCTACCGCGAGCTACGACTCGCCCTCACCTACCACCCCGGCCAAAACAAAATCAGCGTCGAGGCTAAGCCTGACGCTGATTACTGTGGGGTAACTGTACGTGTCCGAGGGGGGACTTGAACCCCCACGCTTCGGGCTGCTGACCTGCGTCTATTCTATCGGGCCTGCTCAGGCCGTGTCCAGTCGTACTCCCTTGTGGCCGGTTGTGGCCCGTTGTGGCAGCCGGTGATCCCGCCGGGATCACCGTTGATCTTGCCCAAGCGGAAGGGGCCGGCCCAACGGACCGGCCCCAGCTATACGGCTACAGTGCTACGAATCCGTGCACGGTGTCGGCGGCGTCGACCGGGACTTCCTCCCACGTCCAATTGCCGCCCATCACGACGTACATGCCGCGCTCGTCGGGCGCGATCCTCAGCTCCGGCTCGTCCTCACCGTACGGACGCCGGTCGACCACGATCACGTCGCCGTCCCACCGCATCTCGGAGACGCTGTCGTCGACCATCGTGCTCAGCTTCGGCTCCTCGACGCCCTGCGCCCGGAGGGTCGCGCGCAGGTGCCGGCGCTCCGCCTCCTGGTCGGTGACGATCGCCTCAGCGACCTCGCGGGTGCACTCCCACACCGCCCATCCGTTCCAGCGACGGATCAGCGTGCCGGCGTACGCCGACTCGAAGCGGCTGCCGCCGTCGGAGTCGTACTCCAGCCACTCGCCGGAAAAGTAACCGGACTCGCCAGGCTGCAACTCGGGGTCAAGGTCGAGGCGTGCGCCCGCGTCCGCGGGCGGCCGGTCGAGAGTCATTTCCACGTGAACTCCTTCGGTCAGTCAAACAGGGTCGGGGCCGGCGGTTCGCGCCGCTCGGCCAGTTCGCGTACTTCGCGGCCCGTCTGCTCCTCCCACCAGGCGGCGAACATGCGCCGGTGGCACCAGTTGTCAGGTGGTGGCACAGACAGGTCGCAGAAGCAGAGCAGGACGAGCTGATCGCTGCCGGCGTAGTCGGCAATCTCGGCAAGCTGCTCGGAGATCAGGTCGACACCGGCGGCTTCCAGCCGCTCCAGATAGATGTGCCGGTACGGGCCCTCGGCCATCTTGAGCATTCCGTAGGTCGGCGCGAGGAGCCGGGCGTACCCGGCCAGGTCGTACGGCAACGGGAACCGGGGAGCGCCGACGGTCGTGCGGACCGGCGCCCCCTGTTCGGGGCGGAACCGCTGGTAGCGGTTCGTGAACAGCTGCAACTCATCCCCCATTGGGCTCTGCATGGTCGTCGTAGAACTTTCCGATCACCGGGATCAGCTCATCCAGGTGCGCGGCCAGGACGTCCAGCGCGGACGCCACCACCGACGAGGGCCCTGGCCGGCACCTGGTCAGGCATCGGCTACCTCCTTCCTCGCAGCCGGACGGCGACTGCCCGGCACCAGCTGCGGTCGACTTCGAACCGCTCGGCCACGTCCTCCGGCGTGTAGCCGTTGACGAGGTACCGGGTGGCCAGAGCCGCCACGCTGTCGGTGATCGGCTCGGCGGCCGTCGTCCGCGGTGCGGGCGGCCGGCTCCACGCCGCCCGGATCCGGCCGGCCTGCTCCGGGGCGGGCTGCGGTACGACGACGACGGGCCCGGTCACGCCGCCGTCCTCGACTCGGCTCGGGCCTCGGCCGGAGGCATCGCCACGACTGCCGCCGGCTGCCGCTTCGCCATCCACTCGCGGCCGACCCTGGCCAGCCGCTCGACCAGCTCGTTGCGGACCTTCTGCGCGCCCTCGGCGTGCTGCTCCAGGTAGGGCAGCGTCTTGCGGGCGTCGGGGTCGCTCTTGGCCTTCTCCCTCGCCGGCGTGAGCAGCCACCGGTCGTTGGCGGCCACCTCCATGTCGGCGACGGTGCAGGCGAAGGCGATGCCTTGCAGCTCGGCTGGCTTGTGGATCGCGTCGACCACGGCGGTGGCCAGGTCGCGGACGTCCCGCTCCTCCAGGTCCAGGCCGAGGTCGTCGGCCATCCCGGTCAGCGCTGCGGCGGCCAGGTCGCGGATCGCGATGTAGCCGGGCAGGGCCGCCTTGACCTGGCGGGCCTCCTGCTCGATCTCTGCGAGCGACTTCACGCGAGCCCTCCCCGCGTTGATCGGTCGCCGCAGTGAAATATTGCGGCCGTATACCTTGCGGACACTGCGCCCCTCTCTGTTCGGTTCCTCCGGCAGTCGAGCTGCCTTTACTTCCGCGACGAGCGCCGGGCCGACGTGGGTGTCGAACACCGCCCGGAGGGCGGACCCAGCAGGTCGCCGGCCCGAGCGGGACCGCGTTCATCATCCGCGCTTGCTGGTAAAGCTCGGCCCGCGCTTGCCGCATCGCCTGCTGGAGGTCGGCCGGCTCGTGCGGCAGGGGCCAGGCCCACAGGACCGTGACCAGACTGGACGCACCGATCGCCTCCAACAGTCAAGGGTTGTACATAAACATTGTATCCTAGATGGACACAGCGGTCAAACTGCGGCCGTACAGCTAGCTGCCACGCCGGGCCTCCACGCCGGGAGCATACGCACTCGCCCGGCACCGGGACAGGGTTCGCTGGACGGCGCGAGCGCCCCGCGCACATCGCGCGGGGCGCCGCCTACCTGCTTCGCTCAGTGCTGGCACACCGAGCAGAACCCGGCCTCCTGCACCGCGTTGTCGTGGCCCTCCCACTCGCAGTTCGGGTCCGCCTTGATCGGGCCGGCCGACGTCACGTCGACGACCTCCGCCGGGACCACCGCGACGGCCTCCGGGTCCAGCTCGACGGTGACGGCGGCGGCCAGGGCCTGCGCCTTGCGCAGCTTCGACGACACCTTGCTCGCCAGCGTCCGAAGGTCGTCGACGCGCTGCCGGTGCCCGGCCACGCCGCCCTCGGCTCCGGCGAGCAGCCGCGCCAGCTCCTCCGCGTCCATCTGCGCCAGCTCGTGCAGGATCTTCCCGGCCGTCTCCAGCCCCTCGATCTTGCTGACGACCTTCCTCCGCTTGGCGACCACCTCGGCTTGCGCCTCCTCGTCGTGCTCTCCCTTGTCGATCTGGAAGAACTCCGCCTGCTCCTCGGCCGCCTTGCATGCCTTGGCGAACGCCTCGGCGTCCCGCGCCGAGGAGAACTCGCCGCGCGCCCACTTCACCAGGAACCGCCGCTGCTGGTCGGGCGACAGCCGGCACACGTACCAGGCGACGCCCACCTGCAGCTGCCCCTTGGCGACGAGCTGCTTCGCGTCGTCGATAAGGCCGAGCAGGTCGATCCGCCATCCGATGTACGGCTCGCTCTTGCCGAACAGCTCGGCGACCGCCCGCGTCTCCCAGCCGGCGTCGGCGAGGCGCGCGTAGGCGGCGGCTTCCTCCATCGGCGTCATGTCCTGCCGGTTGACGTTCTCGGCGACCTGCGCAATGAACGCCGCCTCGTCGTCCATCTCCCAGACCATCGCGGCCAGGTTCTCGATGCCGCCCTGCTGGGCTGCCCGCCAGCGCCGCTCGCCAACCACCAGGCGATAGTGGCCCTGCCGGCCAGTCTTGCGAACGGCGATCGGCTGAAGCTGACCGAGCTTGGTCATCGACGCAGCCAGTTCGGTCAGCTCCTCCTCGGTGAACAGCTTCCGGGGCTGACTGGGGTCCGGCTCAATCTTGGCGACCTGGATGCTTCGCAGGGACGGCTTCTTGGCAACCATCGTCTTCCTCCACGTGAGTTGTACTTTTTTCGTACAACTTCATTGTATGAAAGATCGATCTTGCCGTCAATATTTTATGTACGCACGTAGCGCATGACTCAGAGGGGCGGCGGGGTTCCGGCAGCAAGCGTGATCAGGGCCGAAAAGTGGAACATGGCCGCCGCGCCCCGCGACGCCCATCGGTGGATCCGCCCGGCGACGGCCGGGTCAGCAGTAGCCGGCTCGGCCGATGGCGTCGGGACCGGCGGCCGCAACAGGCTCGCGACCCGCCGCATCTGTTCATCGCTCAGTTCCACGTCGTCCACCCGTCCGGACGCCAGCTCCGCCTCGATCCGCTGGGCCAGCTTCAACACCTCGATCTTGCGCCTGCGCGGCAAAACCATGCCCCCGTCTCTTGCCTCGATACCCCCGCAGTGGCACTGCGACCCGACAGCAGGGGCGTAGCAAAACGCTTCTGAACAGACAGCGTTGAAGATCGTAAACCCACCACCACTGTGAGCGACAGACCAAATGGGGAGCGCAATGCGATCAGTCAGCCATGCGGGCAAACGCTTACCGACAACGGCTCAGGGCAGAAGCCCAGCCCTCTGTCAGCTCACTTCCAGACGAACTCCAGCCGATCCGCGTCGAGGTGCGTCCTTCCCGGCTGCGTCGCCGGCAGCACGATGATGCGGTCCAGCACCAACGCAAGCAACTCCCGCCGCCGCTCCAGCGGCGCGTCCACCCACCACGCTGCCAGCCCCTCGGGGGTTGTCGCTGGCAGCGACTGCAACCGCGTGGACTGGGCCAAGGTCTCCTTGAGACTCCGCCGTTCCTTCCGGGCCTCTTCCTCGATCGCCTTAAGCGTCACCAGACTGATCTCACGCTTCGCGTACGCCTGGCCGGCTTCCGCCAGCCGCTCGTCGATCGCCGCCACCGCACGGTCGATGTGCTCCTCCGTCGGGGTCACAGAGCCCACGGCAGCCTCCAACCGGGCACGCACCTTCGGCGATCCCAGCCGCGCGAGGGCCCGGGTCGCGACTTCCTCCTCCAGGGCTGCCGCAGCGATCCGGATGCGACCGCATCCGTAGCTCGGGCTGCCGGAGCGGCACACGTACCCGCGCTTGCCGGAGTTGCTCGGCTGCGTGTACAGCGACTTTCCGCAGCGGCGCACCTCCTCCCCCTCGCCTTCCAGCGGATAGCCACACTGGAGGAACCCACCGGAGAGCAGGTACTTGCGTACGTTCGTCGCGGCCGGCTGCTTACGCGACGGGTCCTCGAGCACAGTCAGCAGCTTGCGGTGCGTGCCCTGGTCGAGGATCGGCTTCCACTCGCCCTTGCCGATCACCTCACCGCGGTACGTCTTGAGGCCAGCCAGGCGCGGGTTGCGCAGCAGACGCGACAGCGACTGCTGCGTCCACGGGCGTCCGGCCGACGTCATGATCTCGCGCTTGCGCAGATCGGCGACGGCGGAGCGCATGCTCTCCCCGTCCAGAACCCGCTGCACGACCTCGCGGATCACGGCAGCCTCAGCCGGGATGATCTCGCGTCCTGTCTCGTCGTACCCGTAACAGCGCACTCGTGACTCCCCGCTGTCCTACTCTCTGTTAACTTCTCCAGCCGGCGTCCGCTTGTGGCTAAGACCTCCACTTCGATCGGCAGCGGCGCTGATCGCGCGTTGACCGATCGACACAGGGCCGACCTGTAAGTTAGCAGTGCGTCACCGAACTGTGCCACCCACAGGCGGGTGTGAGTTCGTGACACCTTATCGACACTGCCACACTCCGCCGACTCACACCTTCCGCCCCTCCCGTCAACACAGGGAGCCATATCGCGTATTCGCAGCGCAAAGAGCCCGGAGCATCGCGGGAAGCGGGCTCCGGGCTCTTCGCACCACGCGGAGATGGCGTAGGTTCGGCCAGCCATGCGTCCCCCGACAGGTGCACTGGCCGACCCCTTGCCGATCTTCGCAAGGTGCGGTCACATTCAACCATTGCGACCGCACTTATTGCCACTGCAACAAGACGCCGTCGTCGCTCAGGGCCGAGCGCCGGCACCGTCCGGGGTAAGCGGCCAGCCACACGGAGAGTCGAGAACGGGTCGCCGGCCTCTTACATATCGGCAGCGCGAGGTGCCTTAGCACCTCACTCAGGAAGAAGACGGTCAGCGTGACACCCACCAGCGCCGCGCAGACCACCCTGGCCACCGCCCGCGCCGGCGGAGAGAATCGCAAGCGATGAGCAGCCTTGAGGAACTGGAACAGCGGATCGCGGCGAGGGAGGCCGAGTTGGCAATCGTGTGGCAAGAGGCAGCGGGACCGCCCGGACCCTGGCCGCCGGCACCGACCGCGACATCGCGGACTACCGCGCCGAACTCCGCGGCCACACCCGCGTGCTCGGTACGCTCCGCGAGACCCAGGCACAGCAAGGCCAGAGTCTCGACAGGGTCGACGCGAAGGTCAACCACCTCACCACCAGCCCGCCAGGAGTTCATGCGGGTTCTCAACGCCCGCCGCGCCGCCAACGGCGCCGGCCTGGCCGGCACCTGCTCCCGCCGGGACGGTAACCGATGACCACCTACGACGAATACCGGGACCGAAGGCGGCTGACCACCCGATACCGACGAAAGATCCGCAGCTACGGCACCCACGGCGACCCGAAAGAAGCCATGATCGAAGCCAACCTGACCGCCTTCGGCTGCTTCGGCGACCCCGGCCTGCCGCACCACTACGCCGGCGTGTACTTCATCGCCAGCGGCTCCTGTATCAAGATCGGTGAGGCCGTCGACCCGTACGAGCGGATGCGAGACTTCGACGGCGGCAACCCTCACGGCCTGGAGCTGCTGCACGTCATCGCCGAAGACAGCAAGTACGCCCGCCAGCGACTGGAGAACCAGCTCCACCTGCGCTTCAAGCACCTGCGCCTACGCCTCGAATGGTTCCGGAACCACCCCGAGCTGACGGGGTTCATCGGCTCCATCTGCTCCGAGGAGTGCCACCCGTGATCGGAACCCCCGGAAGCCCAGTTTGAGGAAGCGACCCAAGGTGAGGGCCTAAGTCAACTGCTTACCGTTGTTTCTGGAAACTACGGGTGGGCCCGTAGCGGACGCCGCTCGTCGGGTAAGTGTGGGAGTGAGGAGCTGACCGATGGGCGCTGAGACGAGCTGTGAACAGGCGGAGCCCGCTATTCCTGCGCGGGCTGTTCGCCCAGCCGCCGCGCCTCCAACTCGGCCGCCGCCTCCACCACCCACGCCCGCGGCGCCGGCCGCCAACCCGCCGGCCGGGGCCGACACCGGCCACCCGGCGACGTCCGCTCCGCCCCGCACACCCGGCATCTGATCGTCAGCCACACCAGCCCGCCGCCGTCTTGCGCCGAGCCGTCGAGCGGCCCGCCGCAGCCGTCGCACTCCCCCACCGGCCCGCTCTCGGCGGCCGCGGTGAACGCGTCGACGTCGACCAGGCCGTCACGCACCAGCTTGGCGTCGATCGTCACCGCTCACCTCCCTCCGGTGTGGAGCGGGGCCGGGTGACGGTCGCCCACCGCCCGGCCCCGCACCGCTCACTCCTGCGGTGCCGCCGGCAGCGCCAGCAGCTCGGGCAGAGCCAGCCGACCGTCTCGGTAGGCCGCCGCTACCTCCTCACGGCCGCCCTTCTTGAAGGTCAGCGTCGTTGACTGCCGGCCCGGCTGTGCGACCTCCACGAAGTCGAGGATCCGGCCCGTCGCGCCGTCGACGACGGTGCCGTCCTCTTCGATCCGCAACCGGCCGAGCAGGGCCTTGCGGAACGCTGGCCGCACCGACTCCACCGGTTCCGGCACAGTCGCCTGCACCTCGGTGGGGTGCTCCGCCTTGCAGTAGGCCAGGAACCCGGCTTCCTCGACGACGAAGCCCGCCTTGGGCTCGGAGAGCGTCACCTGCGCCACCGGACCGTCGTAGCCGGGCAACCGAACTTCGATCGTCTTGACGCCCAGCTCGGCGTTCAGCTCGACCAGCCGCCCGTCGGCTTCGGCGCGAGCCACGTCGTAAACCTTCTTCACCTCGTCCATGAGTGCCTTGAGCACTGCCGCCCTCATGGACGCCTGCTGCACGGTCATCGGCCAGCTCCCGACGTCTCGGGCAGCCGTCCGGCAGCTTTCCGCCCCACGGCGCGGGCCGGCCGTGCGGTGGCCTCCTCGGCGGCATCCGGGGCGGGCGCTCCGGACGCCTCGGTCACCGCGTCGGCGAGCTGCGTACCGGGGGCTTCTGCGGCGCGGCGCGCAGCGGTGATCTCCGCGCCTCGCTGATTGAAGGCGTCCCGTAGTTTCTGCGTCTTGCCGAGCCGCTGCGCGCGCTGCCACAGCACCGCCAAGTCCTCCCGCGTGGCGCACGCGGCGAGGGCCTTGGGCCAGTCGGGGTCCCTCGGCGGCTCGCCGTTGTCGAGCCAGTCGAGCAGCTGGTGGCCCAACTCCTCACCCGGCTTGTGGATCACCTGGTCGGCCAGAGCATCGCAGCGGCTTTTCGTCACCCGCAGGTAGTGCGCCTGGTCGATGTCGCCCACCAGGTCAAATTCGTACTCCAGGCCGTCGCGTTGGTCGGGTTGCATACCCAGCTTGGACACCTGCTTCCGGCCGTCGGCGCCCTCGGTGATCTCGTAGCGCTGCTTTGACCGCAGGCACACCACGACGTGTCCGGGGAAGCTCATCAGCGCCTCGACGTACGCCCGCTCGATCGGGCGTACGTCCTTCCACCCGTCCATCGACCGGCCGCCGTGGTTGCGGGCGAACAGGTCGACCAGTTCCAGGATGCCGCCGGGTCCGAACCAGTAGTGCGACGCCGAGTCGAGCATGAAGCCCGTGAACCCCGCCAGGGCCGCCTCGTCGATCAGCTCGACGAGTTGCCGTGGGTCGTACCGCACCGGGGAAAACTTCTGAAAGCCGTATCCGCCGGCCTCCTCGGGCGTCATGTCGCCGACGCCGGGAAGCTGCGGGTTGACCGCGTACTTGTCGGCCGAATCCCGCTCGGTGTCGACGAACGCGATCCGCTCCAGACCGTCAGCCACGATGGCCGAGCCGGTCAGCGTGTACAGCAGCTTGAGGCCAGTCAGCGTCTTGCCCGCCCCACTCGGCCCGGCGAGCGCGATCCGCGCTTTCGCCTTCTTCCTGGTCGCCGGCATAAATCGTGAACTCATCTCGTCCCTTTCCACGTGAACGAACCTACATAGACTTTATACGGCCGCATTGTTGGACCGTAGCCGTACACCTTTGGGCGACGAAAAAGCGCCTGAGCAGTCCAGGCAGACCTCGCTGCCCACGGCGGCCGGCTGGCCGCAGTCGCCGTTCCGGCAGATCACCGGGGTGCCCAGCTCAGTGCAGCCGCCTTGCACCGGGTGGCGCCAGTCGTCCCCGGCGGGGACCAGCTCACCGCTGCACGTCGCGCACTGCGCGACGTCGACCGACACGAGGTGCAGCTTCACTCCCCGATCACTCTCCTGTCCTGTTCGGACACGGCCCGCAGGTTCGGGCCGTGCAGCGGGGCCGAGCGGGCGCACCCGGGGTGGGCGCATCGGCCGTTGGGCCCCTCGACGTACCGGTGGTCACCGTTCGCGCCGCGACCGACCGGTTCTTGTTCCCTGTATGTCTTGCGTCCGCGTGGCGGACCAACTCGTTCCGACTGGCGGACCAACGACGCCCAGCTCGATCAGCCGGCGCAACAGCCCGGGCGGCACTCCCATGCGGTAGACCGTCCGGGCCTTCTTGCGCCGGGCGTCCGCGACCGTCGGCCGCTCGCGCCACACCCACTTGCTCTCCAGGCGTTCCTCGCCGCCTTCGCCGTCCTTGCCCTCCAGCAGGTTGAGCCACTTCGCAATCGACGACCGGGCAAGCCCGGTCGCCTTCTGCAAGTCGGTCAGGCTCGGCGTGAACTGCTCGGGGATCACCGCCGTGGCCGCGTCGGACCACGTGAGCAGCGTCAGGACGAGCTGCCGGCCGGGAGGGTCGAGCGTGCATAGCTCGTGCCTCACCGCGCGCTCGACCGTCCACCGGTCCACCATGCAGGCGGCCTCTCTGTGCAGCGCCGCCAGCACACCGCTGCCCGAACTGGCGTATGATGCGCGTGCGACCCGTTCTCTGTTCCGGGTTTCTCCTCGACCCCGCCGGATGACCGCCTGGCGGGGTCGATGCGTTGTCCGGCACCCTACACCCGGTCTGTACGGCCGCAATGTCTCCGCATGTGCTCATTATTGTGTGGCCTCGTCGTCGACCAGCACGTCCCACGGGTCCCACACGATCGTCCGCTTTGTGTCCTCGGCGAACTGGTAGATGGTGGTCACCTTCCACACCGGGTTGTTACTGACCTCGCCGTCCTCCTTCGGCAGGACACCCTTCGACCGCCACTGGTACGGCGTGTTGTCCTTCACGTCGAACATCCGGACGATCTCCTTGAGCCCCACCACCGGCGGCAGGTCCAGCGGTCCCGGCTTCGTGAGGTTGTCGGACACCTTGCGCGCCGCCGCCTTGAGCCTGGTCTGGCTCACCTTCATCGTTCCTCTCCTCCCACAGCCGGATGCCATACAGGGTCAATGTACGGCACTGGCCGGGGACGGTCAGGCTGCCATCCGGGCGGCGATGGACGGCGCTTGGTGCACCAACTTCCTCGCCAGGGCCAGCAGGTCACAGTGTCCGACCAGGCACACCCGGCCGCCCGAGAACACCGACGGCGGATCCAGCAGCATCTCGTGCAGCAGCCGCACCGCGCACTCCTCGGCCAACGCCTGCGTCACCCTGTCGTCCACGAACTCGTGACGCCCAGCCACGAGCAGCGGTCCACTCATCCGTACCTCCTCCAAAAGTAGAGCGATACGTACAAAAACATTGTATATCAAGATCGCGTGGGACGTCAATAATGTATGTACGACTAGCGGGTTACTTTGCCCCATCTGCGGGCCGCCCGCTATGCTGGTGTCTCCACGTGAACGCAGCGCAGCCCCGGATTTCGCGATCCGGGGCTGCGCTGTTTACAGCGGCCGTCAGACCAGCGGCAACGGATAGTCGACGGACACACACACGACGTCGTTCGTCGCGATCACCGACGTCGAGTGCATGTCCAGCAGCGTCAGCTGACCGTTCGCCTCCAGCACCGCCGACCCCGACGTCACCGACGACCGGAACAGGTGGTGCTTCGGCATCGTCGGCCGAAACATCGGGTCGGTCAGCGTCACCATCAGCGTGTCGCCGATGTTGCCGAGGGCACTCGCCGTGATCGGTCCACCGGTGCGCCGCACGTTCACATTCAGCTCGATGCGCGACCCGACGATCCGGTACGCGTTGTCCTGCTGAGCCCAGCCCGCCGCGTACGTCACCGCCAGCTCGTTGTTGACCACCCCGGTGTCGGCCAGGTACGCCGCCCGGGGCGGCACCCCCAGGTAGCCGACCACATGGTGCCCGGCCGGCGGCGTCATCAGCACCATCACCCGCGCGTCCTTCGGCAGCACGCCGACCAGCGACACGACCCGCATCGCCGTGGTGTCGCCGTCCATCACCATCAGGAACCCACCATCGGACGCCGGGCCCGTCACCGTCGCCGGCCGCAGCCGGCTCGTGATCCCCAACGCCAACACCCGGTCGAGGACCGCCTCGGCGATCGCCCGCACCGGGACCTGCACCATCCGCTGGTCGATCACAGGTCATCGCCGCCCGTGTCCGGGTACGCGCGGCGCAGCGTATGCCGCATCTCCCCACCAGCGGCCAACTGCATCGTCCACCCCGTCTCCAGCCACAGCAGCCCGTCCCACCGCACCACGTCGTACCCGTCGTGCCGCGGGTCCGGCGGCGTCGACAGCTCCACCGTCTCGTACGCCGTCTGCTGGATGCCCAACGTCCGCGCGTAGACGTCGACAGCCACCTGCGACGGCAGTTGCGCCTCCACCACCTTCGGCAGCACGAACCCCCGCTGCGCGATCGAGTGCGGCGCCGACGACGGCACGTCGTACACACCCACGATCGGGGCGACGTCCGTCCCCGGATCGTTGCTGACCACGACAAACCGGTTCGGGGCGGTCAACAGCTCCGAGCCCCGCGCCACAGACCCGCGGAACACCCGCTGCGAGGCGTCCAGGTCGATCGTCGGCCGCCGGGTCGCCGGCTCGAACGCCCCCATCAGCCGCAGCCGGCCGCCATGGTTGAACCACGGCAGGAAGAAGCCGCCCTGCCTGGCCAAATCCCGCAGCGCCATCCCTCGTGTGTTGCCCGGCGACCACGACGACACCGACGTCCGGTCCGTCCAGTCCACCTGCACCTCGCCGATTGGTAGCCCGGCCAGCAGCCTCAGCACCGCCCGGTCGACGCGCTGCCCGCTGCCCTCGAAGCCCGTCTCCAGTTCCTGGTCGACGACGAACATCTCGTCGAACAGGACCAGCGGCGCCGTCGACCCCGTCGAGGTCTGCAACTGGATGGCGTCGCCGATCATGTACCGGCCCAGCGGGTACTCGCGCCCGCCGACGACCATCGAGATCGCCACCCGGTCAGTCAACGGCCGCAGCCGCCTCGCGTCGGCCACGTCCAGCGTCAGCGACTCCACCCGCCGCACGATGATGCCGGTCACGTCGTGGACCAGGCTCGGTGTGGTGTCCCGCAACGGCGTCACCGGCCCGCGCCGCACCCCGGTCCGCCCGTCCACCAGCTCGAACCGATACGACGCCGACCGCTGCCCGACACCGGACGGCAAGTCCAGCGGATCACGCACCGCAGATCCCGACACCGCTTACCTCCCACGTCGCGCCGGCCGCATCAACGAACACCTTCGTGCCCTTCGGCTGCGCCTCGAAGTCCGGGCCGACGATCAGCGGCCCGTCGATGCCGTTGCGCACCTCCACTCGCGACACCGTGACGTCTCCGCGAACGCTCACCTCGAAGAACCCCGCGTCCAGGTCCAGCGGCTCCGGGAAGCCCTCCACCGCGAACCCTGCCCCCCACGTCACCCCGTCCAACGACGTGTAGAACGTCACCCGGGCCTGACCGCCGCCGGCGTCCTGCTCGTATACCGCCCGCAGCCACCGCCGCTGGTTCCGCACCACCCCCAGCTGCTCCACGGGCACACACTCGTAGAACACGTCGTGGTCAAACACCTCGACGCAGGCTTCTACGTCCGACCAGCGCACGTTCCAACCCGACCCGAGGAACTCCGGGTTCGTGTCGGCAAAGTGCTCGACTCGCACCTCCCACAGATCGCCGGTCGGGCGGACCTCGACCCGCATGTCGACGTCGGGCATCGGCTCCCGCACCTGGAAGCTGTCGACCTCCACCCGCCCGTCGATGTTGCCGTTCCCCGGCGACAGCCTGTCTCTTATA
>NZ_POTX01000148.1 GCF_003236305.1 Micromonospora endophytica | reverse complement strand
ATCCTCATCAACTGCACCCTCTGACGCCCACCCGGGGTCGGCTGTCAGAGGGTGCAGTTGATGAGGATGGGTTCGGGGTGCAGGGTGACGCCGAAACGGGCCTGGACGCCGTCGCGGATCTCGCGGGCGAGGGTGAGCAGGGCCCGGGTGCTGGCGGTGGCGGTGGGGTTGGTCAGGGCGAGGGTGTGCTTGCTGGAGATGGCGACGCCCTCCGGGCCGGGATGACCCTTACCGAAGCCGGCCTTGTCGATCAGCCAGGCCGCGCTGACCTTCACCATGTCCCCGGCACCCGGCCAGGCCGGTGGGTCGCCGAGATCGGCGGCGCGCTCCCGCAGCAGCGCGTACCCGGCACCGTCCAACACCGGATTGGTGAAGAAGGAACCGACCGAGCGGGTGTCCGGATCGGTCGCGTCGAGCACCATGCCCTTGCCGGCGCGCAGCCGCAGCACCGTGGCACGCGCCTCGGCGAGCGGCACCCGGTCGCCCACCTCGACGCCGAGCGCCCGGGCCAGTTCCGCGTAACGCACCGGACCGGACAACGGCGAACGCGCCAGCCGGAAGTCGACCGAGAGCACCACCCAGCGTTCGTTGCCCTTGAAGACGCTGCTCCGGTAGGCGAAGCCGCAGTCCGCCGCCGCCACCTGATCGACAGTCCCGGTACGACGGTCGTAGACCCGTACGCCGGTGATGGTCTCGGCGACCTCCTGCCCGTACGCTCCGACGTTCTGGATCGGGGTGGCCCCGGTCGAGCCGGGGATGCCGGACAGGCACTCCAACCCGGACCAGCCGTTGGCCACCGTGGTCGCGACCAGCTCGTCCCACGGTTCACCGGCCTCGACGCGGATCGTCACCGTGTGCTCGTCCTCGGTCAGCATCCGCAGGCCCCGGGAGCGGACCAACAGCACGGTGCCCGGGAACCCGGCGTCGCCGATCACCACATTGCTGCCACCGGCGAGCAGGAGGAGGTCGTCTCCCGCCTCGCGTACCCGGGCGACGATCTCCTCGGCGCTGGCGGCGGTGACTATCCGTCCCGCCGGACCACCAAGGCACAATGTGGTGTATTGCGACAGATCACCCGGGGTGACAGGTTCAGCGGCAGCTGTCGGCTGGGCGTAGACGTCAGACACACCTTTCACCCTAGGCTGAGGGGTAGCCGCGGCACCCCACAGGTGGTCCGGTCACCCCCGGGAGGATGGCGATGAGCAGAATGCACGGCACCAAGGATTTCTGGATCGGTGCGCTCCGGACGGAGGGCCCGGCGTTCGGCGCCGCGGTGGCGGAAGCCCCACCTGAGACACCGGTGCTGTCCTGCCCCGGCTGGACGGTGACCGACCTGGCCCTGCATCTGGCCGGCATCTACCAGTGGGTGAGCACCGTCGCCGGCACGGGTACGAACACCCCGCCGCAGCAGCGCCGGTCGCAGCGACCCGAGCTGACGCCGGGGGTCACCGCAGCGCAGCAGTGGCAGCGGGCGTACGACGAGTTGATGGCGCGCTTCGAGACCCTCGACCCGGAGGCACCGGCGTGGAACTGGGCGCCGCAGCCGAAGAAGGCGGGTTTCTGGCCGCGCCGGATGGCGCACGAGACGGCGGTGCACCGCTGGGACGCTCAGCTGGCCATCGCCGCGGGTGAACCGATCGAGGCGAAGCTCGCCGCCGACGGGGTGAGCGAGGTGCTGGACACCTGGCTGCCGGCGGGCCGGCGAGCGGCGACCGGGCAGTGGCGCGGGGTGGTCCGGCTGAGCGCCACCGACGCGGCCCAGGAGTGGTATCTCCGGCTGCGTGGCGAGGGTGTCGCTCTGTTGGACACCGGCACCATCCTCGATCACGACGAGCACCACGCCCGGGTGCACGTCAGCGCCACCGCGAGCGACCTGCTGCTGGCGCTCTGGGGCCGGATCAGCTTCGACACGCTCACCGTCGCCGGTGACCGCGCCCTGCTGGCCGGGGTGCGCACCGGCTGACCCACTGAGCGTGC
Source organism: Micromonospora endophytica (assembly GCF_003236305.1). Lineage (GTDB taxonomy): Bacteria > Actinomycetota > Actinomycetes > Mycobacteriales > Micromonosporaceae > Micromonospora > Micromonospora endophytica. Next base: position 13,230 of record NZ_POTX01000148.1, on the reverse strand, counting down.
TGGCTGGCCCTGGGTAGGGGCTGACGCACCGGTTCTCCGCCACGAGCGGCCCTCCTGACCGGAGGGCCGCTCGTGGCCATTCTGTGACCCTCGGCGAGAGAGCGCTCTCTTGACATGGATCCGGACCGGACCGCAGGCTACGAGAGAGCGCTCTCAGACCCACCCCCACCACCATCCGACCTGAGAGGGGTCACCAGATAATGCGTACCTTTCCGCGCCGCCGCCTCGCCGCGGTCGCCCTGGCCGCTGCCGGCGCGTTGCTCGTCACCAGCGGTTGCAGCAGCGACGAGGCCGCCGGGGACGGCAAGATAACCCTCACCGTCGACGTCTTCGGGCAGTTCGGCTACGAGCAGCTCTACCAGGAGTACATGGACGCCAACCCCGGCGTGAAGATCGTCGAGCGGGGCACCGGCGGCAACCTCGACGAGTACTCGCCCAAGCTCACCCAGTGGCTCGCCGCGGGCAAGGGCGCCGGTGACGTGGTCGCCATCGAAGAGGGCCTGATGGTCGAGTACAAGGCCAACCCGAACAACTTCGTCAACCTGCTCGACCACGGTGCCGCCGAACTCAAGGGCAACTTCCTGGAGTGGAAGTGGAACCAGGGGCTCACCGCCGACGGCCAGCAGCTGATCGGGCTCGGCACCGACGTCGGCGGCATGGCCATGTGCTACCGCACCGACCTGTTCGCCAAGGCCGGGCTGCCCACCGACCGCGAAGAGGTCTCCAAGCTCTGGCCGACCTGGCCGGACTTCATCGCCACCGGCGAGAAGTTCAAGGCGGCCAACACCGGCGCGGCCTTCCTGGACGCCGCCACCAACACGTTCAACACCATCGTGCTCCAGACCGCCGGCAACGCGCAGGGCTACCACTACTACGACACCAGCGACAACCTGGTGGTGGAGAGCAACCCCGCGGTCAAGCAGGCCTGGGACACCACGATGGCCATCATCAACGCCGGCCTCTCCGGCAAGTACGGCTCCTGGTCCGAGGAGTGGGTCTCGGCCTTCAAGCAGTCCAAGTTCGCCACCATCGCCTGCCCCGCCTGGATGACCGGGGTGATCGAGGGCAACGCCGGGCCGGAGGCCAGCGGCAAATGGGACATCGCCCGGGTGCCCGGTGACGGCGGCAACTGGGGCGGCTCGCACCTCGCCGTGCCGGCCCAGAGCAAGCACCAGGCGGAAGCCATCAAGCTGGTCAAGTTCCTGACCAGCCCGCAGGGCCACATCGGCGCGTTCAAGACCAAGGGGCCGCTGCCCTCGTCGCCGCAGGCGCTTGCGGATCCGGCCATCGTCGAGGCCACCAACGCGTACTTCTCGCAGGCCCCGGTCGGGAAGATCTTCGGCGAGGGTGCCAAGACCCTGAAGCCGGTCTACATGGGCCCGAAGAACCAGGCCGTACGGACCGAGGTGGAGAACGCGGTCCGCACCGTCGAACTGGGCCAGCGCAGCCCCGACCAGGGGTGGCAGGACGCGATCGCCAACGCCAAGAAGGCCGCCGCCAAGTAACGACCCGACGTCCGCCCACCCCGTCGCCGATCCACCGACCTGCCCCGCTCCACGTCGGGCGCGGCGGCCGGCAGCGGATCGGCGCGGGGTGGGGGCGTGGAAAGGAGTCAACGGGTCATGGCGTTGCAGCTCGACGCGCGACCACCGGTCACACCGGCGACGGGCACCCCCCGCCCGGCGGGCTCCGGCTGGTGGAGCCGGATCGACGCGAAATACTCGCCCTACCTCTACATCGCCCCGTTCTTCGTGGTCTTCGCGGTGTTCGGGGCCTGGCCGCTGGCGTACACCTTCTGGGTTTCGCTGCACGACTGGGATCTGCTCGGCACCGACCCCACATTCATCGGCGCCGAGAACTACACCCGGCTGCTCGCCGACGTCGACTTCTGGCACTCGGTGGTCAACACCCTCGGCATCTTCCTGATCAGCACGGTGCCGCAGCTGCTGCTGGCGCTCTGGCTGGCCAACCTGCTCAACCGGCACCTGCGGTTGCGGACCGGCTGGCGGATGGCGGTGCTGATCCCGAACGTGACCTCCACCGCCGCCGTGGCGATCGTCTTCGGGGTGCTGTTCGGTCGCGAGTTCGGCATGGTCAACTGGCTGCTCGACCTGGTCGGCATCGACGGAATCGAGTGGAAGTCGAACCGCTTCGCCTCCTGGGTCGCCATCTCCGCCATGGTCGACTGGCGCTGGACCGGCTACAACGCGCTGATCTTCCTGGCCGCCATGCAGGCCATCCCCCGCGACATGTACGAGGCCGCGGCGATCGACGGCGCGAACCGGGCCCGGCAGTTCTGGTCCATCACCGTGCCGCTGCTCAAGCCGACGATCATCTTCTGCGTCATCATCTCCACCATCGGCGGGCTCCAGCTCTTCACCGAGCCCCGGCTCTTCCACTCCGGCACCAACGCGATCCGGGGCGGGCCGCTGCGCGAATCGCAGACGCTGACCATGTACATGTTCGAGAACGCCTTCGCGCCCTACTACAACTTCGGCTACGGCTCGGCGGTGGCCTGGCTGCTCTTCGCCCTGATCGCCATCGTGGCGGCGATCAACGTACTGATCATCCGTCGGCTCGGCGCCGGTGCCCGGCCGGACACCGGCAAGCGGAAGGGCGGAACCCGATGAACCGGCTCTGGCGGGCCAGCCCGCTCACCTACTTCGCGCTGATCGCCGCGACGGTCCTGTCGGTCTTCCCGATCTACTGGATGTTCGTGGTGGCCAGCCGCTCCAGCGACGCCATGGGACAACTGCCGCCGCCGATGACCCCGGGCGGCAACCTGGGCGCGAACATCTCCCGACTCTTCGCCAACACCGACGCGTACTTCCTGGCCGGGCTGATCAACTCGGCGATCGTGGCCACCACCGTCACCATTTCGGTGGTTCTCTTCTCCAGCCTGGCCGGTTTCGCCTTCGCCAAGCTACGGTTCCGGGGCAGCAACGCGCTGCTCATGGTGATCATCGCGACCATGATGGTGCCCACCCAGCTCGGCGTCATCCCGCTGTACATGCTGATGACGAAGTTCAACCTGAACGACCGACTGCCCGCGGTGATCCTGCCCGCGCTGGTCACCGGATTCGGGGTGTTCATGATGCGCCAGTACGCCGGCCAGGCGGTGAGCACCGAACTGATCGAGGCGGCCCGGGTCGACGGCTGCGGCACGGCCCGGATCTACTGGAACGTGGTGGTGCCCGCGCTGCGTCCCGCCGCCGCCGTGCTCGGCCTACTCACCTTCATGACCACGTGGAACGATTTCCTCTGGCCGTACGCGGTACTCAACGATCCGGAGAATCCCACCGTGCAACTGTCCCTGCGGGCCCTGTCCGATGGCTACTACCAGGACATGTCCCAGGTGTTCACCGGTACGGCCATCGCCACGCTGCCGCTGCTGCTGGTGTTCGTCCTGTTCGGCCGCCAGATCATCGGCGGCATCATGGAAGGTGCGGTCAAGGCGTGACTGAGATCAGGTTCCCCGACAACTTTCTCTGGGGTGCGGCCACCGCGGCGTACCAGATCGAGGGCGCGGCCCGCGACGACGGGCGCGGCCCGTCGATCTGGGACACCTTCAGCCGTACGCCCGGCAAGGTCCACGCCGGGCACACCGGCGACGTCGCCTGCGACCACTACCACCGGTACGCCGACGACGTGGCGCTGATGGCCGAGCTGGGGTTGCAGGCGTACCGGTTCTCGGTGTCCTGGCCCCGGATCCAGCCCGACGGCAGCGGCCCGGTCAACCCGCGCGGGCTGGACTTCTACGACCGGCTGACCGACGCGCTGCTGGGCCGGGGCATCGACCCGATCGTCACCCTCTACCACTGGGACCTGCCGCAGACGCTTGAGGATCGGGGCGGCTGGACCACCCGGGAGACCGCCGAACACTTCGCCACCTACGCCGCCGCCGTGTACACCCGACTCGGCGACCGGATCGGCACCTGGACCACGCTCAACGAGCCGTGGTGCGCGGCGTACCTCGGCTACGGCAGCGGGGTGCACGCGCCCGGGGTGCAGGACCCGGGTGCCGCCTTCGCCGCCGTACACCATCTGCTGCTCGGGCACGGCCTGGCCACCCAGGCGCTGCGCGCGGCCGGTGCCGGCCGGGTCGGCATCACCCTCAACCCGGCCGACGTACGCCCCGCCGACCCGGACAGCGCCGCCGACGCCGCCGCGGTACGCCTGGTCGACGGCCTGCAGAACCGGATCTTCCTCGATCCGCTGCTGGCCGGCGGTTACCCCGACGACATCCGCGAACACGTCGCCCGGATCGTCGAGCCGGCGTTCGTACAGGACGGCGACGAGAAGATCATCGGTGCGCCGATCGACCTGCTCGGCATCAACTACTACGCGCCGACCTACGTCGCCGGGCGACCGGACGGCGCGGGCGGCGGTGGCACGTTCCCCGGCACCGAGGGGGCGGTGGAGTTCCTGCCGCCGGTCGGCCCGCTCACCGACATGGGCTGGATGATCGAGCCGGCCGGGCTGACCCGGCTGCTGGAGCGGATCGCCACCGACTATCCGGGCACGCCGCTGCTGATCACCGAGAACGGCGCGGCCTTCCCGGACAAGGGAACCTCGGACGCGACCAGCCCGATCGCCGACAACGACCGGATCGCCTACCTCGACGGCCACCTGCGCGCCGTGCACGAGGCCATCGCCCGGGGCGTCGACCTGCGCGGCTATCTCGTATGGTCATTGCTTGACAACTTCGAGTGGGCCGAGGGGTACCGAAAGCGATTCGGCATCGTGCACGTCGACTACCTCACCCAGCGGCGTACACCGAAGTCCAGCGCCCGGTGGTACCAGGAGGTGATCTCCCGGAACGGGCTGTGACGAGGTGGTGGTAGTGCCGATGACGGGGGCGCAGCGGCCCACTCTGGAAGCGGTGGCGCGACGGGCCGGAGTGTCCCGCGCCACCGTCTCCCGGGTGGTGAACGGCTCGACCACGGTGGCCGAGCCGATCCAGGAGGCGGTCCGCCAGGCGGTCGCCGAGTTGGGGTACGTGCCGAACCTGGCCGCCCGCACCCTCGTCACCCAGCGGACCGACTCGATCGCCCTGGTCATGCCCGAAGAGGCCACCCGGGTCTTCTCCGACGACCAGGTCTTCCCCGGCATCATCCGGGGCGCCGCCCAGGAGTTGGAGGCCGCCGACAAGCAGCTCGTGCTGATGCTGGCCGGCTCGCCGGCCGGGCACGAGCGGGTCGAGCGCTACACCACCGGCCGGCACGTCGACGGGGTGCTCTTCGCCTCGCTGCACGGTGCCGATCCGCTGCCCGCCAAGCTCGCCGCGCTGGGCATCCCGGTGGTGTGCAGCGGCCGCCCGCTCGACGGGGCGGACGTGCCGTACATCGACGTCGACCAGGTCGGCGGGGTCACCCGGGCGGTACGCCACCTGATCGACAGCGGACGCCGTCGGATCGCCACCATCGCCGGCCCGCAGGACATGGTCGCCGGGATCGAGCGGCTGGCCGGCTACCGGGACACGGTGGCCGCCGCCGGGCTGCCCGAGATGGTGGCGCTCGGCGACTTCACCCGCGAGTCCGGGGCGGCGGCGATGCGCGAACTGCTCGCCGCCCACCCCGACCTGGACGCCGTCTTCGCCGCCTCGGACCTGATGGCGCACGCCGCCCTGCGTACGCTGCGCGAGGCGGGACGGCGGGTGCCGGACGACGTGGCGGTGATCGGCTTCGACGACATCGAGACGGCCGCGTACACCGATCCACCGCTGACCACCGTCCGGCAGCCGATAGTGGAACTCGGCCGGCAGGGCACCCGACTGCTGCTCCGGCTCGCCGCCGGCGAAACCGTCGAACCCGCCCTCATCCTCCCCACCGAACTGGTCATCCGCGACTCCGCCTGAGGTGTACGAGCGCCGCCCGCCGACGCGGGGTGGGTCGGTTTGTTGTCGCTGGAGCGACAACAGGGCTACCCACCGAAGCCAGCGCGGGCTAGCCTGCGCCGGATGCCTGATCCACCGTTTTTCCTCCGCCCCGCCCACCCCAGCGACGCCCCGGCGGTGGTGGCGCTGCGTACCCTCGTCTTTCCGTTCCTGGTGCGCAGCGTCGGCGACGTCCGGCAGCAGATCGCGACGCCACCGCCGGGCCTGCACTGGGCCGGCTTCGTGGCCGAGGTCGCCGGGACGCTTGTCGGCTGGGTGTCGGCGTGCCGCAACACCTACACCGCCGAGGCGGTCGGTGAGATCTCGCTGCTGCACGTGCATCCGGGTCACCGGCGGCGGGGGATCGGCGCCGCGTTGCTGGCCCGGGCGCTGGCTCACCTCGCCCCGCTCGACCTGGTCCGGCTGCGGGGACGCGCGCTGCCGGAGGCGTTGCCGTTCGCCCGCCGGCACGGCTTCACCCCGAGCCGGCCGGAGCGCTTCTCCGCGCGGGAACTGCGCGGACTGCCGCCGCTGGCCACGACGCCCACCGGGGTCCGGTTGCGCTCGCTGGCCGAGGTGGATCCGCGTCTGGTGCACCGGGTGGAGGCGCTGGCCAGCGTCGACGAGCCGGGCGACGTGGTCGGCGGTGCGATCGGGTACGCCGAGTGGCGGGCCGACACCTGGGACAACGTCGGGCTGGACCGGGCGGCCAGCACGGGTGCCGAGGTCGACGGTGAGCTGGTCGCGATAAGCCTGCTGACCCGGGACGGCACTCGGGTGTGGTCGGATTACACCGGCACCGTGCCGGCGTACCGGGGGCGCGGGCTGGCCGGGCTGACGAAGCTGGCCGCCCTGCACCGGGCGGCGGCGGACGGGGCCACCCTCGCGTACACCGGGAACGATGCCGCGAACGCGCCGATGCTGGCGATAAACGATCGGCTCGGTTACCGGCCGGTGGCCACCCAGTGGTCCTGCGTACGCGAGCTACGACCGACCAGGTGAGGTCAGGCCGACACCGACCGCGTCGGGTCAGCCGGCGGCGTACACCCGCTCGGCGGTGGCGTGGGTGTCGGCGCCGAAGAGCACCAGCCGGGCCTCGGTGAGGTGGGTCGGGGTGGCCGCGCGCAGCACCGACAGCGCCTGGCGGACCGCGTCCTCCACCGGCCAGCCGTAGACGCCGGCGGAGATGAGCGGGAAGGCGATGCTCGTCGCGCCCAACTCGTCGGCGACCGCGAGGCTGTTGGTGTAGCAGTCGCGCAGCAGCCCCGAGCGGTAGTCGTCGGCGGACCAGACCGGTCCGACGGTGTGCACCACCCAGCGGGCGGGCAGGTCGCCGGCGGTGGTCGCCACCGCCTGCCCGGTCGGCAGGCCCCGGCCGTAGCGGGAGGCGCGCAGCGCCCGGCACTCCGCCAGGATCGCGGGCCCGCCCCGACGGTGGATCGCGCCGTCCACTCCCCCGCCGCCGAGCAGCGACGAGTTCGCGGCGTTGACCACCACGTCCACCTCTTCGACGGTGATGTCCCCCTCCACCAGGTTGATCTTCACGGCACTCCTCAGGTGATCGGTTGGCCGAGTGAGCGGCGGGCCAGCAGGGTGGCGCCGGCCACCGCGGCCGGCATGAGCAGTACGGCTCCGAGTGGGATCAGGAAGCAGACGAAGACCGCCACCCCGAAGCCGAGCGCGGTCGGCCGGTCCGCCTTCAGCGCCGCGCGGCGGTCCGGCAGCCGCTTGCCCCGCCGGTAGAAGGTCGAACCCACCAGTTCCACGGCGAGCAGCCAGCCGCCCACCGCCGCGCCGATCACCGGGATCACGGTCTGCCCGACCAGCGGGATGAACCCGGCGACGAAGAGCGGGATGCCGACGAGGGCCGCCAGGCCCATCAGCCGGAGCGAGTCGACGATGCTGCGCCGCAGCGACGGCCAGAACGGCACCTCGACCGCGTCGGACGCGCCACCGTACCGTTCCTCCACCCGTTCGGAGATCTTCTCGTAGAACGGGTCGCCGATGACCAGTGTGACGGCGGTGAAGGTGAGCACCGCGAGCAGGCCACCGAGACCGAGGAGGGCCAGCGACGCGATCAGCCGCACCACGCGGCGGGCGGTCGCCGACCAGTCGTCGGCGAACGGGGTCACCGCGGCAGCCAGGTCACCGACGAAGTACGCGAGCGCGGCGTACGCGGCCACGAAGAGCGTCCCGGAGATCAGTGCCGGCACCACGCCCAGCAGCATCAGGCCGGGACTGCGTACGTACAGTCCGATGCCGCGCAGCAGCAGCGCGGCGCCGCCGGCGAATCGACGGGCCGTGCCGACGGCGGTGCCGGGGATCGCGGATGCGTTCACGCCGAGAAGCGTAAGCCCTGACCGCCGCATCAACCGGTTGACGGATCGGCGGGGTCAACCGGAGCCGACCAAGATCACCTACAGCTGGTCGATACGCCGCCGGCCGCGTCTGGCGACAGTTGTCAGGTACGGGGAACACGACGGCGGGAGGTGGGCCGATGCCTGTCATCGAGGTGACGAACCTGCACAAGCGCTACGGCGAAACGGTGGCGGTGCACGACGTGTCGTTCGAGGTCGCGGCCGGTGAGATCTGTAGCCGGCGGCGTGTTAATAGGGGGCCCCTCCTATACACGAGGCGTTAGCAGGGGGCCCCTCCTTACACAATGGGTGGGTGCGGGCGTCGCGGTTGATCTCATTGCTGTTGTTGTTGCAGGCGCGCGAGGTGATGACGGCGGCGGAGCTGGCCCGGGAGCTGGAGGTCTCCGAGCGGACCGTCTACCGGGACATCGTGGCGCTCTCCGCCGCCGGGGTGCCGGTCTACGCCGACCGGGGGCGGGCCGGCGGTTACCGGTTGCTCGGCGGCTACCGGACCCGGCTGACCGGGATGACCCGGGACGAGGCGGAGGCGCTCTTCCTCGCCGGGTTGCCGGGCCCGGCCGGTGACATGGGGCTGGCCGACGCGGTCGCGGGGGCGGAGTTGAAGGTCCTCGCGGCGTTGCCGCCGAGCCTGCGGGACGCGCCGGTCCGCACCGGCCAGCGGTTCCACCTGGACGTGCCGGGCTGGTACCACCGGAGCGCACCGCCGCCGTGGTTGGCCGAGCTGGCCGGGGCGGTCTGGCGGGACCGGGAGGTGACGCTGCGCTACCGGCGCGGCGACCGGGAGGTGACCCGGCGGGTCTGCCCGTACGGCCTGGTGCTCAAGAGCGGGATCTGGTACCTCGTCGGCCGGGTCGGCGACGACCTGCGGACCTACCGGGTGGACCGGGTCACCACCGTGGAGCAGCACGAGGAGAGCTTCGTCCGGGAGCCGGACTTCGACCTGGCCGGGTACTGGCGGGAGCAGGCCGAGTCGTTCCTGCGAAGCATGCTGCGGGCACAGGTGCGGCTCCGGCTGAGCCCCGCCGGCCTGCGCCGGCTGCGACACCACGCCGACATCCCGTTCGGGTACGCCGAGGCGGTCGCCGCCGCTGGTGAACCCGACGGGCAGGGCTGGGTGACGACCCGACTGCCCGTCGAGTCCGTCGACGTGGCGTACACCCAGTTGCTGGGGCTGGGTCCGGAGGTGGAGGTGCTGGACCCGCCGGAGCTTCGGGCGCGGCTGGCCGAGGCGGCGGCCCGGTCCGCCGCGCTCTACGCGACCGGCAGCGCGGGCGGCCCGGCGGCGGTCACTGGTTGAGGAACTCGGCGATCCGCGCCCGCAGGTCGGCGCGGTCGGTCCAGAGCACGCCGGGGCGGGGATACCTGTGCAGGGTCGCCCGGGGTAGCACGGCGGCAAGCTCTTCGGCGACCTCCACCGGGTGCAGGTCGTCGCCCTCACACGCGATGATCAGGGCCGGTGCGGTGACCGCGGCGAGCCCCCCGGCGTCGGCCAGCGGCACCTGTCCGGGCAGGTCGGCCAGGCTGGGCGCGAGGCCGTCGCGTAGCAGGTGGTCGAGCCGCTGACGCAGGTACGCCCAGCCGGCCGGAGTGTTGCGTACGGCCGGCGGCAGTTCGGCCGCGACGACCTCCGCCACGGCCGAGGCGTCCCCGCTCTCCACCGCCGACAACAGCTCGATCAGCCGCGTCCGGGCGGCCGGATCCCGGGGTTGGTCGAGGGCTGCCGGCAGGAAGACGACGATCCGCTCGAAGCGCTCCGGGCTCTCGACGAGCAGGCGGCACAACGCACCCGCGCCGAGGCTGACCCCGAAGGCGCGGGTCGCGCCGCTGAGATCGGCGATCGCCCGCAGGTCCCGCGCGAGGTCGAGGTAGCTCCACAGGCCGTCGGGGGCCTCGGAGCGGCCGTGGCCGCGGAACTGGAAGAAGACCTTCCGGCCGGCGACACCGCTGCCGAAGGGACGGGTGGTGGCGATGCCGTTGCCCAACCCGTGGGCGAACACGGTGACCGGGTCACCGGTGCCGGTGACCAGCCGCTCCAGTCGTACACCGTGTGGTGTGGCGACCAACTCGGTCTCCGGCTCGGGCAGCGCGGGCCGGCCGCTACGGGGCCCACCCGGCCCCGGACCCCAGGTCCGCGGGCCACCGTCGGGCGGCGGGGGCCAGCGGAAGGCCCTCACCAGGACCCTCTACCGTCACCCAGTTCGCGCAGGCCGACCCGGACGTCGAGCAGGTAGATGAGTGCCGCGGCGATGCCGATCAGCCCGAAGATGCTGAGCGAGGTCTGCGTCAGCAGCGTCAGCAGCAGCGTGACCGCCAGGATCGCGATCCATCCGCCCTTCGGCAGGGTGCCGATCGCGGGAAAGGCGTCGGAACGCTGCGTGATGGCGTGCACGAGAGCGACTCCCTGCACGATCAGCGCGAAGACGAACAGGATCAGATCGATCACGGAGCGGATGTCGAAGGCGAAGATCGGCGCGGCGTTGGCCATGACGGCAAGCTTATGCCGACGACCCCGGTCCCGTCCGACAGGACGGTCCCGGGGATCGCCGGCAGCGCATCGAGATCAGGGTCACTCGGCAGCCGGTCGGCTCCGCCTGGTGGCCTTCGCCGGGGCTGCGGTCCGCTTGGCGGCGGCCTGTCGGGGTGCGGCCTTGGCCCGGGTGGTCTTCCTGGCAGCCGGCTTGGCCTCGACGATCTCGGCGACCTCGGTCGGGCTCGGGACTTCGGTCTTCGCGGCGGGCTCGGCGGTCGTCGCGGTGGGCTTGGCGGGCTCCGCGGTGGGCTCGGTGACCTCCTCCACCGTGGCCTCGGTGGCCTCGATGTCGGCGTTCACCGTCTCGGCGGCCTCAAGCACACCCGCGCCGACCACTCGCTCACCCCGTGCGACGAGCGCACCGTACGCGGCCAGCGCCCGTTCCTGGGCGACCTGGGCACCGGCGACGACCACCGCCGCGTTGCGGGTGGCCACCTCGCGCAGCCGGTCCAGCTCCGCCGCCCCACGCAACCGGTTGGCGTCGGCGACCTCACGCAGCTTGTGCAGATCGGCGACCTCGCGGAGCCGGTTGACGTCGGCGACCTCACGGAGGCGGTTGACGTCGGCGACCTCGCGCAGCTTGTGCAGGTCGGCACCGGGGACGGCCTTCTGGCGCAGCGACTCGGTGCTCTGGTTGACGGTGCGCAGCGTGTCGTTGGCCTTCTGGCGCAGCTCGAACCCGGTGATCACCGCCTTGCCGCCGAGGTCGGTGACGACCCGCCCACCATCGTTGACGACCCGGTCACGCAGCTCACTGACCACGGTGGGCAGCTTGCGCAGCTGCTCCAGGGCCAGCTCACCGGCACCGGCGGCGGCGTAGAGCGGAGCGGGGATGCGGTTGGTCTTCGGCTGGGTCATCAGTTTTCCTCCTGAGCCGTCGCGGCGGCCTTACGGACCACCTTTCGGGCGGTCTTCCTGGCAGGGGTGGGGGTCGGCGCGGGGGCCGTACCCGCCTCGGTAACGGCGACCGACTCGAGGACGGCCTCGGTCGGGGTTCCCGCCGCGGTGGTGGGTCCGGTCGCGGCCAGGTTGGCCACGTCCGCCGCGGTGGGGTCGGGGTTGCTGGGCTCGCTCCCGCCGGCCGCGGTGCCCGTACCGGAGATCCGCTCGGACCCGACGGCCTGGTCGGCACCGGCGGCGGTCTGCTCGGCGGCGGCAGCGGTCTGCTCGGCAGCGGTCTTCTCGGCGTCGGCAGCGGTCTGCTCGGCGGCGGCGGTCGCCTCGGCGAGCCGGGCGTTCTCCCGGCGGAACGTCTCGTAGATCTGGGTGAGGGACTGCTTCTGGGCCATGGTCAGGTCGGCATCGGCGGCGATGGCCGCCAGCACGCCCTGGCCCTCCTTGTCGTCGAGCAGTCCGGCTCGCAGGTACATCGCCGGGGTGGAGACCCGCAGGGCGCTGGCGAGTTGCTGGAGCACCTCCGCGCTGGGTCGGCGCAGCCCCCGCTCGATCTGGCTGAGATAGGGGTTGCTGACGCCCGCCTGCTCGGCGAGCTGCCGCAACGAGATCTTCGCATTCCGCCGCAGGTCACGAATGAACCCGCCGACGTCGGGAAGGTCTTTGGGAGTGGCCATACCGCAACGCTAACCCGCCCTGCTAGCAGATGCAAGCAAAACGCTAGCCAGAGTTAGCAGCGTCTCACCGGGCCGTTTGCACACCACTCGTACCCGGCCGTACCGTCCTGCGGTGACCAAGATCGAAGTGAATGGCGCAGTGCTGGCGTACGACGAGGTCGGCACCGGATCCCCGGTGGTGCTCCTGCACGCCGGCATCGCCGACCGGCGGATGTGGCGGAAACAGATCGACGTGCTGGCCGACCGGCACCGGGTGATCGCGCTGGACCTGCGCGGCTACGGCGAGTCCGAGCTGCCGCCCACCCCGTTCAGCCACCATGACGACGTGGTGGGCCTGCTCGACGCGCTCGACCTCCCCCAGGCCGCGCTGGTCGGCTGCTCGTTCGGCGGTGCGGTGGCGATCGACACCGCCCTGGCTCACCCCGACCGGGTGAGCGCCCTCGCCCTGTTCGGCACCGCCGTGTCCGGCCACGAGTGGTCGGACCAGACGAACGAGCTGTGGGAGGACCTGGTTGGTGACGTCGACCCGGAGGACTTCGCCGCCACCGCCGCGGGGGAGGTGAGGTTCTGGGTGGTCGGCCCGGAGCGGACCCCGGAGCAGGTCGATCCCGAGCTGCTCGCCTTCGCCACCGCGATGGACGAACGCGCACTCGCCGCCGAACTGGCGCTCAGTGCGGTGGACGTGGTCGAGCTGAACCCGCCCGCCGCCGGGCGACTCGGGGAACTGCGCGTACCGGTGCTGGTCACCGCCGGCGCGGCGGACGTGCCGGACATCCGGCAGCTGGCCGACCGGATCGCCGCCGAGGCCCCGCAGGCGACCCGCCTACCCGACGTCCCCGACGCCGCCCGCCTCTTCGGCGGCAGCGACGACGGCGA
>NZ_POTX01000147.1 GCF_003236305.1 Micromonospora endophytica | reverse complement strand
TTTCGCAGTCGTTGATGACCAGATCCTCGACGCTATATTATTTTTTTTTTTTCAAGCAGAAGACGGCATACGAGGTGAGCGCTAGTCTCGTGGGCTCGGAGATGTGTATAAGAGCCAGGGAGATGGTGGAGGAACTCGGTGGCGAGCTGGCGCAGCTCGTCGCGGACGGCGGGCAGGGTGACCCGGTCCCGCAACACCACCGGCACGCCGCGTGGGGTGTTCGTGGCGTAGAGCGTGACGTTCTCCCGCAGCGCGGTCGGGAAGACCGGCAGGCCCAGGTTGCGCACCTGGTCCATGTAACTCTGATGGGTGGCGATGGGCCGCTGCGACAGCAGTTGGATCATCGTGAAGACCACGCCGGCCACGTCGGGGGCGACCTTCTGGTGCCGGCGTACGGTGGCGAAGCGGCGGGCGTCGGCGTTGTACTGGTCGACGAGTTCCCGCACGTTGCCGTGCAGGTAGTCGATGCCCAGTGTGGACAGATAGTCGGCCTTGGCCGGGATGACCAGATGGTCGCTGGCGATGATGGCCGACTGGGTGACCACGTTGAAGTTCGGCGGGCAGTCGATGAGCACCAGGTCGTACGGGTCGAGTCCGTCGGCGAGCAGTCCGTCGGCAAGTGAACCGCGCACCCGGAACAACTCGGCGTCGTACTCCTCGCCGCCGGCGACGCTGCGGGCCAACGCCAGGTCGATGTCGACGAGTTGCAGATGGGAGGCGATCAGGTCGAGCCGGCCGGCACCGGAGAGGCGGGAGTTCGCCGGGCCGGGCGACACCACCAACTCACTCAGGGTGACCGGCTGGCCGCCGTCGCGCAGCCCGTCGTACCAGCGTTTCACGGTGCGGCTGTCGCGCAGGCGTTCCCGCCAGTCGTCCGGATCGTAGAACCCGAAGGTCAGGCTGGCCTGCGGGTCGAGGTCGATGAGCAGCACCTTCATCCCACGGTTGGCCAACTCGGCGCCGAGGTTGGCGGTCACCGTGGTCTTGCCGACCCCACCCTTGTAATTGATCACGGACACGACGTACATCGACATACCTCCCCAGACCGCACGACCGTAGCCGATGTGCAAGGAGGGGCCCCCTGTTAACGCCTCGTGTATAGGAGGGGCCCCCTGCTAACACCGGCAGCCGGCGGCTGGCAGCTTCCAGCCGGCACCGGGCGGGCGTCGCCTCTAGCAGGTCAGGGGTGGTTCGGCTTCGGCTGAACGGACCCGTTGCCTCAGGCTCGAAAGTGCACCACGATGGCACGAACATCCGGCGTACGGGGGTAGGGGAGCCGGATATCCGCAGAGGAAGGACGTGGCACACTGTGGTGCCTTTCTCAGGCAGGACGAGGGTGCTCGCCGGTATCGCGGCCGGCGCGCTCCTGGGCACGGTGGCGTTGGCACACCCGGCGTCGGCGAGCCCGAACAACAACACGGTCAAGAAGCTGACGAAGGCGGTGACGGTCGAGGGGGTCTTCAAGCACCTCGACAAGTTCCAGGCCATCGCAAACGCCAACAACGGTACGCGCGCCTCCGGGACGCCCGGCTACGACGCCAGCGCCGACTATGTCGCAGGGCTGTTGAAGAAGGCCGGCTACCAGGTCACCCGGCAGCAGTTCGACTTCGCGTTCTATGAGGAGTTCGGCTCGTCGTTCGCCCAGGTGGCACCGAACCCGACCAGCTACACGGCAGGCGTCGACTACGAGCTGATGGACTACTCCGGCGCCGGGGTGGCCGAGGCGCTCGTGGTACCGGTCGACCTTGCCCTCACGCCGCCACGCGCCTCGACCTCAGGCTGCGAGGCCAGCGACTTCGCCGGGGTGGACGTCACTGGCAAGATCGCCCTGATGCAGCGCGGCACCTGCGGCTTCGGGGTCAAGGCCGCCAACGCCGAGGCCGCCGGCGCGGCGGGCGCGATCATCATGAACCAGGGCAACGGCACTCCGGAGGCCAACCCGGACCGCTACGAGCTGTTCGCCGGCACCCTCAGCGCACCGGTCGGCATCCCGACGGTCTCCGTGTCGTACGACACCGGGGCGCAGTTCGCCGCGACTTCGGGCCTGACGTTGCGGATCGAGGCCGACACCACGTCGGAGATCCGCAGCACCGAGAACGTACTCGCGCAGAGCAAGCACGGCCGCACCGACAACGTGGTGGTGGCCGGGGCGCACCTGGACTCGGACCCGGCCGGGCCGGGCTACAACGACAACGGCACCGGCAGTGCCGCGCTGCTGGAGGTCGCGCTCCAGATGGCCAAGGTGAAGTCGCACAACGCGGTGCGCTTCGCCTGGTGGGGTGCGGAGGAGGCCGGCCTGATCGGCAGCCAGTACTACGTGGACTCGCTCACCGAGCAGCAGGTCGCCGACATCGCCCTCTACCTCAACTTCGACATGATCGGTTCGCCGAACTACGTCTTCGGGGTGTACGACGGTGACGACTCCGCGCAGGAGGGTTCCGGCCCGGGGCCGGAGGGCTCGGCGCAGATCGAGCAGGTGTTCGAGAAGTTCTTCGCCTCCCGGAAGCTGTCGTCGGTGCCGTCGGACTTCACCGGCCGCTCCGACTACGGGGCGTTCATCGGCGTCGACATTCCCGCGGGTGGCCTCTTCACCGGCGCGGAGGGCCTCAAGACGGCCGAGGAGGTCGCCCTCTTCGGTGGCATCGAGGGCATGGCGTACGACCCCTGCTACCACCAGGCGTGTGACAGCCGTACGCCGGTCGCCGACGGCGCCGACGCCGAGGTGTATCGGGCGCTGGGCAAGAAGTACAAGCTCAAGGGGAACGTCAACGTCTTCGCGCTCGACGTCAACGCCGACGCCATCGCCACTGCGGTGCTGACCTTCGCGTACGACACCTCGGCCGTGAACGGCGTGCCGGGCAAGACCCCCGGCAAGGGTAAGGGCAAGGGCAAGCCGCACGGCCACAAGCACGGCCACAAGAACTGGCGGTAGTCCACACGGTACGACCGGGCCGGGCCCCCTCGCGGGGCCCGGCCTGACCGTTGCACACCGCCAAACCGGAACGGCCCACCTCGGCGGGCGGCCGCGTCCGCGCCGGGACCTGGTCAGCTCGGTGGGAGCGCGGTGCGGGTCAGTCGCCAGTACTGCCGCTTGCCGTCGTCGCGGACCACCACCCCGTAGCGGCCCAGTTCGGTACGCAACTCGCGGGCGTCGGCGTCGCGCTCCTTCTCCAGCGCCTCCTGCCGGGCCCGCAGCAGCGCGTCCGCGCTGTCGGGCAACCCGGGCAGCCCCGGCACCCAACGCCGGTACGCCTCCCGGTGCGGGTCGGCCTGCGCCCACGGCCAGCCGTTGTCGCGGAACGCGCCGGCCAACTGGTCGGCCGGCAGGTCCGTGGGCTGCCGGGCCAGTTCGCCCTCGTCCGCGTCGAGCAGCACCAGGTCCTTGCCGTCGACGAAGACCACCCGGGTCTGCGCGCGGCTGATCTCCCGTTCGGTGCTGCCCCGGCGCAGCCGTACCCGGCTGCCGTCCACGGTGATCCGCACCCGTTCGGCGGTGCCGATGGCACCGATCACCAACCCGGCCAGCAAGCCGACCGCCACTCCGCCACCCAGGGCGTACGGGTCGGGAAGCCCGTCGACCCAGCGGAACAGTCCCTGGGCGGGTGCCCAGGGCAGGCCGGCCACCCAGCCGGCGGCGGCCGCCGACAACCCGCCTGCCAGGCCACCGGCGACCGGGATCCCGGCCCAGAGCACCAGCAGCTCGGCGACACCGCCGCTCACCACGCGCGGCGTACCGTACGCCGTCACGCCACCTCCCGACGCATCGTGCGGGCCAGCCCGGCGAGCAGCGGCACGACCAGCCACACCAGCAACGACACCGCGAGCCGCCCCCACTGCCCGGCGGTCATCTCGGCGGTGAACAGCGGCTCCATTGTGCGCCCGGTGTCCAGCCACTCGGCCGTCCGGCGCAGCGGCCGGACCAGCTCGCCCACGATCGACCAGGCGGTCGGCAGCACCAGGTAGGTCACGATGGCCAGCGGGGTGTGCAGCAGCAGCAGGCCGAAGCCGGCGCCCAGCAACACGTTGGCCACCTGGAACACCGCCGTGTGCAGCAGCAGCGTGCCTCCGATCCGCCAGCCACCCGCGCCGCCTGTCGCCTCGGCGATGAGCGTGCCGACGGCGGCGACGGCGAGGCTGGTCAGCAGCGACACCAGCGCCGCCGCGACAAGTGCGAGGAGTTTGGCGGCGATCACCCGTTCCCGTCGGGGCACCAGCGCGAAGGTGGTCAGGGCGGTGCGCTGCGACCATTCGCTGGTGATGGAGAGGATGCCCAGCACCGGCAGGAGCAGCGCGACCGGCAGCAGCGACGGCAGGAAGAAGTTGGCGAAGGTCTGCTCGGCGTCCGGCGCGTACACCAGTTGGAGCACGACCACGGCGGCGGTGACCAGTCCGATGGTGATCAGCAGCCAGCGGCCGGCCCGGGTGTCGACGAGCTTGCGCGCCTCCACGACGGTGAGCCGGACCAACGACGGCCGGGTGGCCTCGGGCGCGGTGCGGGTGGTCGTCATCGGACGGCCTCCTCGGTCGGTAGGGAGATGTTCGCCGCGGCCGGTCGGGAACCGTTCGCCTCGGCGGTGAGGGTGAGGAAGAGCTGCTCCAGGCCACCGGCGCCGGCCGGTCGCAGCTCGGTCAGGGCGATGCCGGCCGTCGCGGCAGCCAACCCGACAGCTTCGCTGTCGGCGTGCACCAGCAGCCCCTCGGTGCCGTCGCTGACCGGCAGGCCGGCGCGTTGCAGGGCGCCACGCAGCGCCGCCCGGTCGCGGGCCCGCACCAGCGTGCCGCCGCCGGCCAGCAACTCGTCCTTGTCGCCCTGGCTCACGATCCGGCCGCCCCCGATCACCACCAGCCGGTCCGCTACCGCTTCCACCTCGCGCAGCAGGTGGGAGGAGAGCAGCACGGTGCCGCCCCGGTCGGCGAAGTCGCGCAGCAGACCCCGCATCCAGAAGATCCCCTCCGGGTCCAGGCCGTTCGCCGGTTCGTCCAGGACCAGCACCCGGGGGTCGCCGAGCAGCGCGTGCGCCAGGCCGAGCCGCTGACGCATCCCCAGGGAGTACGCCCGGACCCGGCGCTTCGCCGCGACCGCGTTGAGCCCGACCCGGTCCAGTGCCTCGCCCACCATCCGCTGGTGCACACCCATGGTGGCGGCGGCCACCGTCAACACCTCCCGGCCGGTGCGACCGGCGTGCTGGGCGGAGGCGTCCAGCAGCACCCCGACGGTGCGGCCGGGGTTGGGCAGCTGCCGATAGGGCTGCCCGGTGATGGTGGCGCTGCCGGCGGTCGGCGGGGTGAGCCCGCAGATCATCCGCATGGTGGTGGACTTGCCGGCACCGTTGGGGCCGAGGAAACCGGTGACCGTGCCCGGTTCGCAGCGGAACGACACGTCCGCGACGGCGGTGTGCCGTCCGTACCGTTTGGTGAGCTGAGCTACTTCGATCATGCCGGCCAGGCTGCCGTGACCACCTGGCTACCCGCAGCGGCCGACGGTCGCGGGTCGGTAGACCAAGGTCGACGCCCAGATCTCGACTTTGGTAGCTGGTCCGGCTGTCCGGCGGCTGCCTACCATTGCCGCTGTGACCAGCGCCGCCGTCGAACATCCGGGACTTCTGCCCGGCTCGCTCGGCACTACTGCCCGGCGGACCACCCGGGACTGGTTGGTCGACAGCTTCTGTTTTGTGGTCTCCATGGCCTGGGTGCTGGCCGCCACGTTCGACGCCGCCTCCCCGAGCCCGGTGCTGGCAGAGCGGCTGCCGTACGACTGGATGATCCCGGCGGACGCGCTCGTCGGCCTGGCCGCCTCGGTGGCGCTCTGGGTGCGTCGCCGCTGGCCGCTCGGGCTGGCCGTGGCGACGCTGCCGTTGGGGATGTTCTCCGTGGCCGCCGTGGCCGCAGTACTGATCATCTACTTCACCCTCGTGGTGCACCGGCGCACCACGGTGGCGGTGGCGGTTACCGCAGCCGGCCTGGTCGCCAACATGTTCTTCGCCCTGCTGCGGCCCGAACCCGGCAATCCGTACTGGAGCACCACTCTGTGGGGTGCGGTGATCACTCTGCTGGTGCTGGCCTGGGGGATGTTCGTCCGGGCCCGCCGGCAGTTGGTGTTGTCGCTGCGCGAGCGCGCCGAGCGGGCCGAGGCCGAGCAGCAGCTCCGGGTGGCACAGGCCCGGCACCTGGAGCGCACCCGCATCGCCCGGGAGATGCACGACGTGCTGGCCCACCGGATCTCGTTGCTCAGCCTGCACGCCGGAGCGCTGGAGTTCCGCCCCGACGCGCCGGCCGAGGAGGTGGCGCGGGCGGCCGGGGTGATCCGGGGCAGCGCCCACGCCGCACTTCAGGACCTGCGCGAGGTGATCGGGGTGCTGCGGGCCGAGAGTTCCCTGACCGAGGAGCCGGAACGGCCGCAGCCCACGATGGCGGACCTGCCCGCGCTCGTTGCCGAGTCCCGGGCCGCCGGGGTCCGCGTCGACCTGCGCGACGAGGTCTCCGACGCCGACCGGCTGCCCGCCGCGCTCGGCCGGACCGCCTACCGGATCGTGCAGGAGGGGCTGACGAACGCCCGCAAACACGCCACCGGTGCCGCGGTCACTGTCGGTCTGCGCGGTGCGCCCGCCGACGGGCTGACCGTGGAGATCCGTAACCGGTGGCCGGTGGGTGAGCCCACCGAGCCGCTCCCCGGCGCGGGCACCGGCCTGATCGGCGTGGCCGAACGGGTCGCCCTGGCCGGTGGGCGGTTGGCGCACGGCCGCGACGGCAGCGGCGACTTCCGGCTGGCCGCCTGGCTTCCCTGGCCGGCGACGTGAGCCAGCGGGGCACGTCGACCGGCCCCGGGTCGGACCAGCCCCGCGCGGCGACCGGCCCTATGCCGGACCAGCCCCGCGCGGCGACCGGCCCCATGCCGGACCAGCCCCGCGCGGCGACCGGCCCCGGGCCGGACTGGTCGGTTGGCGACGGGGTGCACCCGGTGCGGATCCTGATCGTGGACGACGACGCGCTGGTGCGGGCCGGGTTGTCGATGATCCTCGGTGGCACGCCCGACCTGCGGGTCGTCGGGGAGGCAGCCGACGGCAGCGAGGTGGCGGCCGCGGTCGCGGCGTGCCGGCCGGATGTGGTGCTGATGGACATCCGGATGCCCCGGCTCGACGGGCTGGCCGCGACGGAGGCGCTGCGTGCGTCGCCCCGACCACCCGAGGTGCTGGTGCTCACCACCTTCGACGCGGACGAGCACGTGCTGCGCGCGTTGCGCGCCGGTGCCGGCGGGTTCCTGCTCAAGGACACCCCGCCGGCCGAGATCGTGCGGGCGGTGCGCCGGGTGGCGGCGGGCGAGGCGACGCTGTCCCCGACTGTCGTCCGTACCCTCATCGCGCACGTCACCGCGCCGACGGTGACCGATCCGCGCCGTGAGCGGGCGCTGCGGTCGCTGGCCGGCCTTGCCGAGCGGGAACGCGCGGTGGCGCTCGCGGTCGGCCAGGGACGCACCAACGCCGAGATCGCCGCCGAGCTGTTCATGAGCGTGGCCACCGTGAAGGCGTACGTCTCCCGGCTGCTGACCCGGCTCGGGCTGAACAACCGGGTGCAGATCGCGTTGCTCGTGCACGACGCCGGCCTGGTCTGATCGTCCGGCCGCGTAACGGGCGCGGAAAAAGTCGTTGAACTATCCCGTCCCGGGAGCCGTACCAATGCGCGAGGTGCGGCGCTCAAGCGCACCGCTACCGGAGCTTCGGGAGGCCTGCCGTGCGAGTTGATGAGCAGTCGACGGATCCCATCGATCAGATTCTGGGCGATTTGCCGGTCCCGACATCGCTGACCCCCGAGGACGTCCGGCTGGCGGTCCGTGCGGTGGTCGTACACGCGGCGGAGGAGTGGCCCACGGTGGCCCTGTGCCGCAACGACGGTGCCCGGTTCCCCTGCCGGTTGCACCGCTGGGGCCGACGGGTGCTGCTGGCGCACGGGCTGAACGAGCGGCAGCTCGACGCCCTGATCCGGCACGGCAACCCGTTCGTGCACGTACCGTTCCCGTTCCTGGTGAACGGGCCGAACCAGGGGCGCACCCCGGCGCAGCGGCCACCGGCGGGCTATCCGGCCCGGCCGCAGGGCACCGCCGGTTATCCGCCCCGACCGCAGGGCGTCGGCTATCCGGCCCGTACGCCCGGTTACCCGGCCCGCCCCGATCGCGGCGCAGCCTACCCGGCGCGTCCGGATCGGGCCGGTGGCCACCCCACCCGTGGCCCGGTTCCCCGGGTGGCGGCCCCCGCCGCGCGAACCGGTGCTCCCGAGGCCCGGACCGGTGCCCCCACCACGCGAGCGGGCACTCCCGCCACCCGGACCGGTGCTCCGGCGGCGCGAACCGCCGGTACCCGCACCTCTGGCACCGGCCGGCCGGTGGCACCCCCCGCCACCGCGCCGCGCTGGCCGCGGGCGAGCTGAGAGGGACTCGCCCGTCGGCGGTACGACGCCGGTCCGGAGCGCGCGGTCTTTCCCCGCCCGCGCCCGGACCGGCGTCGCGATCCGCCCGGTCGCCGCTTGCCTGCGGCTTCCGGACGGTCTCGATCAGATGCCGCAGTTGGGCGCGGCCCAGTAGGTGCGGTTGGTGATGCCGTCCCGGTTGTTCTCCCGCCGGGAGTCGACGTGCACGTGGCTGTTGTGCCCGCTCACGCCGGGCCCGACGATCCCGCTGAACCCGTGGTCCCGGGCCTTGCTGGCGATCTGGCACAACGACCTGTCGTTCGAGACGATGTCTGCGGCGTTGCCGTAGAGGTGCTGGCTGTTCGAGGCACCGCCCACCTGGCTGTTGCAGCTGCGGTCGCGGTAACCGCTCGTCACGATCAGCGGCTGGCTGCCGAGGCTCTTCCGCAGCGCCTCCAGCTTCCACATGTTGAGCAGGGCGTTCTGCCGGGTCTGGGCGGCCGACAGCGGGCCGCCGGTCCAGCCGCCCCGGCCGCAGCCGTTGTCCAGTTCGGGATAGCTGAAGTGCTGCGGTGTGCAGTCGTTGTCCTGGAGCTGGTACAGCTTCCGGAACGTCTCCGGGCCGGCGATCCCGTCGACCCGGAGACCGTACGCGGACTGGAAGCGGCGGATCGCGGCGGCGGTCTTCGGGCCGAAATCGCCGTCGAGTTCCACGATGTCGCGGCGACCGGCCCAGCCGGCCACCCGCAGTTGCAGTTCCCGTACGTCGCTGCCGGATCGCCCCTGATAGAGGGTGCGTTTCCAGGTGTAGCAGCCGTCGGCGTGGGCCGCCGGCGCGGCGACCACCGAGGCGATCGCGGCGGCCGGTAGCGCCAGCGCGAGGGCGACGACGGCCCGCTTCAAGGTGTGAACGCGCACAGGTAGTCCTCCCGATAGCAGAGCGAATGGGGTGACAGCCGGGACTTCGGTCGCGCCGTCCCGCGAATCCACCCTCGCACCAGCCGGGCCGATTCGCGGCAATTAACGAGAATTGTCCTCACAAACCGTCATGACTCTGTGTTGCCTGGAGAAAATTGCCATTTGGCAACCGGACATTCGCGGCGATGACCCCCAGTCGGGACCGGCGCGGCGCTTACTGTGCGGAAAGTCGCAGGTAGGCGTACCAAGGGTGAGGTTGCCGGGCGCGCGCGGGCCGGTAACGTCAGCGCGGGCGACGACGGGGAGGCGGGCGTGGCGCGCGGTGGAATTTTCTGCGTCGAGGGGCAGTGGCACCGGGATCTCAACGAGCGGAGCTCGGTGCTGCCCACCCTCGAACTGCTCGAACGACTGGGCCGGGTCCGCTTCATCCACAAGGACGCGGCCACCCGGGACGAGCTGTTCTACTTCATCGACCGCTGGCTGCTGAAGCAGTACGCCGACCACCGGCTCGGCTTCTTCGCCATGCACGGTGAGCCGAACCGGCTCTGCCTGACCGACTGGGAGTCGGTGGAGTTGACCGAGGTGGCCGAGCGGATGGCGGGGCGCTGCGAGGGGCGGCGGCTCTACTTCGGCAGCTGTTCGGTGCTGCGCGCCTCCGAATCCGTGCTGCGCGACTTCCTCGACGTCACCGGCGCGGCGCTGATCTGCGGATTCACCCGTGAGGTGGACTGGGTCGAGTCGGCCGCGTTCGAGACAGTGTTGCTCGACGTGCTCGCCAACGGGCAGCGCCACAACGCCGCCGAGCTGCGGATGGGCTCGGCGCACTGGGCGCCGCTCGCCTCGTACCTCGGCTTCCGGGTGATCTACGCCAACGGCCGGGCGTGGCGGCCGACGGCCCGCCCCCGGGTGCCCAGCCAGGCGTCAGCGGGCCGGGCCGGCTGACTGCTGGTAGAAACGAACGATGCCACGCACGATCGCACGCAACGCCCGGGTCGACCGCGAGGGTCTCCTGGAGTTTCTCCGCCCGCGCCACCGGGTGGTGCTGATGACCACCCGTGCCGACGGCCGCCCGCAGTCCTCACCGGTCGCCGCCGGGGTCGACGCCGCCGGCCGCCTGGTGATCTCCACTTACCCGGAGCGGGCGAAGGTCGCCAACATCCGGCGTGACCCGAGGGTGTCGCTGTGCGTGCTCTCCGACGACTGGAACGGCCCGTGGGTGCAGCTCGACGGCACCGCTGAGGTGCTCGACCTGCCCGACGCCCTCGAACCGCTGGTGGAATACTTCCGCAGCATTTCCGGCGAGCACCCGGACTGGGACGAGTACCGGGAGGCGATGGTGCGGCAGGGCAAGTCGCTGATCCGGGTCACCATCACCTCGTGGGGTCCGGTCGCGACCGGGGGCTTCCCGGCCCGCCTGGCCGACTGACCGGCCCGAACGCGGGCGAGGTGCGGCCGGTCGCCGCACCCCGCCCGACCGGTCAGGACCGGGCCGTCGCGTACGTGGCGCAGCCGATCAGTTCCATCGACACCTGGAGCCGTTCCAGGCTGATGTTCTTGGCGATGGTGTCCTCCGGGCTGTGGTACGGCGGCTCCAGCAGCGCCGGCGACTCCTCGCCCCGCCAGGAGAAGTTCGCGCTGGCGATGCCGACCTCCTGGAACGACTGGTGGTCGCTGGCGCCGCGCTGCGTGACCGGGGAGATCTGCGGCTGGTAACCCAGCCGCTGCGCGGCGGCGGTGACCTCGTCGGTGGCCCGGTTGCTCTGGCCGGTGAAGGAGAGCAACCAGTACCGGGTCGCCGGGTCCCAGCTGGTGGCGACCATGTCGTTCTGGTACACGGCCAGGATCCGGTCCCGCTCGGTCTGCGGCAGCTCACGGACGTAGTAGCGCGACCCGATCAGGCCCTGCTCCTCCGAACCCCACAGTCCGAACCGCACCGTGGCGTTCACCGGAATGGCCTTCAGCACCCGGGCCAACTCCAGGCAGAGCACGGTGCCGGAGCCGTCGTCGTTGGCGCCCGGCGCGCCGATCACCGAGTCGTAGTGGGCGCTGACCATCACCACCGGCCCGTCCGGCCCCGACCGCCCCTGCCGCTCGGCCAGGACGTTGTACGAGGTCAGCCCGCGGTGCGCGGTGGTGGCGATGGTGAGGGTGAGCGGCCGGGCGGCCAGCAGCGCCCGCAGCCGGTGCTTCTGCGCCTGAGCCACGCCGACCACCGGGATCGGCAGCGGCGAGGCTGCCGATCCGGGCAACGTGGGGGAGAACGCCGACGCCCGACGGGGCTCCACCAGGTCGGCCGGGAGGAAGACCAGCCCGACCGCGCCGGCGGCCACCGCCCGCGCCGCCACCTGCTCACGCTGGGCGGCGACGTAGTCCACCAGCACGATCTTGCCGGCGGCCTCGGCGCTGAAGTCGCTCGCCGAACCCGCGCCGACGTCGATCACCGAGGCGGTGACGCTGGTGTCCAGTGCCGCGTGAGCGCTCGCACCGACCTGCCAGTTCAGGTCCGTGGGCAGACCGGCGGGCGAGCTGAGCTGGGCGAGGAACTTGTCCGCCACCGGGAACGGCTGGAGCGTGGTGTGGTAGCCGAAGTGGTCGAGCTTGCCGGCGATGTAGTTGGCGGCCCGACGCTCCGAGGCGGTGCCGCCGATCCGCGGCCCGATGTCCTCGGAGAGCACCTTCAGGTGCTCAAGCGCCCGCCGGCTGGACAACTGCGCGATGACCTTCCGGTCGTCCGGCGTGAGCTTCGGCGGGTGGTGCGCGCCCGGCCGCTGGTCGGTGGTGGCCCAGGCGGGTGCGGGCAACGCCACGGTGGCGGCGGCACCGCCGAGGGCGACTGTCAACATCCGTCGCCGGTTGAGAATGCTGGAGCCGACGGAGGGGGACGATTCGTGCGGGGGTGTCACGGTGTCGTCGAGCGAGGACAAGAGGGCGCCTCCTGATTCGAGGTCGGACCCGGGTGGTCAGGGGTGTGTCGCCCGGGTCACAGTTGCTCGAATCTATCCCGCGAGCTGCCCCTTCTCAAGATCAGAGCGTCAGTAGGCGGCGGTGAAGCGCATGTTCCGGTGGCGCGGGCGTTCGATCTCGTCGACCACCGCGACGGCGAGATCCTCGTAGCTGAGCACGCTGCGTCCCTCGGCGTCGGTCACCGGGTGGTCGGTGCCGGTGCGGTACCGGCCGGTGCGCTCGCCCGGATGAAACTCCAACGGTGGCGGGGAGACGTAGGTCCAACTCACCCCGTCGGGCGAGGAGCGGTACAGCGCCAATGCCTCGGCCTGACCCAGCGCCGCCTCGCGGTATTCCTCGGGAAAGTCCGGCTCGTCCAGCAGCCGGGTGCCGGCCGGCGTGAGCAGGGTGGACCCGCCGCCGACATGGATGATCCGGGGTGGGTCCGGCAGGTCGCGCAGCGCCCCGAACAACGCCCGGACCGCGTCGGGCCAGAGCGTACGCTCGCCGCCGCCGATCGCCACCACCAGCGCGTCCGCCTCCGGCGCCAACTCCCGTACGCTGCGTTCGCTGGTGGCGTCCCCGGTGACCACCCGGATACCGGCCGGCAGGTACGACGTGGCCTCCGGCCGGCGCACCGCGGCCACCACCCGGTGCCCCCGCTGGAACGCCTCCACGGCGATCCGCGAACCGGCGGTGCCACCTGCCCCGAACACGACGATGTCGCTCACGGTCCCAGGCTAGGGACCACACCCGGTGGCCGTGCCCGGAAACGACGATCCCACCGGCTCCCGATCGGGCCGGGCCGGCAACCGGTGGTGCCGCGCCGGGCTCAGTCGAGCAGGGCGGAGTAGACGAGCTGGCGCAGTTGCGGCCGGATCGGCCAGGCGCTCGACGGCACCAACTGGGTGAAGAACAGGGCGGTGATCTCCTCCACCGGGTCGATCCAGAACGCGGTGCTGGCCACCCCGCCCCAGTAGTACTCCCCGGCGCTGCTCGGCAGCCGGCTCGGGATCGGGTCGTCCACCACCGCGAAGCCGAGACCGAAACCGATCCCGTCCAGGCTCGTCTCGGCGAACCCGCCGGTGGAGAGCGTCCCCAGGTCCTGCCCGCCGGGCAGGTGGTTACGGGTCATGAAGCGCACCGTGCGGGGAGCGAGCAGACGCACCCCGTCCAGCTCGCCGCCGCGCAACAACGCCTGCGTGAAACGGTGGTAGTCGGCGGCCGAGGAGATCAGACCACCGCCGCCGGAGAGCAGCGTCGGCTTCTCGTACGCCAGGTCACCTATCGCGTCGTGGCGCACCGCGCGGCCGGTCGCCGGGTCCGCCGCGTAGAGCGCGGCGAGCCGGGCGGTGTCGGTGCCGTCGACGTACCAGCACGTGTCGTCCATGCCGAGCGGCCGCAGGACACGGTCGGTGAGGAAGGTGTCCAGGCTCTGCCCGGAGACCACCTCGATCAGCCGGCCGAGCACGTCGGTGGCGACGGAGTATCCCCAGGCGGTGCCGGGCTGGAACAGCAACGGCAGGGTGCCGAAGACCCGGCTGGCCTCGGCCAGGTCGACCTCCGGCGGCGGGTAGAGGTCGTAACCGGCGGCCCGGTACAGGCCGTCTACCACCGAGGTCTGCATCCAGCCGTACGTCAGGCCGGCGGTGTGGGTGAGCAGGTGCCAGACCCGGATCGGCTCGATCGCCGGCACCGTGTACGGCTTGAGCGCGGACCCCTTCGAGTAGACCCGCATGTCGGCGAACTCGGGCAGCCAGCGGCCGATCTCGTCGGTCAGCTCGAAGCGGCCCTCCTCCCAGAGCATCATCGCGGCCACCGACGTGATCGGCTTGGTCATCGAGTAGATCCGCCACAGGGTGTCGTCGGCCACCGGTGCGCCGGCCTCCCGGTCCCGCAGCCCGTACGTCGAGGCGTGCGCGACCTCGCCGCGCCGGGTGACGACAAGCTGCCAGCCGGCCAGTCGGCCGTCGTCGACGTACCTGCCGAAGTGCTCGTCGATCCGGGCCAGTCGCGCCGGGTCGAAACCGAGTTGTGCCGCGTCGGTGCTGCGTATCGTGCTCACCCGACCGAACCTACCGGCCGGTATGCGGGCCGGGAAGACATCCGGTGTCGGTGTCTGCGGATAGCCTCCCGACATGCCGGAGCCGATCGAGGACGTCACCTTCCACGACGAGGACTGGTACGCCGAGGAGCTGGCCGACAGGCACTTCGTCGGCTGCGCCTTCCACCGCGTCGACCTGACCGAGGCGACCAGCCGGGGCGCGGTCTTCACCGGATGCACCTTCGGTGACGTGCGGTTCAACGTCTCCCGGCACACCGACTCGGCCTTCACCCGCTGCACCTTCATCAGGTGCAACCTGTTCGAGGCGGAGTTCACCGGCTGCAAACTCATCGGCAGCACCTTCGACCGGTGCGACCTGCGCCCGCTGACGGTCACCGGCGGCGACTGGTCCTTCGTGACCCTCGGCGGGGCTGACCTGCGTGGCGCGCGGTTCACCGGCGTACGCATGCGGGAGGCCGACCTGAGCGGCGCGGATCTGACCGGCGCGACGCTTACCGGGGCGGACCTGTCCGATGTGCAGTGGCGGGGGGCCCGACTGTCCCGGGCGGACCTGCGCGGCAGTGACCTCACCGGGCTGGATCCGGTGGCGGTGCAACATTCCGGTACGGTCATCGACGCCGTCCAGGCGGTGACCCTGGCCCGCGCCCTCGCCTTCGACATCCGGGACTGACCGGCCCGTGCGCGGTGGTGGCGGGGATCGGCCCCGTCCCCTGTCGAAATCACTCTCCGCACTGGCGCAGCAGGCCACCATGATGCGAATGTGAGTCGGCCCCGCATCCGGGTCGAGTGTGCCGGTGCGAGTCCGGTCCGGCAGAAGTTGGAGAGTCGGTGGCCGAGGAAAGCTCCGCGGCAAGTGGTGACTCACCGCCCCACCCCACCCGGGCCGCCCGACACGGCGGGCC
>NZ_POTX01000146.1 GCF_003236305.1 Micromonospora endophytica | reverse complement strand
GGGGAAGGCGGCGCGGGAGCGGTGTCGGGGGACGCCGCCCGATCAGATCGCGAGGTGTGCCGTGTCGCATCATGACCGTGAGCCCCGTCCGGAGGCAGCCGAGCGCGAGCGGCGGGATCAGGACACCAAACGTGGCCGGGACTGGGCGGACGAGGCGGCCCAGGCACGTTCGGCCGGCGACTCGCGGGCGCGGGCACCCCACGACGCCACCGGGCAGCCCTCGCAGGGTGAGCCGATCTGAGCGCCGGCCGGCGGGTTCAGGCCGGGTTCTCCGGCAGGCGGAGCAGTGGCGCCCGCCCGGGCGCCTGCTCCACCGGTGGCAGGTCAGGGCGAGGCTTGGGATTCGGTACGGTCACCGCCTCCGCGCCTGTCACCCGGACCGGCTTGCCGTAGTGGCGTAACTCCAGCACCGCGTCCGGCTCGCCGTGGTGCAGGGAGTACGTCGTCTCGTGCGGCCGTACGTCGACCCGCAGCCGCATGCCGCACCACTGGAGCGCGAACGCCAGGTGGTTCAGCCGGCTGGACAGATGTGGCTCGAACGACGGCACGCCGTCATGGTCGCGCAACCCGCCGAAGCCGGCGACCAGCGCGATCCAGGCCCCGGCCAGGGCCGCCATGTGCACCCCGTCGCGGGTGTTCTCGTTGAGGTCGTGCAGGTCCATCAGCGCGGCCTCGCGCAGGTAGCTGTGCGCCAGTTCCGGATAGCCGACCTCGGCCGCCAGCACCGCCTGGGTGCAGGCCGACAGCGACGAGTCGCGCACCGTACGCCGCTCGTAGTAGAGGAAGTTGCGCAGCTTCTCCTCGGCGGTGAACGCGTCGCCCCGCCAGTGCATCGCCAGCACCAGGTCAGCCTGCTTGATCACCTGCTTGCGGTACAGATCGAAGTACGGGTAGTGCAGCAGCAGCGGGTACTTGTCCTGCGGCGTGTCCGCGAAGTCCCACTCCTGGAGCCGGGTGAACCCCTCCACCTGTTGGTGCACGTCGAGTTCGTCGTCGTACGGGATGTGCATGGCCGCGGCGGCGTCCCGCCACGCGGCGGTCTCCTCGTCGGTCACGCCGAGGTGGAACGCCTCGTCCCGGTAGCGCACCGCCGCGTCGGCGGCGGCAATCAGGTTCCGCTGGGCCATCAGGTTGGTGTAGATGTTGTCGTTCTTGACGGCGGTGTACTCGTCCGGGCCGGTGACCCCGTCGATGTGGAACTCGCCGTCGCGGTCGTGGTGCCCGAGCGAGCGCCACAGCCGTGCGGTCTCCACCAGCAGGGTCAGCCCGATGTCGCGTTCCAGTTGGCGGTCGCCGGTCACCAGCACGTAGCGCCGCACCGCGTCGGCGATGCCGGCCGCGATGTGGAACGCGGCGGTGCCCGCCGGCCAGTAGCCCGACGACTCCGGCCCCTCGATGGTGCGCCACGGGAAGGCGGCTCCACCCAGGTTGAGCGTCCGGGCCCGGTCGTGGGCCTGCTCCAGCGTCGAGTGCCGCCAGTAGAGCGCGTCCCGCACGGCCGCCGGATGGGTGTACGTCAGCACCGGCAGCACGAACATCTCGGTGTCCCAGAAGGCGTGCCCGTCGTACCCGGGGCCGGTGAGCCCCTTGGCGGAGATCGGTCGGCGTTCCGCACGGGCACCGGCCTGAAGCACGTGGAACAACCCGAACCGGACCGCCTGCTGCACCTCCGGATCGCCCTCGACCTCCACGTCGGCGGCGTCCCAGAACTCGTCGAGGTATTCGCGCTGTTCGCGGACCAGACCGTCCCAGCCGTCCAGTCGGGCGGCGGCCAACGCGGCGCCGACCTGGTCGCGCAGCGCCGGCAGGGAACGCCGGCTGGACCAGCCGTAGGTCAGGTACTTCGTCACGCAGAGCTGCTGGCCCGGTTCCAGTACGCACCCGATGGTGGTACGCACCCAGTCCTCGTACCCCTCGGACTCGATGCGGGTCCGCGCCGGTGAGCCGACCTCGTGCTCCATCGCGGCGGCGACCCGCAGCCCGGAGACCTTGGTCCGGTGGATCAGCAGGCCGCCGTCGGGGGTGGTCAGCTCCTCCTCGGCCTCCAGCGGCGACTCCAGCACGGCGGCGACCCGGGGGTCGCGGCTCTGCGGCGGCAGCGTCTCGTTGGCCACCAGCTCCGACTGGATGATCAGCCGCAGTGGCTTGTCGTCGGCCACCTCGACCTGGTAGCGGATCGCGGCTACCGAGCGCTGCCGGAAGGAGACCAGCCGGGTGGTGTGCACCCGGACCTCACGTCCGGCCGGTGAGCGCCAGTGCAGCGACCGGTGCAGGGTGCCGGCACGCAGGTCGAGGACCCGTTCGTGGGCCAGCACCTCGCCGTACCGCACGTCCAGCGGCTCGTCGTCGACGAGCAGCCGGATCAGCTTGCCGTTGGTGACGTTGACGATGGTCTGGCCGGACTCGGGAAAGCCGAAGCCGGCTTCCGCGTACGGCAGGGGGCGCAGTTCGTAGAAGGAGTTGAGGTAGGTTCCGGGCAGGCCGTGCGGCTCACCCTCGTCCAGGTTGCCGCGCAGCCCGATGTGCCCGTTGGAGAGGGCGAAGACCGACTCGGACTGGGCCAGCACGTCGATGTCGAGCCGGGTTTCCCGCACATGCCACGGCTCGACCGGGTACGCCCGCTCCCGGATCATGCGGACCGTCCCGCGTCGAGCAGCTCCGCCAGGTCGGTGACCACCACGTCGGCACCGTGCGCGAGCAGTTCGTCGGCCTGACCGGCGCGGTCCACCCCGACCACGTACCCGAAGCCGCCGGCCCGGCCGGCTTCCACTCCGGCCAGCGCGTCCTCGAAGACGACCGCCTGTTTCGGCTCCACCCCCAGCATCTTCGCGCCAGCGAGGAAGGTGTCCGGCTGCGGCTTGCCGCGTAGTCCTTCGGCGCGGGCGGTCAGCCCGTCCACCCGGGCCTCCAGCAACGGTTCCAGCCCGGCGGCGGCGATCACCTCGCGCCCGTTGGCGCTGGCCGTGACCACGGCCCGGCGCAGTCCCGCCGCAGCCACCGCCTTCAGGTAGGTCACCGAGCCAGGGTAGACGTCCACCCCGATGCTGCGGATCCGCTCCAGCACCAGGGCGTTCTTCTGGTTGCCGATGCCGTGCACGGTCTGCGCGCCCGGCGGATCGTCAGGCGTGCCCTCGGGCACGCTGATGCCCCGGGAGGCGAGAAAGGTACGCACACCGTCGAGCCGGGGTCGTCCGTCGACGTAACGGTGGTAGTCCGGGCCGGGATCGAACGGGCGGTAGGGCTCGCCTGTGGTGTCTGCGTGCCGCCGCAGGAAGTCGTCGAACGTCTCGGTCCACGCGGCGTTGTGCACCCGGGCGGTCTGCGTCAGCACACCGTCCAGGTCGAAGAGACATGCGGTCACGTGAGCAGGCAGACCGAGCATCCCCCCAATCTATCCACCACCGTACGACGGCAAACCCGCTTCCTGATCCCGGGGCGGAGTCGGTGGCGAAGGCCGTGTTCACGGCGCTCGCCGACCCGAACCGTCGCGCCATCCTCGCCACCCTTGCCGCGCATGGGCCGGCCACCGCCACCGACCTCGCCGGCCGGCTGCCGATCACCCGGCAGGGCATCGCCAAGCATCTCGCCCTGCTCGCCGAGGCGGGCCTGGTCACCGCGGAACCGGGCGAACGGCGTCGGGTGCGCTATCGCCTCCAGTTCCGCCCGATGCGGATCGCCCAGCAGTTCCTCGCCGCCCTGGCCCGGGACTGGGACGGCCCACTCGCCGCACTCCGCACCCACCTGGAATGAGACATCCACCGACCCGAGAGGCAACGGTCATGACCGAGCCGGTAGCACTACCAGGACATCCATCGCTGCCGGTTGAAGATCGTGGAGTTCGTTCCCGGCGAGACGGTCGAGTGGCTCCGGCTGGACGGCCACTTCAACTTCACCGCCGACCCACAGGAGTGGACCGGCACCCGGATGCGTTTCGACATCTCCCGGGAGGGCGAGGGCACCCGGCTCCGCTTCACCCACGTGGGCCTGACTCCGCACCACGAGTGCTACGACGTCTGCGCGAACGCCTGGGGCGGTTACGTGGCGGACAGCCTGAAGACCCTGATCACCACCGGCACGGGTGACCGCAACAACGAGGTACGCAACGCAGAGGCGTTGCAGCAGCGGCGCTGACCTCGGGTCAGTTCGGGCGCCCGCCCCGCCACCGTGGCTAACCGTAAGCTGACGCGGTAGTCCCTTGTGGACTGTCCATGAGGGTTGGTGATCTAATCCAACCTGTTTCACCCAATATGGCCGGAATACCAGGCTGCGCGCAGAAGGAGTTTTCATGCCCGTCACCGCCGACCTCACCAAGCTGGTCGACAAGGCCTACCAGGACAAGACCCTCGCCGAGCTGGTGGACGCCCCGGTGGCCGCCCTCTCCGGGATCAGCGACGGTGGCGCCAAGCTGCTGAAGGAGGCGCTCGGCATCGTCACGATCGGCGATCTCGGCCGCAACCCGTACTTCCGCACCGCCAGCGCCCTGGTTGACCTGAACAAGTAACACCGGCAGCAGGCGATGCCCGAGCAGCCGAGTCCGTGGCCGCCGGGCATCGCCTGTCACCGCCGTTCAGTGCTGCTTGGCGTACGCCACGAAGGAGCGCCAGGTGGCCGGGGTGAAGGTGAGGACCGGCCCCTGCCGGTCCTTGCTGTCGCGCACCGCGACCACCCGCGCCAGGTTGTCGGCCACCTCCACGCAGTTGCCAGAGTTGCCACTGCTACGGGTGCTCTTGCGCCAGATCGCACCGGTCAGGTCCATGCTTCCGCCGCCTCCGAGATCATCTTGAGGGTGGCCCCGTGGGGCAGCGCCTCGGCCCGGACAGATTCCCAGTTCTGCCGCAGCAAGTTTACGTCCGTGGTGCGCTCCACAATGGTGCCGTGCAACTGGTTGTCGAGGTAGGCGATGTCGTCGCCCTCGGGCGGCGTGGCGACCACGAACGCGCCGTTCAGCCCCGGGTAAGCGCCTACACCGTTGGGCACCACGTGCAGGTGCACCCGGGTCCGGCGGCCCACCTCGACCAAGTGCCGCAGTTGCTCCTGCATCACCTTCGGGCCGCCGATCGGGCGCTCCAGCACCGTATGGTCCAGCACCGCCACCAGCAGCGGCGGGTTGGGGCGGGCGAGCACCTTCTGCCGCGCAATCCTGGCGGCCACCTGCTGTTCCATTGCGTCTCCGACGAGCTGGCTCGCCCCTTCGTGCAGCGCGCGGGCGTACTCCTCGGTTTGCAGCAGGCCGGGCACGACCAGCGGCTCGAAGCTGCACAGCGCGCTCGCCTCCTGCTCGATCGTCACCCACTCGCGGAACCACGGCATCAGGCTCTCCTTGAGGATGGCCTCCCGGATCCGGACCAGCAGCCCCTCGCCGTGCAGGGCATCGTCACACCGCACGGTGAACTCCTCCCGGGGCGCGCGGCGACACTGCTCGACCGACGCCACGAGCGAGGCCGAGTAGCTGATCTGCTCGCCGAGCGACTCCTGAGAGAGGCCCGCCTTGGTCCGCAGCCGGCGTAGCTCACCGGCGAACAACTCAAGCATGGGCATCCGGTCCATCTGCACACCTCTGCACGTCGGTGCCGGCCAGGTCGTACGGCCGGGCTGGTAGGGGGGAACCGCCTTCCGAAAGTAACGGCATCCTCACCAGACTGTCACGTAGAAAGTTCCCCGAATGCGGCATATCGCGGGGATATCGGTCGGGGTCCGTCGCGCTCAATCCCCCTGACGCGACGGACCCCGACGCCCGGTCCATCCGTACGGCGAGGAGTCCGACGTGATCAGCCACCAGTTGCCCCAACCGAGCAGCGGACCGGCGGCCGATCGACCCCGGGCGTACCCGTCGCACAAGAAGCCGCACACCCCGCTGCGTCCGATGTGGTGCTGCCGGGCCTGCGGGCATCCGTGGCCGTGCGCGACGGCGCGCATCCTGCTCAAGGTCGAGTACGCCGACAACGAGACCGGGCTGTCGATCTATCTGGCCGGACTCTTCTACGAGGCGACCCGCGACCTGTACCAGCTCAACCCCGACAACGGCCCCGCTCCCAGCGCTCTCTTCGCCCGCTTCGTCGCCTGGGGCCCGTACCGCCGCCCCCGCTGAGCTGACCCGCCCGGGGCCGAAACGGTGCGTGCTAGCGTGCGCCAATGGTCGTGCCATCCGGAGCGGGTGCGGAGCACTCGGCTGACGTCGCCGATTACTACGACTCGAACACCCGACGCTTCATGCTCGTGGCCGAGAGTCCGACAAGTGCCGCCATCCATCGGGGGGTGTGGCTGCCGGGCACCACAGCCGTGGCGGAGGCTGCGGATGCGGTCAACCGACTGGTGATCGAGCGGCTGCGGGACCAGGTCCCGGCGGATGGCTCGGTGCTCGATCTCGGCTGCGGCGTCGGAGGCACCATGACCCGCCTGGCGCAGGAGCTGACTGCCTCCGTGTCGGGCGTGACGATCAGCCAGGTGCAGGCCGAGATCGCGGCGAAGCGGTTCGCCAACGCCGGACTGGGCGAACGCTGCCAGGTCCTCTGCGCCGACTTCGCCGAACTGCCGGCCGAGCCCCGTTACGACGCCATGGTCGCCATCGAGTCCATGGTGCACTCGCCGTCGTTGGCGACCCTGATCCCGGCCCTGGCCGAGCGGCTGAACCCCGGGGGCCGCCTCCTGCTGATCGACGACTGGATGACCGACAAGGATCGAGGACTCGCCGCCCGCGAACGCTGCCTGGACCAGTTCCGGGCCGGCTGGCGGATCGGCAGCCTGCACACGGTGTCCGAGCTGACAGGCTTCGCTGAAGGCGCCGGACTGCACCTGCGGGAGAGCCTGGATCTCACGTCGTACCTTCACCTGGGGCGGCCCCGCGACCGCCTGATCAGCGTCGCGGTGGGTGCCACGGGGATGCTGGGGGTCCGTGACCGTCTCGTCCGGCAACCCTTCTGGGCCAACATGATCGGTGGCTCAGCGCTGCAGACTGCCCTGTCCCGACGGTGGCTGGAATATCGCCTCCTGCTCCTCGAAAAGGCGTGACAACCAGGAACAACTCATCGTCCGGCGGTGACGAAGGCCACGACCTTGTCGAGTCCCGGACGATAGCCGTCGCTGGTGTCCACCTCGATCTCAGGCACGTCGAGCCGGACTGGCTGGAAGCCATGGTGGCCGACAGCATAGGCACGGCGATCGCCGAGATGCCCATCGGCGTGGGCACGCCGGCTCGTGCTCTCCTGCCGTCGCCGGATACGGTCGAAGGCCGTATCCGGCCCGACCTGACAGTGCACGACCCGAACGTCGGCGATCGCGATCAGTGGCTCCAGGCCGGGACCCCACAGGCGGTCTTGGAAAGCCGCTTCAGCGACCGTGGTGACGCCAGCGGCCAGCAGCACTTGAAGCACATTGAAAAAGGTAGGCAGGGTGCGAAGGGTCAGCTCGTCGGTGGGTGCGGCGATGAAGTCACCGGCCGCGTGGACCATGCCCTCCTTGATCTCGTCCCGGCAGATGGCCGGACAACCGATCCGCCGCGCGAGCAGATGGGCGAGTGTCGTCTTGCCAGCCCCCGGCGGTCCGCTGACGACGACAAGGACCGGCATTGTTCCCACCACGTCTTTTTTCTACAGCTCGACCAGGTGCAGCGCTGCCCCCGACCGGCAGCTGTTAATAGGGGGCCCCTCCTATACACGAGGCGTTAATAGGGGGCCCCTCCTTACACCCCTCCTTACACCCCTCCTTACGCCTCAGCGCCAGCCGATGTCGATGCGGGCGCCGCGTTCGTCGAAGAAGTGCAGGGCGTCCATGCGTACCTTGATGGCGAGCGGGTGACCGGCGGAGACGGCCGGGTAGGGCGCCAGGCGGACGGCCAGTTCGGCGGGACGGCGGTGGTGGCGACCCGGGTCGGGCAGGATGCTGCTGCGGTTCGGGTCGGTCTGGGTCGGCGCGGCGGGGTCGGAGCCGGCGCGGCCGGCGAAGCGCTGCATCACCTGGCTGAACCGGCGCAGGCCGCGCTGGCCGAGCGGGGCGTCGGCGTCCGGCGGAGCACCGGCCTCGTCGACCATGATGGCGGTCGCCCCGATGTCGAGGAAGGCCAGCGACTCGTGGCCGTGGTGTTCGAGGTAGCGGATCCGCCCCTGGAGCACGTCGCCCGGGGTGTCCGGGGCGACCGGGGTGAGCGCCTCGGCCCGCATCCCGACCACGATCCGCTCGCCGTGGTAGTGCGCCACCGCGCGGCTGCGGATGTCGTCCCAGGGGAGGTAGAGGGCCTGGTCGCCGAGGGAGAGCGTGACGTACCGGTCGAGGTGGACGTAGACCGACGCCTCCAGCAGGTTCATCCGGGGGCTGCCCAGGAAGGCGGCCACGTAGAGGGTGGCCGGTCGGTTGTAAACCTGGGTGGGGGTGCCCACGTCCTGAAGGACACCCTTGCGCATGATGGCGACCCGGTCGGCCATGGTCAGCGCCTCGGCCTGGTCGTGGGTGACGTACATGGTAGTCACACCGAGTTCGCGGGTCAGCCCGGAGATCTCGGCACGCAGCTCGGCCCGCAACCCACTGTCCAGGTTGGACAGTGGTTCGTCCATCAGGAACAGACCCGGTCGGCGTACGATCGCCCGGCCCATCGCGACCCGCTGCCGCTGCCCACCGGAGAGTTGGGCGGGCCGCCGCGGCAGCACGTCGCCGATGCCGAGGGCGCTTGCCACGTCGGTGACCCGTTCCTCGCGGGGGGTCGGCTCGATGCCGGCCAGCTTGAGCGGGAAGGCGATGTTGTCGCCGACGCTCATGTGCGGATAGAGGGCGAAGTCCTGGAAGACCATGGCGATCTTCCGGTCCCGGGGAGACAGGTCGTTCGCGATCTCCCCGTTGAGCATCACCGCGCCGGAGGTCGGATCCTCCAACCCCGCGACCATCCGCAACACCGTCGACTTGCCGCAGCCGGAGGGGCCGAGCAGCACCAGGAACTCGCCATCATTGACGTCGAGGTTGATGCTGTCGACCGCGACCGTGCCGTCGCGGAAGACCTTTGTGACATCCTTGAGTGCGACGGTGGTCACCGTCTCCTCCCCCACGTCGTCGGCTGAACCCCGAATGACTGTGACCAGGATCATGGCGATTTCACATCGGGTAAACGTGCCATGTTCGAATCGTGACAGACCTATTACGTCTCCCTCCTTCGACAGCGAGCGGCTCAGGCAGGCGCTTCACCGAGGAAGACCCGACGGACCACCCGCTCGGCGGCGTGTCCGTCCTCCAGCGCGCAGAAGCGTTCCCGGAACCGCGCCCGCGCCCGATCGGCGGCGGGGGCGTGCGGTTCCCCGGCGCCGAAGAGTTCCAGCAACTCGGCGAAGGTGCGCGCCACCGGGCCCGGTGCCTCGGCGACGATGTCGAGATAGACGCCTCTGGTCAGCCGGTACGTGTCCCAGTCCGGGGCGTAGATGACGATCGGCCGGTCCAGGACGGCGTAGTCGAACATCGCCGACGAGTAGTCGGTGATCAGCACGTCCGCGGCGAGATACAGCTCCTCGACCCGGGGATGGTCACTGACATCCACGATCCGGGCCCGTTCGGCCGGTGGCGGGGCCGGTCGGTCCCGGTCGGCGAAGTAGTGGCTGCGCATCAACAGCAGTCCGGACGGCCCCAGCGCGTCCAGCAGCCGGCGCGGGTCGAAGGGTGGCTGGTAGCGGGGCAGATGCTCGCGGTGGGTCGGGGCGTAGAGCACCACCTGCTCGCCGAGGCCGGCACCGAGTGCGGCGCGCAGCCGCAGCACTTCCTCGGCGGTCGCGGTGACCAGCCGGTCGTTGCGCGGATAACCCACCTCCAGGGTGGTGTACGCGCCCGGATAGGCACGTTCCCACATCTGGGTGGAGAAGCTGTTCGAGGTGACGCTGAAGTCCCAGCGGTCCACCCGACGCAGCAGCCCGGCGAAGTCCATCCCGACCGCACCCAGCGGATAGCGCTGCTGGTCCAGCCCCATCACCTTGACCGGCGTGCCGTGATGGGTCTGCACGTGCACCGAACCTGGTCGCTTGACCACCGCATCCGGGAAGTTGACGTTGTTGATCAGCCACCGCGCCCGCGCCAGCAACCGATGGTACGCGGCGGTGCCGGCCACCACGTACTCCACCCCGGCGGGCAGGGTGTGCACCCGGTCGCGGCGGACGATCCACACGCCCCGGACCTGCGGTGCCAGCAGCCGGGCCGCTTCGTAGACCGCCGCCGGGTTGCAGGCGTAGCCGCGGTACCAGTAGGCCGCGTACGCCGCTAGGTTCTCGTCGAGCGGCCGGCGCAGCTCCGCCCGCTGGTATCCGCGCAGGGTGGCCTCCCGCACCGCCCGCACGGCCAGACGGGCCGGTGGGGCCATCCGACGCCGGAGCCGGTCGGCGGAGCGCCGGGCCAACTCGCCCACCTGGTTGCCGGCGCGCAGGGCGCGGTACGTCCGCCACCGGCCGGCCGCCACCAGCCGGTGCTTGAGCCCTTCGACGCCGTCGGGAATCCGGTGCCCGCCGGGCGGCCGGAACCGGGTGTGCTCGATCGCCACCCGGGCGAAGAAGGTCGGTTGCAGCTCGGGACTGATCCGGTCGTCGTTGCCGAGCACTGTGAGGTAGTGCCACATCATCCGCTCGAAGATCACCGAGCGCAGTTGCTCGGCGTCGAGCCGGTCCACCTCCTGGAACACCCGATGCCACTGCGCGAACACGTCGAAGTGCCGTTCGTCGCGGGTGCTGGTGATCGCGCCCGCGCGGCGCCGCCGGTAGTGCAGGCAGACCAGGTCGAGTACGCCGATCCGGTCGGCGGCCAGCAGCAGTGGATAGCTGAACGACACGTCCTCGTACCAGCCGGGAGCGAAGCGCAGTCCGATGTCGGCCAGGAACTGCCGGCGGATCAGCCGGTTCCAGGCGGTGTGCAGCAACTCCACCGTCTCGGGCCGGTCGGCCAGCCGGAACGTGACAGCACCCGGCGGTTTCGGGAAGACCTCCGCCATCGCGCTGCGGCTGGTCGTGTCGTCCCAGTACGCCCGGACGTGGTCGACCAGCAGCACGTCGGGCCGGGTCGCGTGCAGCCGGGCGGCGACCTCGGTGAGGCAGCCCGGGGCGAGCCAGTCGTCACCGTCGACGAACCAGACGTACTCGCCGACGGCGAGGTCCAGGCCGGCGTTGCGGGCCGGGCCGAGCCCGACGTTGCGGTCCAGCCGCACGGCCCGTACCCGGTCGTCGCGGGCGGCGTACTCGGCCAGGATGTCGCCGCTGCTGTCGGGTGAGCAGTCGTCGACCCCGATCACCTCGATGTCGGTGACCGGTTGGCCGAGGATCGAGTCCAGACATTCCCGCAGGTAGCCCTGCACCCGAAAGGCCGGGACGACGAAGCTGATGAGCGTCATCGTCGTCCCGGCCCCCGTCAGATCCTCGCCCGACCTCCCGCACCCGCCGGCACCCGGGCGGCCTGCGCCGGCCGGACGAACCAGGCCAGCACCACGCTCGCCACGAAGAGCACCAGAAGGTAGAAACCGAGTGTAGCCAGACCAATACTCACGAATCCGGCGATCGCCGCCAACGCCAGCAGCGCCGAGCGCACCTCCCAGCCGAGCGTGGCCGCGTGCAGCGGCGGCGCCGGTTGCCGTTTCTCCAGCCTGGCGACCAGATCGTAGTGATGCAGGGTGAGCACGAAGAGGTACCCGAAGATCAGCCAGAGGGGTGCCCCGCCGAGCAACCCGACCGCGATGGCGAACAGGAACTCGACAGCCCGCAGGGCGGCCGGCACCAGCCAGTCCAGTGCGCCCGGACGGCGCAGCAGCGGCAACCGGGCGGCCAGCGGTCCGTCGTCGCGGTGCAGCACCGCGTCGACCGTGTCCAGCACCGACACCCGCATCCAGCGGGCCCGCAGCGTACGCAGCGCACCGGTGTACGCGAACGCCAGCACTCCCCAGGTCAGCACCGCGAGCAGGGCGACCCGCTGGTCGAACAGGGCTGCCGCCAGCGCGATGAGTGCCCACCGTTCCCCGATCGGGAACACCACTGTGCGCTTGAGCCAGTACGACACCGACCCGGTGTCGGCCTGCACCCGGGTGGAGGCGGCGTTCAGCCGGTCACCGATGCCGCCGCCTCCGGTGCCGACGCTCTTCGGCCGGCGGGCCGCCTCGTCGTGCAGTACGCCGTACCAGGCGTCGGTCATGTGCCGCACGGTCTGCAACGTGATAGCCGCGATGGCCAGGGCCCAGCCGTAGCGGACCCCGGCTGCCGTGGCGCCCCAGCCGAGACCGGCGTAGACCAGGTACTCCTTGGCCCGGTCGGCCATGGTGTCCAACCAGCCGCCCCAGGCGCTGAAGTTGCGGGTGTAGCGGGCCAACTGGCCGTCCACGCAGTCCAGGACGAACCCGAGGTAGAGCAGGATCGCGCCGGTGACCAGCGCCGGCCGCCCCCCGGTGGCGAACAGCGCGGCCGCGGCCACCGCGAACCCCACCGACAGGATGGTGACCCCGGTCGGGCTCAGTCCCAGCTTCGCGCACGCCTTGGTGACCCACGGCGACCAGGTGCTGACGAAGTACGTGGTGAAGAAGTCGTCCCGCTCCTTCACCGACAGCCGCAGCTCGGCCCGGTCCTCGTCGACGGCGGCGACCGCCGCCTCCGTCCCGGCCAGCCCGGCCGCGTCGTCGACCCGGTGCGCCACGAGCAGGCGTACCCGATGGGCCATGATCCGGACGCCCGCTGCGGTGAGCCCGGCGAAGAGCTGGTCCACGGCGGGCCCGGCCACGTCAGTGGCGGTTCCGGACGGCCCGGCGGCACCGGTCGGCGGTTGCCCGGCCCCGGCAGCACCGGGCGGCGGTTGCCCGGCCCCGGCGGCACCGGTCGGCGGTTGCCCGGCCGCGGCGGCGCGGGCGGCGGTGACAAGCGCCGGCACTTCGTCGCGGGCGACCCGCACCGCCCCACCGAAGACGCCGGTGCCCGCCTCCGCCAGCCGCTGCGCCGGGCCGGCGTCGACCACCTGGCCGCGTTCCTCGCGCACCGCCGTCCGGCCGCCGGTCGGCGGGTCGGTGAGCACCAGCGCCACGCTCGCACCGACCGGGCTGGTCAGCAGATGCCGCAGTACGGCGGTGTGCGCGACCAGGTCGGCAGCGCTCACCAGCACCGGCCCGTCGGACCGGTCGGCCAGGTCGGCCAGTTCGTAGAGGTCGGCGGCGACCCGGACCTCGGCCACGCCGGCGCGACGCCACTGGGCGGCCAGCCGGTCGGCGAGTGCCTCACCGGTGCCCGTCGGCAGGCTCGCGGCCGGCGTCCCGGCGGCGAGCACGATCCCGAGCGTCACCGGTTGACCGCGTCGTCGTACGCGGCCAGCGCCTCAGCGATCGTGCCGTCGACGCTCAGCCGGCCCCCGTCGAGGTAGAGCCCCCGACGGCAGAACCGGATCAGATCCTTCTCGTTATGTGACACCAGCACCAGAGTGCGCCCCTCCCCGAGCAGCCGATCAATTGTCGTGTAGCACTTCGCGCGGAACTCCGCGTCGCCCACCGCTGTCACCTCGTCCATCAGCAGGATCGGGTGCGGCAGGTGGGAGATGATGGCGAAGCCGAGTCGGACCTTCATGCCCGACGAGTAGTGCCGTACCGAGGTGTCGATCGCCCGCTCGACCTGCTCGCCGGCGAACGACACGATCTCGTCGAAGTTCCGCCTCAGGTACGCCGACGACAGCCCGTGCAGGCCCCCCACCAGATAGAGGTTCTCCCGCCCGGTCAGGTCGCTGGAGAAGCCGGCGGAGAGTTCCAGCAGCGGGGCCACGTCACCGGAGACCCGGATCCGGCCCTCGTCGGGGATCAACACCCCGGCGATCAACCGCAGCAGCGTGCTCTTGCCGGTGCCGTTGCGGCCGATCACCCCGACCGTCTCGCCGGCTGAGATCGAGAAGCTGACGTCCCGCAGCGGCCAGAACTGCCCCTCGGCGCCGCCGCGCCGACCCTGGTGGATGACCAGGTCCCGCAGCCGCAGCTGCCGGCGGCGGTTGCGGACGAACCGGATGCCGAGACCTTCGGCCTCGATGATCGCGTCGGCCATCAGAGTTCCTTGAGCACTGCGGGTTCGAGCCGGCGGAACGCCCACCAGCCGGCGACGAGCACCAGCACGCTGATGCCGATGGTGGTGCCGAGCATCCGGGCGGTGGGAAACTCGTCCGGATACCACGCCGCGTGGTGCAGTTGGAAGATCCCGACCAGCGGGTTGAGTTCGTAGCCCAGCTTGAGCCAGCCGGGCAGCCCGGAGCCGCGGACCAGACTGAGCGGATAGATGATCGGTGTGGCGTAGAAGAGCACCCGGATGACCAGGCGCATGAACCGCTCCACGTCCCGCATCAGCACGTTCACCGCCGACAGCAGCAACGCCAGCCCGATCAGCAGGGTGGCCTGCACCAGCACCGCGAGCGGCAGGGCCAGCAGCGACCAACCCGGATCGATCCGCCCCTGCGCGGCGTAGTAGATCGCGATGGCGGCCAGGATCGGCACACCGGCGGCGTACTCGGCGAAGCGGCCGGCGATCCGGCCGATCGGAAACACCTGCCGAGGCACGTTCATCGTGGTGATCAGCCGGGACTGTCCGGTGAGCGCGTTCGTCGCCTCGCTCAACGCCGAACTGGTCCACATCCAGGCGAAGATCCCGGTGATCAGGAAGAGCGGGTACGACCCGGCGGCGTCGCCCAGGTGCCGGTTGGTGTCGCGGGAGTAGAGCACGCCGAAGACGAACCAGTAGATGGCCCCCATGCCCAGCGGTTCGATCAGCGACCAGAGGTATCCCAGCGCCGACTGCTGGTACTTCACCGCGAGGTCTCGCCGGACCAGGATGCGCAACGAGTTACGGTGCGACCACAACGCCCCCACGCCAGAGGTCACCGCCGTCTCCCGCCTGCACAACGGACGACAGGTTAACAGTGCACGTCGCCTCGCGCGCCGGAAGCTCAACACTCGACCACGTCGGAGGCCCCGGCTGCTGACCCGGCTGAGGCGTCGGGCGGCGATCGCCCGGGTATGTACCTACGGGTCAGCGAGACGCAGTTCCTCCTTGGGAGCGAGGGCGGAGCGGTCATCCGTTTCTAGCGTCGGTTGTGGGAGCGGCGGAGCGCCGCGGAGGGGAAGTTGTCACCATGAGCCGCAAACTCGTCCGGCCCCGGCAGGGGCGCATGTTCGCCGGGGTCTGCGCCGGTCTGGCCCAGCGATTCGGCATGTCGGCCGGGATGGTCCGGCTGTTGTTCGTGCTGTCGCTGCTGCTGCCCGGCACCCAGGTGATCATCTATCTGGCACTCTGGATCATCATGCCGAACGAGGACCGCTACCTCGTCGCCGGCCACTGAGCACCCCAGCTTGATCATGAGGTTAGCGGCAGTAGCTGATCTTTAAACTGCCGCTAACCTCATGATCAACGCGGGCGTGTGGGGTGGGTG
>NZ_POTX01000145.1 GCF_003236305.1 Micromonospora endophytica | reverse complement strand
CACCCGCCCCGCCGCGCCACCGCAACTGTCGCCGCTGCCCGCCTGGCGGGAGCGCGACCTACGCTCGGTCAGCGGTGGCGCGGAGACCAGCATCGAGTTCGTCAACCTCAGGTCCCGGCCGGTGATCCTCTACTGGATCGACCACCAGGGCCGACGCCGCCAGTACGCGGTCATCCAACCGGGGCAGTCCCACCGGCAGCAAACGTACGTCGGCCACCCCTGGGTGGTGACGAACGGTCGCGGTCAGGCGCTCGTCTGCTTCGAACCGACCCGCACCCCGGCCCGCGCCGAGATCGGCTGAGAGGATCGATCGGTCAGCGATCATCGCTGCTCCCTCGCGGCGGTTGCCCGGTAGTGCCGCTACGGCAGGCTCGCCTCGGCGTCGTATGCCGAAGCCAGCTCGGGCTGGGGCGCTCAGTTCAGGCAGCGGTTCAGGCAGCGGCAATCCGTTGACTTGCCAATCGTCGTCCACAGCGGTCCTCCCCGGTGACGGCCGATCCGGTGGGTGCGCCTTGACGCGTAGCCGAGTCGGCGGACGACGGCCCCATCTGCGGAGCCGGGATGCGAAAAATATCGGTTGTGCGGGGTGAACGCGACTACACGGTCGACGGACCCGACACCCAGCGTGAGTTCGCGGCAGCCTTCGCCGAAATCTAGGAGCGATGGGTCTGCTTCTACCCTGGCTACCAGTCGGCCCGGTTCCACATCAGCACCGACGGCACCCGAGTCCACAACATCGTTCACTGGGCAAGCGAGGCCGACTACCGCAACTTCGTGGTGTCCTCCGACACCGAGGGTCGAACGGCGGCCATTCGCCAAGCACTGGAAGGCTTGTCCGGCAAG
Source organism: Micromonospora endophytica (assembly GCF_003236305.1). GTDB lineage: Bacteria > Actinomycetota > Actinomycetes > Mycobacteriales > Micromonosporaceae > Micromonospora > Micromonospora endophytica. The sequence continues at coordinate 14,598 of NZ_POTX01000145.1, read as the reverse complement.
TCAGCCTGACACCTCACTCCAACCCACCCGACCCGAGCGCATGCCGGGATCTCCGAGATCTTGTTACGAGAGCGCCCCTCCCGGGGCCGGAACGCACCAAGATTCACTTCAACCGGGCCGAGTCGGGATCGGCGCGCTTTACCCCAAGACGGGCAGGAAAGGGACGACCCCCGTCGGGGGGATGCGGTCCCAAGCTGTCGGTCGCTACCAACTGGTGGCAACCTGCGCCGCCGAGCAGCTGCCGGGCGTCGTCGGTTGACGTTCAGGTCCGGCCCACACCGATGCTCGCGCTGCTTTCTTGCTGCCTCGCCACCCCGAGGCGGTGCGCGTGCCTGCACCCTGCGTGGCCCGCGCGAGAGCCATTCGTGTTCAGTGTCATATCGGCACCTTGTGTTGGTACCGGCCGGGCCAACCTGTCGGTAGAGTCTGACGATCATCATGAGCGGTCCGTCGCCCACCCGAGCGGTGTGTCTGCGACACCAGAGGTTCAACGAGGGGAAGCATGGCGGTCAGAGCCAAGGGAGGGCATCGTGTCTGACAGCCGTCAGCTGTTCCGAGATCTGAGGAACTACCTCGCAGGGCAGCACCTCGGCGCAACCCAGGATCGCCACCTCCTTCAGGAGGTTCTCAAGATCCTCCTTTGCAAGGCGCGGCTGGATTCATCCATGGGAGTGGCTCGTTCTCGCGCGGACGCCGCTATCTACCGCACTACCTGGGAGCAAGTGCAGGAATCCTTGCCTCACCTGTTCGGCGGAACTGAGCATCTGAAGCTTCAGGACCAGGTGATTGAGCAGGTAGATCGCCTTCTCGCCTCCCTGGATCTCGGACGCGCCGACATCGATCCATTCGCTGACCTTTATGAAACCTTTACCGGCAACATGGCACGGGGACAGGAGGGCCAATTTTTCACCCCTCCGAACGCGGTCGAACTTTTGGTATCCATGGTCGCACCGAAGGCGGGGGAAGTTGTACTCGACCCCGCTTGCGGAGCGGGTGGATTTCTGGCGCAAACGGCACATTTCTGGAACCGGCATCGACCTAGAAGGAACGGCCAGCTAATCGGAATCGACAAGGATGCCGAACTTGCACGGCTAACCGCGTTGCGAATGGCCCTAATGCCAGGGGTAAATGCTGACACCTACTGCGCCGATTCACTCGCCTGGAAGTCATCTGAGAGTCATTTCCCGCAACTGGCAGATGTCTCACCGGTGGACGTAATCCTAACCAACCCTCCGTTTGGATCTAAGATCGTTGCCGTATCAGGTGAGACGCAGCGGCAGTTCCGTCTAGCCCACCGATGGACTCGGTCGAAGGGTTCCCTGACGTTCACGCAATCCAGCACGCTAGTAAGCAATGTGAGCCCGCAGGTCGTCTTCATCGAGCGATGCCTTAGCCTGCTGCGTCCCGGTGGTCGCCTTGGGATGGTTCTGCCTGAGAGCCTGCTGTCCAGTCAGCGATACCAATACGTAGTCCAATTTCTACGCGATCAGGCCAAGCTCGAAGCAGTTGTAGGGATGCCGGAGAATCTTTTTAAGGTTTCCGGCTCAGGGGGCACTCACACAAAGACCTGTCTGCTTGTGGCGACCAAGCACAAGTCAAAGAATCCGGCTACCTCAACCATCTTTATGGCCGAGGCCAAATGGTGTGGAAACGACAGTCGCGGGCGCAAGACTGAACGGGACGAGTTGCCAGAGATTGGGCGTCGCTACTCCGGCATCGAGCACATCAGAAATGATCACCTCGGTTACGAAGTAGCCGAGGACCAACTTCAGGACAACATTCTGGCTCCTCGGTATTATGATCCGGAGCCCGTTCAGCAACTTCTGACGTTGAAGCGAACCCACGATCTGGTAAGTGTCGGCAAGCTAATCAGTGACGGAATCCTGGAGGTCCGATCTGGTCACGAGGTTGGTAAGGACGCCTACGGCACAGGCGATATACCATTCGTTCGGACATCCGACATTTCAAATTGGGAAGTCAAGCTGGACCCGAAGCATGGCGTGTCGGAGGAGATCTACAACCGATACGCCTCGCTGCAGGATGTCCGCGAGGGCGACATTCTAATGGTTCGAGACGGTACATACTTGATTGGCACGTGCGCGTACGTCAGCAAGTACGATCAGAAGATCGTCTACCAGAGCCACCTCCTGAAGTTGCGTGTGACCGATCACAGTGAACTCTCCCCATTCTTACTCCTCGCTGCTCTCAGCTCCGCCCCAGTGAAGCGACAGATCCGAGCGAAGCGCTTCACTATGGATATCATCGACACGCTTGGTAACCGTCTAAGTGAGCTGGTCCTACCCTTGCCTCGCGACCCGCAGCTTCGGATCTCCATCGCGGACCAGGTTGCAACCGTGATTCGCGACCGTGTCGAAGCGCGCGAGTTGGCTCGACAGGCTTGTCTTGCGGTCGCAGGAGACCTAGGTGAGGCTGACGCGGACCTCAATCTGTAACGAGAGCGTGAAACTACGCGATCTCGTCGGGGTGAATCGTGACCTCTCCGAGTTGGAAGTATCGACCAATGAGCTCGACCAACTTGGTGCGCGCCTCTCGTAGTGTCATGTCACCCTGAATCAGGTTGCTTCGATGCGTACGCCAACTCACGTTGGCGACGCAATGTTTTGGCACGGCGGTCGGGTCGTCATGGCCGATATGAAACACCGACCTACCGCGCTTGGGTTGAAGCGCCTCGGCTTCGAAATGCTTGTAGTCCAGTCGCTCTAAGGTCAGCGCATCTCTATAAGAGCCAATAACAGGCTCTCGCCCAAGATACTTAGAGATGATCCCTGTGGTTGGCTCCGACAGAACTGGCGCGTTTACAAATTCGCACATCATGCCGAGCAAGCGCAACTCGATTACCTTGCACTCTTCCTCAGTGCCATACTGCGGGTCTCGCGGATCTAGGTTCCACCTGGAGCTCCGATTGCTTTGGTAGTCGCCAGTCTGCCGCCTTCCAGACTTCTGGGCGCGCGTCGTGATGCCCTGAATTGTCTTACTATAGACCCCCGCCTTTCGGAGCCCCTTCCGCACTTCGCGCAGGTCACTGTTGAGTTGTGCCAGGTCCATTGAACCTCCGGGCGGCGCGGTTCAGTTGTCACTGAACTTCCGACGTTCTGCGTGCTCCGGGCTGGTGTCCGATGGTCTGGCTAGGTGTAGACAGCGACCATGATTGAACCCCGGAAGCCTCAAGCTAGGGACCTTACTACCGATCTTGCCATCCCGTCTGCCGTCGACCCGCCCTCTGGGGAGCGGGCCGCCGCCCGGCCCGCCACGTCAAGACGGCCTTGACGCACGGTCGAACGCTGGCGGGTCGGGCGGTGGTCTGCTCGGCTCGCCCGGGTCGTCGGCTGGCGGGATGGCTTGCCACCGCAACCACCCACGGACCGCGAGCCGCCGACGGAGCCCCGGCCATCCTGGAGCCGGAGCGCCCCCGCCGGAGGCGCAGTAGCCGCAACCCCGCGACCGTCGCCAGCTCGCCGACGCGGCCGGCGTGCGCTTCGCTACGCCGCGCGGGCTCGTGGCCGCGGGCCCGGCCGGCTGCCGGCCCACCACAACCCGGTCAACGCTGCTGTCGTCCTGCGGCGGCCCACCGGGCTACCCGCCCTCCGCGCCAGCCGCCGGGCGTGTTGCGTGGCCGGAGTCGGAGCGCCAGCGGAGCGACGGACGCGCGCCCAGGCGGCGGCGCGTGCGGCCCGTCAAGGGCCGCCTTGAAGACGTACAGAAAGTTTGAACCACATTGCCGGCAGCCGGCCGGCTCCGTGCCGTCGGCCAGCGGACACGGGATGGTGCGGGCATCGCGCGCTCCGTACCCTGGCGGCATGGCCGACCTCGTCGATACCGCTCGGGAAGCTGCGCGGCACCTGTTGGAGACTCCGCTGCCCCGTCGGTGGAGTCACGTCCAGGCGGTGGCCGCCAAGGCGGACCGGGTCAGCGCTGCCGTACCGGTCGAGGACCGAGCGGTGCTCGTGGCGTCGGCGTGGCTGCATGACGTGGGCTACAGCCCCGACCTGGTCGACACCGGCTTTCACTCGCTCGACGGTGGCCGCTGGCTGCGGCGCGAGCGATTCAACGAGCGGATCGCCGCCCTGGTGGCTCACCATTCGTGCGCCTGGCTGGAAGCCGAGGAGCGTGGGCTTGGTGAGGTCCTGGGCGCCGAGTTCCCTCGGGAAGAGACGCCGGTGACGGATGCCCTCTGCTTCTCCGACATGACGACCGGGCCGGACGGGCAGGACTTCGAGGTGTTGGAGCGGCTAGCCGAGATTCGGTCGCGGTACGGGCCGGAGCATCTGGTGACCCGGTTTATCGGCCGAGCGGAGCCGGAAATGGTCGCCGCTGTCCAGCGGACTCAGCGCAGGCTCGCCGGCAACGTCCCTCAGCCGATGTAGGGCTCCGTGCGGTCCTCGTATCCGTGGGTGATTCGGAGCAGGGTCGACGGATGGATGTCGAGTGCTTCCAGCTCGTCGCGGGCCACCCACCGGACGTCGCTTGATTCATCGCTGGGGGTCGGAGTGCCGTCGACGGGTACGGCTCGGAAGCAGAGCGAGAACTGCTGCCGAACCTCTCCGTCTGAGTACGCGATGACGTGGTCTGGATCGGAGTAGACGCCGACCAAGCCGGTCACCTCGACGCTGATGCCGGTCTCTTCGCGGGTCTCTCGGGTCGCTGTCTCGGCAACCGATTCGCCGATCTCCTGACCGCCGCCGGGCAGTGACCACAGGCCGTTGTCAGTGCGCTGGATGAGCAGCACCCGGCCGTGCTTGTCGCGGACGAAGACGGAGACGGCCACGACGATGCTGTTAGCTTCCGGCGCGTTCGGGTCGTGGTAGTGCTCGGTTCTCGCCATGGCTCTAGGCTGCCACCTCACCGAGCGGCAGCGGCTTCGAGGCGGACAAAACTCGGTCGAAGCTGTCGGCGTAGGTGCCGAACAGATCACCGCCGTTGAGCCGGCGTAGATGCATCACGGGCGCGTGTGGTGCCGGGAACCCGAGTACGTGCATGTTCACCAGCATCTCGTCATCGAATCGATAGATCGAGTTGTACAGCGTCGTGTCGTGGTAGAGCACCTTCACCCCGGGCGCATCGTCGAGCCGCTTGTAGGACTGCTGTACCTGACGAATCTTCGCGGCCATCACGCCGGGCGCACCCTCCTCGACGCTTCTCCGTTCGATCGCGGCGCTGGTCGGGTCGCCAAGCAGGATCGTCACCGCGACACCGTCAACGCCCTTTTGACGCAGGATGTCGACAAGCCTCGGGTCCTGCTCCAACAGGAAGAGGCCAGCGTAGGCCAGGACGTCGATCCGCTTCTCGGCTCGCTCGATCAGTCGTCGCCACAGGTCGTACGGCACGGCGGAACGCCGGGAGTAGAGCTGGACCATCTCGCTCTGCCCGATCTTCGACGCCTTCTCCGGGGTCACCGCGTCCGGCCACAGGTACGGCACGTCTTCGCGCACCATGGCCGCGATCGCATGCCGGTGCCGGGGATACGGCGTTCGGTCCTGCGTGATCCACCGTTCGACGGTCTTCGGGTCCACCCCGATCCGCTCCGCCACAACGACAGGCGTCAGGCCGTTGCGCAGGATGGCATCGCGTAGCCGGTCGTTCGGCATCCAACCCTCCTCAAGGGACGACTAGGGACATCTAGACGATAGTCGAGACGTCCCATAGTCGTCCAGCCGTCGGGATGGGGCGTCCTCGCAGATTCGGGAGTCTTGACCTCAGAGGCCACGAGCAAGAGTCCACCGGGGACAAGCTCAATTTCTGGCCCGAGACACAGGAGGTCTGTTGTGAAGCTGTACGTGGACACCCAGAGCAAGCAGGTCCAGGTGACGAAGGACCCCGAGCCGAAGAACGACCAGAACGGCAATCAGCGGTCGGAGAAGAACACCGGCCGGCTCATGTGGTCCACCCAGGTCTTCGTACTCGACGAGACCGGCGGCGAGATCATCACCATCACCACGGCGGGTGAGAAGCCGAGCGTGATGGTGGGACAGCTCGTCGCTGTCGAGCAGTTGGAGGCCATTCCGTGGGCGACCAACGGGCGTAACGGCGTCGCGTTCCGCGCCATCTCGCTGAAGCCGAAGGCTGGCAACTCGGCGGCTAAGTAGTTCTTCGCTCACCGCGCTGTGTGAGCCTCTGGTGTCTGATGCACGAAGCGGCCTGACGGTCCGCTGATCTGATCCATTTTCGGTCCGGGAGCGCTTCTGGCTCCTATTCTCCCGGCCCTGGCAACCCATGGTTGCCCTCTCGATCTGGCGCGGGGTCGGTACTGGCTCCTACACCTGCCGGCCCCGCCTGCCATTCCAACCCGTTCACCCACAATCGTTGGGAGTGGTTGTCGTGCTCGTTTCCGCCATCGTCTTCGCCGTTGTCGCGGCGACTCTATACGCCGGCCACCAGGTGGCCGACCACGTCTTCGGCCAATCCGACAAGCAAGCCGCCCACAAGGCCGCTCCCGGCTGGGACGGCTGGCGTCACCTGTTGGGCCACATCGTGGCCTATCACCTCGTGGTGGTGGTCATGTTGGCCATCGCCATCGTTGCGCTTGATCTGCCCGTCACCGTCGTCGGGCTCACCGCCGGAGTCGGCTTCTCCGCCGCCTCACACGCGTTGCTCGACCGGCGTTGGCCGGTCCGGTGGTTGCTGATTCAAACCGGGAACCGAAATTTCGCCGACCGGCAGGCCCCGGTCTGCGGCATGTACCTGGCGGATCAGTCCCTGCACGCGGCTTGCCTGTGGGTATCCGCGCTGCTCATCGCCTGCTTGTAGGCGCAAGGGTCGCTACGCGGCCTGAGTGATTTCGAGCCCGGGGCCGGTACTGGCTCCTACACCTGCCGACCCCGTGCTCTCCAACCCATCCAGCCCAATCGCTTGGGAGGACGTGTCGTGTCCAAGTCTAGCCCTCGCCGCTCGTTCGGCCGGAAGTCAACCGGAACCGTGACAGTAATCGAGGCCAAGGTTCACCGGTCCTCGGCCCGGAACGCCCGAATGGCGTTCATTCTCACTGCGGTCATCCTCGGCGTACTCGGTGCCGTGGTGGCCGCTTCCTACGTTCACCCCATCGTCGCGCTGTTCATCGGCGCGGCCATCGGCGTCCCGTGTGGCGCGCTGGCCTGGCTCCTGGTCCGCATCTGGCCAGTCCTGCGGCTGCTGTGGTGGTGGACCCCCGAAATCGTCCTTGCCGTCGCTCTGCTGACGGCGTGGGTGCAGCTCGCCACCCACACCCCGACCATCGTCACCCTGGCCGTCGTCGCGGTCGTCCTCGGCGTTCCCGCCGCCATCCCCACCGTTCGACGCCAAGTCGTCGCCTGGGTGTGGTGCCTTGCCGTACGCCACCGGCTGCGGGTCTGCTTCGCGCAGTTCATCATCGCCAACCAGTCGGGGTCACTCCCGCTGATCCTCTGGGCCAAGCCGACCCCGGTCGGCGAACGGGTCTGGGTCTACCTGCGGCCCGGCCTGTCCCTGGCGGACCTGGAAGGCCGCCTCGACAAGATCGCCGTCACCTGCCACGCCTCGTCCGTCCTGGTCGAGCGCGCTTCCGACGGAAACGCCGCGTACCTGCGGTTCGACGTCAAGCGCCGTGAGGTGCTCACCGCAACCGTCACGTCCCCGCTGGCCGAGGTCATCACTCCCGACGCTCCGGCCACCGACCGACCGACGCCGGTCATCCCCACCGCCCTGGACCTGCCCGACGTCCAGGCACCCACGGTCACCCTGCCCATCCAGCCCAAGAAGTCGGCCGCCACGTCGGCCAACGGCAGCAAGCCGGCTCCTTCGCCGTCGTCGGAAGCCGACGACGTCTCCGACTGGATCTGACCCCGCAACCCATCCCGGACGCGGGGAGCCCTCCGGCTCCTTCGTATGGCTTCCCGCGCCCATCAACGCCCAAGGAGGGCACCCATGGCTACGGCATCCGCCCCGACCGCCGGTATTCCGGTGGGGCCTGGCCTGTCGATGTTCGACCCGATCTTCGTCGGCATCGACGAGTTCGGCCAGCCCGTCTACATCACTCTGGCCTACCGCAACCTCCTCGCTGGCGGTGAACCCGGCGGAGGAAAGTCCGGCCTACTCAACACCATCGCGGCCCACGCCGCTCTCTCGGCGGACTCCCGTCTTGTCCTGCTCGACGGCAAGCTCGTCGAACTCGGCCAGTGGGAAGACTGCGCCGACGCCTTCATCGGCCCTGACATCACCGCCGCGCTCGACGTCCTCCGACGCCTACAGCAGGTGATGAACAACCGTTACGCCTGGCTGCGCGCCCACGGACGTCGCAAGGTCACCGCGCTCGACGGACTCTCCGTCATCACCGTCCTGGTCGACGAGATCGCCTTCTACTCCGCCACCATCGGCGGCAAGCAGGAACAGGAAGAGTTCGTCGCCCTCCTGCGGGACCTGGTCGCCCGGGGTCGAGCCGCCGGCATCCCCGTCGTCGCCGCCACCCAGCGACCGTCGTTCGACATCATCCCCACCAGCCTGCGGGACCTGTTCGGCTACCGCGCCGCGTTCCGCTGCACCACTCCCAACAGCTCAAACATCGTCCTCGGTCACGGCTGGGCCGAGCAGGGCTACTCCGCCACCGACATCGCCCCCACCAACCAGGGCGCGGCGTACCTGATCGCCGAGGGCGGCATCCCGCGCCGCATCAAGGTCGCCTACCTGACCGACGCCCAGATCGCCGGCATCGCCGACTACGCCGCCTGGACCCGTCGTCCCACCCGCCCGTCCGCACCGACCGGATCTCGACTCGATTGGGGAACCGCCGCATGACCCTGCGAGAGCTCATCCGCACCCGTCGTACCCCGGCACCGACCACCCAGTACGTCGACCGGCACGTGGTCGGTACGCCCGAGGAACTCGCCACGCTCATGGCGCTGGCCACCGATCGTGGGCTCCTCGTCTTCGCCTCGGCACCCGTACAGGTGCCCGGCGACCCGACCCGCTTCCGCCGCTACCTGCGGCTGCGCACGAACTAGCACGGCCGACAGGACCGGACCACGCCTGGCAGCAAAGCCGGTCCTGCCGACCACCAACCAACAGCCCTCGAAAGGACGTGGCTGCCATGCAGGCTACCCACCAACCCACTGTGACCGGAACGGTCACGCCCGCCGATCTGCTCCGGCTCGCTGCCCTCTACCTGCGCCGGCACGGCTGGACCCGGGGCACCTACTACGCCATCACAGGCATCACCACCCCCACCCCGCCGGCCTGCGTCGTCGGCGCCATCGGCATCGCCTGCGCCGGACGGCGCATCAACCACCCGGAACAACTCGACGGTCTTGACCGGCAGACCTACCGGCACGCCGTCGCCGCGCTCGTCGACTACCTCGACGCCTTCCAGCCGGTCCGATTCGTCGATGACGACGGCTTCCCCGTCATCGAGCACAGCTCCCCGTACGCCTGGAACGACGACCCCGGCCGTACCGCCGAGCAGGTCGTCACGACGTTGGAGAAGGCCGCCGACGACTGGGACTCCCTCCACACCGACGGGGGCGAGAACTGATGCCCACCGTCAAGCCCACCTTGACGCCCAACGTCCCGCGACAGAAGCGCCGGGACATCGTCGAGAACGACGAATTCGCGGCCTTCGCACGTCGCATCATCCGCGCCCACGGTCGCCGCGTCGCAACTGGTGACGTCGAAGCCCTTCGCGACCTGGTCGCCCTCTCCGCCGTCATCGACGAGGCAATCACCGACGCCGTCGTCGGACTCCGCGCCTTCGGCTACTCCTGGGCCGAAATCGGTCAACGCCTCGGCATCTCGCGCCAAGCCGCCCAGCAACGCTGGGGAGACCGGTCGTGACCAACTTCTACGACCCGACCGGTACTCGCTTCGGCTTTCCCACCTATCCGTATCGGATGGCACCCAGCGGGCTCGCCACCCTGCGGCAGCTTCGGGCTGCCGGTCTGCGCCCCGGCGGGCATGACCCCGTCGCCCAGATCTTCTGGCGGCGCGGGAAGCGCGTCGCCTACCTCTACCGCCTCGACCTGGCCAAGCCCAAGCGCACCGCCACCCCCGCCCAGCGGGAGGCCATCGGCAAGGCGCTGCGCGCCCGCCGTACCTGCGCCGTCTGCGGCCTGGTCCGGCCCTACTACATCCCGCACCGCTACGGCTGCTGCCTCGACTGCCACGGAGGCCACTGATGGGTGTCCTGATCACCTTCGCCGTCATCCTGCTCATCGGCATCGCCATGGCCTACATGGGCGGTGTGCGATGAACCGTCAGCCCACCACCGGCACCCGAATCGAAGGTGTCGTCCTGGTCCTCATCCTGCTCACCGTCGCCGGATTCGCCGGTGCCGCCTCGTTCACCCACGTCAAGGACTGGACCCTCGACAACTCCCCGGCGGGAACGGGCGAGTGGTTCGGCTGGGCCAACGCCGTCATCTCCGAACTCGTCCCCATCGCCTGCCTGCTGACCATTCGGCGTCGACGCCGGGTCGGTGCTCCCATCGGCTACCCGCTGTTCCTGCTCATCGCCGCCGCCGGCCTCTCCCTGGCCGCACAACTCGCGGTCGCCAAGCCGGGCATTTCCGGCTGGCTGCTCTCGGCCGTACCGGCGTTGGCCTTCATGGCCTTGGTGAAACTCGTCCTCGCGCCCGTCAAGGGCGACAACCCGACCACGCCGGTTGTCGAACCGGCCGAACCGATCCGGGCTGAGGTGGCCGAGCAGGTCACCACCGAACCGGCACCGCCGGCCGCCATCGCCACCGACCCGCAACCCCGTCCGGCCATCCAGCCCACCATCCCGGCCACCGAGCCGGAGCCGGTCGAGGTTCCGACCCACCTCCTGCCCATGGCCAGGTTCGCCGCAGCACAGCACGAGCAGAACACCGGGTCACCCATCACCGCCGCCGAGCTGGCCGACCGGCTCGACATCGCCCCGGCCACCGCCGGGCAACTCCTGACCACCCTGAGCGGTGGTGCCCGATGACCATCTACCTCGTCGACATCGAACAGGTCGTCCACACCTGCCCCGTCCACCCGGAGGGGCACCCGCACGACATCCGGCGCACCATCGTCGACGTCATTCCCGGCGGACCCTGCCGGGCTCCGGTCACCGTCCGCTGCGGTGGACAGACCGTCCTGATCCCGTGCCGTCGGCACGAGCCGGTCAAGCGCCAGTGCGGCGCCTGCCGGGTCATCGTCACCGAACGCACCATCACCACCCGCACCCCGAACGGGATCGCGGTCTGATGGCCTCGACGCTGGACCTCACTCCCCGCGCTTCGGCCCGGGGGGTGGGCTCGAACGCCGACACCATCGTCTACGACTACACCACCGCCGGGGCTGCCTTCGCCCGCGCCACCCGACCGGACTACTTCGGCTGGATCGAACATGTCCGCGCCGCCGGTGGCTGTACCCGACCGATCCGACTCGCCGGCCAGCTCCTCACCGTCGAGCCTGGCACCGGGCGCGTCGTCGAGCAGCGGCACACCGACGGTATGCCCGACGCGGTCATCTACACCGCCTGCGGAAACCGGCGGGCCACCGTCTGCCCCTCCTGCGCCCGCACCTACCAACGCGACGCGTACCAGCTCCTACGCGCCGGCCTCGTCGGCGGCAAGGGTGTCCCCGACACCGTCACCCAACACCCGGCTGTGTTCCCCACCTTCACCGCTCCGTCCTTCGGGCCGGTCCACGTCCGCGCGGTCCGCAAGCACACCTGCCGGGACCGCAAGCGCTGCGACTGCCGCCCCGACCCCTGCCACGCCCGCCGCGCCGACGACCCCCCCGCCGTCCACTGCCCACACGGCCGCCCTGCCGTCTGCTGGGCACGACACGAGCCCGGTGACACCGCGCTCGGTCAGCCGCTTTGCCTGGACTGCTACGACCATGACCACCAGGTCGTCTGGAACCTGTTCTCCGGCGAGCTGTGGCACCGCACCAAACAAGCCGCAGAACGGCACCTGGCCAAGCTCGCCCGTCGCCGCGGCATCCCGCGCGTCCAGGTCACCACCGCTTCCGGCAACATCCGGACGGTCCCACCGGTTCGGCTGTCGCACGGGAAAGCGGCAGAGTTCCAGGCACGCGGCGCGGTCCACTTCCACGCCCTCGTTCGCCTGGACGGCGTCGACCCCGGCGACCCGGCCGCCGTCGTCCCACCGCCGGACGCGTTCACCGTTGACGACCTCGTCGACGCGCTTCGGCACGCCGCCGCCCAGGTCGCCTTCACCACCCCCGAGCACCCCGACCACCCCGCCGGCTGGCCGATCGCCTGGGGCGAGCAGCTCGACATCCGGCCCATCACCCTCACCGGCCACGGTGAGGTCACTGACAGCATGGTCGCCGGCTACCTTGCCAAGTACGCCACCAAGAGCACCGAGGTAACCGGGCACCGCTCCACCCGCCTCACCGCCGACACCATCGGGGACCACGCCGACCCCGACGGCGACCACACCGCCCGCCTCATCGACGCCTGCTGGCGACTCGGCCGACCCACCGGCACCCCCGTACCGCTGTCCCAGCGGCCCCGCGACCACCGGCCCCGGCCCGGCTTCGTCCCGCGCTGGGAGTGCCCCGACTGCGGCACCCACACCCGCTACGCCGCCTGCCCGGTCTGCGTCGCCCGACGTCAATCCGCCCTTGACACCGAATCGACGAAACCGGCTACCGCCAACCCGTACGCCCGACTGCGCCGGTGGGCGCACATGCTCGGCTTCGGCGGCCACTTCCTCACCAAGGCCCGGCGGTACTCCGTCACCTTCCAGCTCCTGCGCGACACCCGCCGTGCCCACCGGCAGCGCGAGGAACACGGGCACCCGGCCGTCGGCGGCCCGCTCGTCGACGACGACACCACCCTGATCGTCGGCACCCTCACCTTCGCCGGTGCCGGTTGGCACACCACCGGTGACGCGCTCCTCGCCAACACCGCCGCCGCCATGGCCAGAGAGCGACAAGCCGCCGGCCGCGAGGAACTCGCCCACGAACTCGGCACCACCCCGGCCGGCGCTGTGCCGGCTGTCGCCTGACCCGACAGACCTGAGGAGGTCACTCGTCATGAGCACCACCGCCCGCCCGGCTCCGGTCGTTCGGCTCGTCCCTCGTTCCGGGGCGGTCGTCGTCGCGCCGGTCACCTACACCGTTCGGGAGGTCGCCAAGTTGCTGGGCATCTCGCTCGGCAGCACGTACGCCCTCGTGCGCGCCGGCACCATCCCCGCAACCCGCCTCGGGGGCCGCTGGCTGATTCCCCGTACCCGGTTCCATGCTTGGCTGGACGGCGTCACCGAGCGACCCGCCGCCACCGGCACCGAGCACGGTCGGGGGCGTTGATGGGCTTCGTCCGCAAGACTCCGGCCGGCACCTTCCGCGCCTGCTGGCGTGACCCCGCCGGCCAGCAGAAGTCGAAGAGTTTCCGCACGAAGCGGGAGGCCAGTGCCTACCTGGTGGAGATGGAAGGCAGCCTCAATCGGGGCACCTACGTCAACCCGCACGCCGGCCGTACCCGCGTCGGTGACTTCGCTCAGCAGTGGCTCGCCACCCGCTCGGTCGAAGCGCGCACCACGGAACGGACCGTGTCCCTGCTCCGGGCTCATGTCTTGCCCAAGTGGGGTGACTGGCCGCTCGGGAAGGTCGACTTCATGTCGGTGCAGGAGTGGGTGACCGGGCTCGGACGCGACCTCGCTCCCGCCACGGTGGGCAAGTGCTACCAACTGCTGTCGATGATCCTGCGAACCGCTGTGCAGGCGCGGCTGATCGCGGTCAACCCCGCCGAGGGCGTCAAGCTGCCCCGGGACCGGACGCGGGAGGTCAAGCCGATCACGATCAGCCGGGAGAACTTCTTCGGCAAGCTGCTGCCGGCCGTCCCATCCCGTCACCGGGCCATCGTCTGCGCCGCCGCCGGGGCCGGGCTCCGCTGGGGCGAGTGCGCCGGGCTCACCTGGTCGTCAGTCGACCTCGACCGGGCATCGCTGCGCGTCGTCCAGGTCGCCGAGGAGACGCACGGCGGGATCGTGCTGCGCCCGTACCCGAAGAGTCGCGCCGGAGTGCGGACCGTGCCGCTGCCCGGCTTCCTCGTCGACGCGCTGCGTCAGTTGCACACCGCCGCCGACAACCCGGACCCGCGCACGCTGGTCTTCCGGGACCGGGTCGGCCGACCGTTGCGCCGGTCGAACTTCCGCCGTCGCGTCTGGCTGCCCTCGCTGGTCCGCGCCGGCCTGCTCGGTCAGGTCGTCGACACCGGCCCGCATCGGTACCGGGCCGTCTGGCCCGACCGGGAAGGCATCGAGTGGTCGGCCGAATTCACCACCGAGAGGGAAGCCGTTGCCTACGTTGCGGCCAAAGCTGCTGGCGGGATGCGGTTCCACGATCTGCGGCACGCCTACGCCACCTGGCTGGTCACCGACGGCGTGCCGATCAACCTCGTGCAGCGGGTCATGGGCCACGAGCAGGCGTCGACCACGCTCAACCGCTACACCCACACTCCGGACGACTACGCCGCCCGGATCCTGGCGGCCTTCGACGGCCCTGCTGCCTCTCTGCTGCCTCCGACGGGAGAAACCGCGCCGGACGAGGCTGATGACGAGATCGGAGACGACCTGTGAACTGGGGCGGAGCGTTCCCACGGGAAAGGGACGACCCCCGTCGGGGGGAGACGGGGGTCGTC
>NZ_POTX01000144.1 GCF_003236305.1 Micromonospora endophytica | reverse complement strand
GCCCCACGCCCCACCGCCCCAGCACGTCGATCTAGGACCTATCGTCGTTAGTTGATCTCCTTGGACGACGATACGCCCTAGATCGACGTGCAGTGAGAAGGGTTTGGATGATCGACGACGGGTCATGGAGGTCGGGGGCGGTGGCGTAGTACACGAGCCAGCCCTGACGCTGGAGCCAGTTGTGGCGGGATCGGTCCCGCCTCAGGCGATGGACGTCGAGGTGGGAGGAGCCGTCGTATTCCAGGGCGATCATGTGAACGGGATCACCGAGGTCGAGGCGGTAGCGGAGCCTGCCATCCTGAAACAAGGGAAGTTGCGGCACGAAACCGGTGATCCCGGCGTCGTGTAGGGCCAGCCGCAGTAACGTCTCCTGCCGGCATTCTGCTCGACCATCGGCTAGGAGCACCAACTCTCGGGCCTGGCGTACGCCCCTCAGTCCGTCATGCCGGGCGACCTCGGCACGTAGGTCGTCGCTCTCCAACGCCCCGGCGAACAGTGCGGCATCGAGGACAGGCAAGGCCCTTTGGCGGGGTAGCGTGCGGGCCAGGTCAACCGCACAGCGAGCCGGCGGAGCGCAGGGTAGTCCGTGTACCCGGACGACATCGTCGAGCGGTAGGACGTACTGGTGCGCCGTCACCCCGTCGCGCTGAGGAAACGGGGTCGTCGCGGGGATCAGCAGGTGAATCGTTCGGCTCGGTGTCACACCGAATCCGTGCAACAGTGCGGCAGTCTGAAACCCCAGCACCGCCAACGGGGAGGCGGCATGTAGTGCGGCCCGTGCCGAGCCAAGCAGCCCTGGCTTGTCCGGGCCGGGCAGGTAGAAGCCCTGGTGCATCCGCTGTAGGTCCGATGTCCGGTTCGCCCGCCACCGGATGGTGCCTGCCGAGAGGCCGCTGGCAAGCAGCTGACCGTACTGTTGCGGGCGTGGAGCAGGCGGAAGTCGCCGAGGGTAGTCTGCCGCTTGCGCATAGAGATCCATGGCCGGTCACTCTGTCCGCTGACCGTCCCGGACGCCGTCCCGACCGCTCCTCCTGTGGACAACCGGGCGTCCTGTGGAAAACCCCCCTCCCGATGCCATCTCTGCTATGGGCACCCCTCGACCCGCCCTGTCGATCTAGGGGCTTTCGTCGTTCGTGGAGATCAACAAGCGACAATCGTCCCTAGATCGGCGAGGGGGGTAACGGGGGGGTCAGGTGGTGATGGTGTCTAGGGCGATCTCGACCATCTGGCTGAACGTCTGCTCCCGCTCCTGCGAGGTGGTCTTCTCGCCGGTCTTGATGTGGTCGCTGACGGTCAGCAGCGTCAACGCGCGAGCCCTGAAGCGGGCGGCGATCGTGTAGAGCGCGGCCGACTCCATCTCCACCGCCAGCACGCCGTAGTCCGCGAGCATGTCGTAGAGGTCCGGCCGGTCGGTGTAGAAGGCGTCCGCGGCCAGGATCGGCCCGACCCGCATCGCGATGCCGCGCCGCTCGGCCACCTCCACCGAGGTACGCAGCAGCCCGAAGTCGGCGACCGGGGCGTAGTCGATCAGCCCGTCGAACCGCATCCGGTTCATGTTCGAGTCGGTCGACGATCCGCTCGCCGCGATCACGTCCCGCAACTGGAGATCCTCGGTCAACGCGCCACAGGAACCGACCCGGATCAGCGACTTCACGCCGTACTCGTTCACCAGTTCGTGCGCGTAGATCGAGGCCGACGGCATGCCCATCCCGGAACCCTGCACGGAGACCTCCGTCCCCTGCCAGCGGCCGGTGAAGCCCAACATCCCCCGCACCGTCGAGTAGCAGGTCGCGCCCTCGAGGTAGGTCTCCGCGATCCACTTGGCCCGCAGGGGGTCACCCGGCATCAGGACCCGCTCGGCGATCTCGCCCGGCTTCGCGCCGATGTGCGTACTCATGGCAGAGATCCTGCCAGGCCCGCCTGGCCGGGACCGGTTCGGCGTCGGAACGGCCGGTCCTGTACCCTCGTCGGCGGTGGCGTGTCCGAGTGGCCTAAGGAGCACGCCTCGAAAGCGTGTGAGGGTTTACGCCCTCCGCGGGTTCAAATCCCGCCGCCACCGCTCGTGAACAGCGAGAACGCCCGGTCGGTCCGTCTGGACCGGCCGGGCGTTCCGCATCTGGTCTCAGTTGTGGTCTCAGTCGGCGTCAACCGCAGTCCACCAGGGGTGGCGACAGTGAGCCCCTTGTCACTCTTCGCGTTTGACCTCGGCGGGCTGGTCGAGCTGCTGCTGCCGCTTGTTCTGCTCGTCGCGCAGCCTTTCAACGCACTCCGCGAAGAGGGTGTACGCCTCCGCATCGTTTAGCTTCGCGTACTTGCCCACGCGAAGCTCGACAGCCTCGTACTCGCGTTCAATCGCGTCGGCTGTCTGTTGTGAGTTGAAGCTGCGCTCGTGGTACTTGAAGTACCCGGTGAACCCTGCGGCTAGTCCGACAGCGGCGCTAGCCGCCACAGTTGCCCACCTTGCCTGGCTGAAAGATACGGACGCGGTGGCAATCGCAGAGGTGGCGACGGAGCCGACGATGATTACGCTCTGGAAGCGGTTATGGATCCCTCGCGTTCGTCCTGCATCTTCGCGAAACTGTGAGACCAGGTCAGGGACATCGTCCCTGTAGCGCTTCTGTGCGAGTAGTGCCGAGTCGTTCCCGCTGCTCGTGCTTCTGTCTTGCTCGGCTTGGGTGCGTCGACGGACGACGTGGAGCTTTTTGATGATTATGCGGGTGTTCCTCATGCGCTTGTACTGCAAGTAGGCTAGCGCTGGCGAAGCTAGCAGTGATACGGCGCATGCAATGTACAGCTCTGAGGAGAACTGGGATAGCTGGTCGAAGGCAGAGAAGGATGCGGCTATTGCTGCTGCGATGAGGGCGGTATTTACTAGGAAGATCCAGACGATCCCGGCTTTTCGCCATAGGATTTGGAGATGAAGCTTCTCTTCGGCGTCAAGGATTTGGCTTCGGATGTAGTCGGGATGCCAGTCTTGAGAGCCGTCGCTGATGATGTCCAGCCACTTCGCCTCGTTTGTGGATCCACTTCTTCTCCAAAACCGTGAAATTCTTGACTGCATGGGCTAACGCTATGATCAATTGCGTGTTGCGGACAAGATGAAGCGAAGTCAGCTTATCGACACTTGTCTTCTGATGGGTCTTGTGTCTGAAGGAAGCCAGGGTGACCCTCGGCGGGTCGCCCTGTGAGACCTCGAAACTTGTGGGGTTTATGCCCTCCGCGGGTTCGAGTCCCGTCGCCACCGCCCGGGAGTGCCCGGTTGATCCGCAGGGGTCGATCGGGCATTCCCGTTTCTCGCCTCCATCTTGTCGTACGCGTGTGCGAACCTGCTGGTGTTGCCGGGTGGCTTGCTGGCCGTCCGGGTGATGATCTCTGACCGACCAGGCATGGTCATCGATCGACGCCTCCCTAGGATGTGGGAGCGACTACCAAGAAGCGGGGGATTCTGGTGCGAGGCAAGCTTGCCGGCCTGTCCACAGTGGCGGTGCTGACCGCGTTGGCGGTGAGTGTCCCCGCCCAGGCAGCGGCGGACGAGTTCCGGACGATCACCCGGGAGGGTGTGGTCCTTCAATACCAGCGGGTGGCGAAGGCGGTCACCCCGATGAAGGGGACGGGGCCGACCCGCTCCGACTTTGACGGCGACGGTGTCGACGACGTCGCGATCACCAGCGACCTGTGGAACACCGGCCTGCCGCACTATCCGACCGGTCTGGTCGTGGTCCGCTACTCGTCGGCGCCGCAGGTCGACTACTACGCGGGTGTGCTCTCCACCGGCAGCGGCTGTGGCTGTTTCGGCGCGGCACTCGCGGCCGGTGACTTCAACGGTGACGGCTACGACGACCTGGCGATCGGCGACTCGGACGAGGTCGATCCGGGAAACAAGACCCATGCCGGTGGCGTCTGGGTGTTCCCGGGCAGCCGCACCGGGCTGCTTGTCGACTCGGCGCAGCACTTCAACCAGAGTTCGCCGGGGGTGCCGGGCGCGGCGGAAGACTACGACTGGTTCGGGTCGGCGCTGGCGGCCGGCGACATCAACGGCGACGGCCGGGACGACCTGGCGATCGGGGCGTTCGGCGAGGCGATCGGCAGCGTCGAGGAGGCCGGCGCGGTCACCGTCCTCTACGGCGGAGTCAGCGGCCTGCGGACCACGGGCGTCCAGCAGTTGCACCAGAACCAGGCCGCGGTGCCCGGCTCGGCGGAACGCCGTGACCACTTCGGCGGGACCCTCGCGATCGGGAAATTCAACAACAACAAGTACGCCGACCTGGTCATCGGCGCGCCCCAGGAGAACGACGGCAACGCCTGGACCGGCACCGGCATGGTGACCCTGATGTGGGGCTCGGCCAACGGGGTGAAGCTGAGCGGGGCCACCTCGGTCACCGGCGCGGCGGTGCAGAAGGCGACGGGTCGCGCCGACACCATCGCCTGGTATCTCGGCGACGCGCTCGCCATCGGCGACGTGAACGGCGACGGGTTCAGTGAGGTCATCGCCGGGGCGTCCGGCGCGCAGACGCCGCACATCAACGGTGGTCTGATCGCGGTCTTCACCGGCCGTTCGGGCGGCCTCTCCGGCAGCGCCGTGAAGATCATTACGCAGCGTACGGCAGGTATGCCGGGCAGCCCCGAATCGGATGACCGGTTCGGTGCGGCGCTGGCGGTGGGTGACGTGACAGGTGACGGCCGGGCCGACGTGCTGGTGGGTGCACCCGGCGAGGCGATCGGCACGAAGACCGGCGCGGGCACGGTCGTGCTGTTGAAGGGTTCCGCCTCGGGGCTGACCGGCAGCGGTGCCCAGGGGTTCGACCAGGACCACTCGGTCGTTCCGGGCGGCGCGGAGCGCGATGACCGGTTCGGTGGGGCGGTCGCGATCCTCAACCTCGACGGCAAGGGCCCGCTGGACGCCCTGGTGGCGTCGGCCGGTGAGGAGGTCGCCGGTGACCAGGCCGGTTATCCGTCCGGGACGGTGTCCCGGTTCCACGGCTCCGCAAGCGGCCTCGTGCCGCAGGCGGGCTCGTGGAGCGGCGTGTCGCTGAGCACCGACCGGCTCCGGCCGATGTCGTTCGGCATGCGTATCGTCGGTCCGCACTCCTGAGCCGGCTCAGGGCCGGCGCCACTGGGCGGCTCATTTCCGATGAAAGCGGGGGTTCGATGCGACGGAGCATTGCCGGAGTGTCCATGCTGGCGGTTGCCGCCGGCATGGCGATCAGCGCGCCAGCGCAGGCGGCGGCGAGCGATTACTGGACGGTGACCCGCGACGGGGTCGTCCTCCAGCAGTACCGGGTGGCGAAGACGGCCACCCCGCAGACGGGGACCGGGCCGACCCGGTCTGACTTCGACGGCGACGGCATCGACGACATCGCCGCCTCTGCCGATCCTTTCGAACACGACATGCCGCAGTCGCCGGCCGGTCTGGTGGTGGTCCGCTACTCCTCGGCACCGTACGTCGACTACTACGCCACGGCGGTCTCGCCGGCCGGCGGCTGCGTCTGCTTCGGGGAGGTTCTCGCCGTCGGTGACTTCAACGGCGACGGCTACGACGACCTGGCCGCCAGCGAGGCGCAGGAGTACGACCAGAGTGCGAAGGTGCACGCCGGAGGGGTCTGGGTGATCCCGGGCAGCAGCACCGGCCTGCGGATCGACTCGGCGAAGCACTTCAGCCAGAGCACGGCCGGCGTGCCGGGTGCCGCCGAGGAGGGCGACTTCTTCGGGTCGGCGCTGGCGGCCGGTGATCTCAACGGCGACGGCCGGGACGACCTGGCGATCGGGGCGTACGGCGAGGCGATCGGCAGCGTCAAGGAGGCCGGTGCGGTCACCGTGCTGTACGGCGGCACCGCCGGGTTGACCGCGACCGGGGCGCAGCAACTGCATCAGGACCAGGCTGCGGTGCCCGGTTCGGCCGAACGTGGCGACAACTTCGGCTGGACCCTCGCCATCGGGAAGGTCAACAACAACAAGTACGCCGACCTGGTCATCGGTGCGCCGCAGGAGAACAAGAGCACTTCTCCGACGGGCAGCGGCATGCTCACGCTGATGTGGGGTTCGGCGAGTGGGGTGAAGCTCAGCGGGGCCACTTCGGTCACCGGCGCGGCGCTGCGCAGCGCGACGGGTCGCAGCGACAGCTACGTGTGGGACGTGGGCATGTCGCTGGCGATCGGCGACGTGAACGGCGACGGGTCGGGCGAGGTGATCGCTGGAGCGCCGTACGCTCAGATCCCGCACGGCAACGAGGGCGTGGTCGCGGTCTTCCCCGGCAACTCGGCCGGGCTCTCCAGCAGCGCGGTGAAGCTCTTCTCCCAGCGGACGGCGGGTGTGCCGGGTTCGCCGGAGGCCGGTGACCTGTTCGGTGCGGCGCTGGCGGTGGGTGACGTGACAGGTGACGGTCGGGCCGACGTGTTGGTGGGTGCGCCGGGTGAGGCGATCGGTACGAAGGTCGAGGCGGGCACTGTGGTGTTGTTGAAGGGTTCCGGCTCGGGGCTGACGGGCAGTGGTGCCCAGGGGTTCGATCAGGATCACGCGGTTGTCCCGGGTGGGGCGGAGCGTGGTGACCGGTTCGGTGGGGCGGTCGCGATCCTCAACCTCGACGGCAAGGGTCCGCTGGACGCGCTCGTGACGTCCCCCGGCGAGGAGGTGAGCGGTGACCAGAGCGGTTTTGGTTCTGGGTCGGCCGCCCAGTTCCACGGTGGCTCCGGTGGGCTGGTCCCGCTGTCCACCTCGTGGAGCGGCCTGAGCCTGCGCACCGAATTCGTCTGGCCCAAGTGGTACGGACGCCGACTCGCCACCCCCCAGTCCGGGGGCCTGTACTACTGATCGACGAGATGGTGGTCTACCGGCGCACGCCGGCGGTCAGCAGGGGGCGTGGCCGTCCAGGAAGAGGCGGTGGGCCCAGTGGGCGTAGCCGGCGATGATTTTGCGGACCTGCGTGCCGTCGTGCAGGAAGAGGTACGCCCGATCTCCGTCGCTGGCGATCAGGCCGTCGAAGCGGTGTGTCCCCTGTGGTGCGTGCAGCGCGCGTACGCTCGGATATCGGGCCTTGACCTCGGCGATTGGTGTGCCGGTGGTGACGCCTTCGGGCGTGTGCACCGGGTCACCGGCCCAGAGCAGCACCAGCCGGCCCTTAATGAAGATCGGGCTGATCATGTCCAGCCCGGCCAGCGTGGGACCGCAGGCGTCGACGTCGGTACGGAGTATGCCGCGCCGGGTCAGCTCGCTCTCGGAGTCGCCGAAGTCCACGTCGGCGACCCCGTCGAGGCCGACCACGGTGACCGAGGCGACGGGTTCGTGGACGGCGGTGGTGCTCGGTGACATGGGTCCACTGCCCGATGCCGAGGCAGCCAACAGCAGTATGGTGATGAAGCCGAATTGTCGCAATTTCATGGAATCCCCCAGTCCCCAACGTGACGGGAGCGGAGAGGTTATTGCCGGGCTTCCCATTCTTCGGCCAACTCGTCCCAGTAGTCGGCGCTGAGCCCGCGCCGCCCGTGCGCGAGCCACCCCTCCGTGCTCCGCTCGACGTGCAGGCCCAGCTCGGCGAAGGGGTCGATCCAGCGTCCCGGTTCGGCGCCCAGCTCGACCAGGGCGGCGTTGATCGGCCAGTCCGGCCGCGGCCCGTCGAACGCCGCGTCGAAGCGCGGCCCCCAGGCCAGCGCCCCGCCCAACCAGACCGCCGCCGCCTGGTGCCCGGCCCCACCGGCGAACTCCGCCTCGACGTACGCCACCGGGCCGTGCCGGGACCAGCGCACCAGCACCTCGGTGAAGGTTGGGGAGAAGGTGAGGGTGAACGGCTGCTCCGGGCCGGGCTCGTCGAGGGCGTAGTCGGGCGGGGTGCCGGTCAGTTCCTCCACCAGCTGTGGGGTCACCGGCAGGAGCGCGAAGTCCTGCCGCAGCCGGCCGAGGACCGCGTGATCCAGCTCGCGGGCCTCCTCGCGCAGCAGGTCGGCGTCCGCGATGATCGCGCTGAGCTGGTAGCTCACCGGCCGTCCACAGCCTGTGGATAGAACATGTGTACGACGGGGTCAGCTCTTGTTGATCTGGGTGACGAATGCCCGCCAGGCGGCCGGGGCGAACGCCAGCACCGGGCCGGTGGGATCCTTCGAGTCGCGTACGCCGACCACGCCCGGCAGGTTGCCGGCCACCTCGACGCAGTCACCGCCGTTGCCGCTGCTGCGGCTGCTCTTGCGCCACCGGGCGTTGTTGAGATCGTTCAATTCCACGACTCCGCCACCTCCCTGATCAGTTCGACGGACTGCCAGTGCGACAGCGTCTCGCCGCGCACGTTCTCCCATACGGTAAGTATCGCCGCGATATCGGCCTGCTCGCTAACCACCTGTCCCTGGAGCTGGTTGTCCAGGTAGCCGGCGATGCGGTGATCCGCCGCCGTGGCAAGCACGAATGGGCCGTTCAGCCCGGCATATTCCCCCACTGTGGACGGCACCACGTAGACCCGGGTGTGCGGTTGGCCGGCGGCCTCGGCGAGGGCCAGCAACTGCTCGCGCATGACGGCTGGGCCGCCGACCGGGCGGCGGAGCACCGACTCGTCCAGCACGGCGGTCAGTCGCGGCGGCTCTTCGTGTTGCAGAATCACCTGGCGGGACATCCGGTGGGCGACCAGTCGCTCCACCTCGCTGCGGGGGATCAGGCCGCCGCCCGCGAGCACCGCGCGGGCGTACGCCTCGGTCTGGAGCAGGCCCGGAACCACTAGCGGTTGGTACGAACGCAGCGTGGTTGCCTCGCGTTCGATCTCCTGCCAGGGGCGGAACCAGACCAACGCGCGACGCCGTGAAATGTCCGGCCAAATGTCCGAGACGTTCTTGCGCAGCGTATCTGCCGCAGTGAGCCGGTGCCGGGCATGCGGGATCCGATCTTCGAGCAGCCAGCGGCTCACCGTCTTCGGGTCGACGCCTACGTGCTCTGCGAGTGACTCGATGGTGTGGCCAGTGTCTCGCAGGGCCACCCGGAGCGCATCGTTCATGGGTCCTCCGATCGGACGTCTCAAATATCTGCGCACCATATAGCTACGCCATGTAGCTGTCCCGTTACTGAAGAGAAATTGGTGGTCAGACGGCGTGGCCGGTGGAGGTTCATCCCCTGACCCGGCGGCCGCGTACGTCGGGGGGCCGCCGTCACCGGCGGTGATCCACGGCGGCCCCCCATCCACTACATCGCGCACTACCGAGCTGATAGCGCAGCCGGTTCAACCGCGAGCCCGCGAGCCCGCGGACCGACGGACCTGCGGACCTGCGGGCCTGCGGGCCTGCGGGCCTGCGGACCGACGGGCCTGCGGACCGACGGGCCTGCGGGCCTGCGGACCGACGGGCCTGCGGACCTGCGGGCCTGCGGGCCTGCGGGCCTGCGGACCGACGGGCCTGCGGACCTGCGGGCCATGCGGGCCTGCGGGCCATGCGGGCCAGCGGACCAGCGAGCGAGCGGGCGGGCGAGCCGGTGCCGGTTGGCCCGGCGAGACGGATCGAGGTGAACACCATGCCGCACCAAGCCACGCACCATCAGCGGGCGGAACCAGGTGGGTTGCCCCGGGCTGCGGGCTTCCGGCGGGCGGAACCAGGTGGGTTGCCCCGGGCTGGGCGCTCTCGGCGGGAGGGGAATGGTGGGTCGCGCCAGGCGGGGTGCGGATGCGCTGGTGCTGTGATCGCGCCCGGGGACGAGTACCTGCTGACCCGCGCGGCATCACCGCAGTTCGGCAAGTCGATCACGGTCCGGGTGATCCGCGAACGGACCGACAGGCGCACCTATCACGGCTGGACCTGGATCGAGGTCTACCAACTCGATGCGCGCGGTGACGCGGTCGACCGTCGCGAGCTGTACGTCATGCCGGCCGGCCTGATCCGCGCCTGCCCCACCCGCCAGGCACCACCGTCCGGTCCCGGGGGTGCGGGGCGATGAGCCGTCGTCGGCGGGAGCACCTGCCGTCGCGTCCGACGTGGCGGTGCCGGGCCTGCGGAATCGCCTGGCCGTGCAGCGCGGCGAAGCTGCGGTTGCTCGGGCGGTACCGGGAGGACCGGGCCGGGCTGATCATCCACCTCGTGGCGGTGCACGAGGAGGCTGCCGCCGAACTCGGTGAGGTCACGTCGGCCGTCAGGCTGCTCGACCGCTTCGTGTCCTGGGCACGTGTGCGGGGGTGAGGAGGCTGTCCGCGTACTTCCAAGGGTGCCGGACCGGGCGCCAACCGTGAGTGACAGACGACCGGGGGCCGCGCGGCGTCGCCGGCGGCCCCCGTCCCCGTTGTCGTCGCGGCGCAGCTCAGCCGGCCGCGACCGCTGGTTGCGGTGGTTGCTCGCCCGGCCGGGCGACGAGCACCGTGGCGACGGCGGTCACCAGCCCGGCGATGCTCAACCCGAGGATCAGCCAGGCCGGGCCGAAGGGGTAGTAGTACTCGCCCGGAATGAAGGCGCTGTGCACGGTGAGCAGGCCGCCGGGGTCGACACCGCCGTGGCGGATCACCCGCACGAGGTTGCCGTAGAGGGCGACCGCAGGCAGCGCCAGCGCCAGCAGCGCGAGCCCCCAGAACCCGGCGGCGGTCACCCGCCGTCCGGGCGATGCCGCTGCCATCCGGTACGCGACGGCCGCCGCGATCAGCCAGCCGACAACCAGCCCGAGCACCGTGCCGACGATGACAATCGGCAGAAACGCGGCGGTACGCGCCGGCCCGGCATCGACATGCACGCTGCCGAAATCGCCGCCGATGTACCCACGTACGTCGAGGAGCAGACCATTCGCCTCGGCGGTGAACCGCGCGCCGCTCAACGGCGTCTCGACTTCGGTGCCGTCTTCTTGCAGGGTGAAACGCTTGCCGGAGACCGGTGTCAACGCGGAAACCGACCAGCCGCCGTCGGCGAACCGTTGCCGGACCTGCTCGGCGTCCCAACCGGCGGCGGCGGAGCTGGTCGTCTGCGCCCACTCGGCGTGCCAGTTGGTGCTTATCCGGTAATGGCTCGGTTCACTCGTTCCGCCAGCCTGCTGGGTGAGCCGGGCCATGGCGGCCTCGTCGGGCAGGTCCGCGAAGGTCTGCGCACCCAGCCACGAGCCGGCTGCGGCACCGAAACCGCCCACGACCAGTGCGGTGAGCAGCGCCGCGAGTGCCATGATCGGGCGACCGGCGGGCAGCCGGAACCGCAGCCGCAGACCGCTGCCAACCAGGTGCAGCGCCTCGGTGAGGCGGGGCCGGCGCTGCCCCGGCTCCGCCATCTCCAGCAGCGTGGTCACCAACTCGGTGCCGTGCCGGTGCCGGTGCCGCCGCGGAAAGGCCAGGAGCAACCGGCGATACCCGCGCTCCAGCCGGTCGTCGGCAGCCGGCCAGCCGGCGGTGCTGTGGTCGGCCAGCGGCACCGCGGAGTCGGCCGGCGGCCAGCCGGTGGTGCTGTGGTCGGCCGGCGGCCAGGCGGCGGTGCTGTGGTCGGCCGGCGGCCAAGCGGCGGTCATGCGGTCACCGGGCCGAAGCTGAGGGCGTCGCCGAGGCGCTTGCCGAGCTGGGTCTCGGCTGCTGCGGCGTGCCGGCGCAACCGTTCGATCTGCGTCTTCAGCGCGGCGGCGCCAGGGTCGCTGAGCCGGTAGTAGCGGCGCAGCCTGCCCTCGACGGCCTCCTCCCGGTCGACGCTTACCAGGCCCTGCTCGGCCAGCCGGTCAAGAGCGCCGTAGAGGGTGCCCGGTCGCAGCTTGACCTCGCCCCCTGACAGTTCGTCGACCGCTCGGATGACTCCGTAACCGTGCAGCGGCTGCGCCGCCAGCGCGGTGAGGATCAGAAAGGTGGGTTCCTGCATGCGGTCGATAGTACGTTCGCCGTTATATACCGTCAACCGTTCATGCTTGGGGCGGCGCGTGGCCGTCGATGCGCCTATGGTCCTGACCATGCTGGATGCTGCGCCGCCTCGCCCCGGGTGGCGGGACCGACGTCGCGACCTGGCGGGCTACCTGCTCGTACCGCTGTTCACGCTCATCGCGGCCCCGGTGGTGGCCTGTTGTGCGGCCCTGCTGGCCAACGATGGTGGGCCGTACCCGGAAGTGTGCGAGCCGGTCCGGGCCGTCAACGGATGCGAAGAGGAGATCCTCGGCATCGCGGCCGGGCACATCCTGGTCGCCGCCGCGCTCTGGCTGCTGCTCTGGCTGCTGCCGTGGTGGCGCGGCCTGCGGCTGGTCCGGATCGTGCTGGCCGCCATCGCCTTCGTCGCACTTACCACCCTGGCGATCCGGATCTCCTGACCAGGATGGCCGGCCTGTCCGCGGCCTCGACCTTCAGGACGACTCAGGGCCGGTCCCCGTGGGGCCGGCCCTGTCGCGCGTGCTGCTCGTGCGAGCGGAGGATACGAGATTCGAACTCGTGAGGGTGTGAACCCAACACGCTTTCCAAGTCTGCCGTCCTGCGTTCGCCGAGAGTTGCAGCCGTACGGGCAGCAGCAAGAACGTGGGACGCGGGCTGGCCGGACGGCCTTGAACCTAGCCGAACGAGACGGCAACTGAGACGAGGTGCCCCGCCGTGGCGGCTCAGCTCGCTTGTAGGCGCACTCTGGGGAGTGGCGCACGGTCTTGACACACCGGGTGGGTACGGTGGACTGATGGGTGACAAGAGCGCGATTGAGTGGACCGAAGCGACCTGGAACCCAACGACGGGATGCGACCGCATTTCTCCGGGCTGCGATAACTGCTACGCACTTACTCTGGCAAAACGTCTCAAAGCTATGGGAAATGCCAAATATCAGGCGGATGGTGACCCGCGTACTAGCGGACCAGGTTTCGCCGTCACCGAACATCCGCAATCATTGTCGCTTCCTCATCGCTGGTCTGCACCCCGAACTGTCTTCGTGAACAGTATGTCTGACCTTTTCCACGCCAGAGTCACAGACGGGTTCATTCAGCAGGTCTTTCGAGTCATGGAGGAAACGCCCCGTCATACATATCAGCTTTTGACGAAGCGGCCCCGCAGGGCGGCGAAAATGGCAGCTCTTCTTCCTTGGCCAAAGAATGTGTGGTTCGGTGTTAGTGTGGAATCCGAAGAACAGCTTTGGCGGCTTGACGAACTGCGCAAGGTTCCGTCAGCAGTTCGCTTCATCTCGGCTGAGCCGCTACTGGGACCACTGCCGAACGTCGATCTGGCGGGCATCCATTGGCTAATCGCGGGCGGAGAGAGCGGACCTAACCACCGGCCGCTCGACCCAGGATGGGTGCGTGAGCTGCGCGACGCGTGTGCTAGCCAGGCCGTTCCGTTCTTTTTCAAGCAATGGGGCGGGAGGACCCCGAAGTCGAACGGCCGAGAGTTGGACGGTTTGCTTTACGAGGAGATGCCAATCCCGGCCGAACGCCCTTCGCCTATCTTGGTGCAATTGTCTTAAAGAGTAGCTTTCCGGTCGATGGGGTATCAGTAAGCCCAGCCGCTTTTACGCGCCGCCATGCTGCCCGTAGGTGCTTCTCTCGGGCCTTGGCTAACGTGCTACCGAACACCTCGTTGTAGCGATCGAGAATCTGGAACGGCTGTCCTGCGGCTAAGAGCTGCGTTAGGTTCTTCTCAATTTCCGTGATCCAGCGTTCCGCTAGACGCTCCTCGCTTGCCTTGAAGAGTTCGACGGGATCGAAGAGCATATCACTGCCGTTGTCTTTTAGTGCAATTGCCTTGCGCCAGCTTTCCAATCCCAGCGAGATCGATTCCCCGAACAGGTACATGCCGTCCTGGTGGCGAGTTACAAAGACCAGGTGATAGGCGGGCTTGAGGTCCTCGCGATTACGCACATCCGTCGTCCAGCATCCGGCGTTGCAAGCCTTGGCGAGCCGGCTTGCGTAGCCGTTAACTACCGCCTCTTCCGCCGCATCTCGATCAGGGAGCGCGTCGAGCCAGGTTTTCCGCCACCAATCACCACCGCAGACCTCATCCATTCGAATCAGCGTGGCTTCATTGGAGTTTTCGCTCGTGAGGTGCCCCGCGATGCGTCTGATTGCATTGGCGTTGAAGTTGATCAAAAGTTCGGTCGCTGGGGCGCCAGCGTAGCGCGGCCGGTCGAAGATTCTCGCGGCTGACTCGAACGGAATCATCAACCCGAAGGGGTCTAGGAAGACGAACATGGGAGTTGTTGCGGTCCGTGTCAAGAGCGTGTCGAGGTGTTCCTGGATGTCTCCGAGGAACGTTTCAACGACTAGCCCCTGCCCTTCCGAGGCGATGACGGAGCGAAGCTTTTCTAGCGTCGCCGCGTCGTGCTCTACGAAGTAGCACTCAAGGTTTCGTTGTGCCTGAATGCGTCTCGCTTTGCTCAGCACAAGAGCAGGCGATCCCTCTTGATTATCTTCGTATCGGCCCTCTCCGGCGTAGCCATCAATGAAAGCAACGCGGTTTCCAGCGGAGTACTTCCCGGCCTTCATCGTGAACGGTTCAATGTATTGATTCAAGATCGCGTGCTTGAGAATAGCCGCTGCTTTCTTGCTTTCGAAGAATGCCACCACCCGCAGTCCCCCATCCGGTAGTGCGAAACGCCTTGCCATGCGCTTCAGCCAGTACTGCTGTGCGCGAGAGGCTACACCAGATTGCCTTCCGTGAGAACCTGCTGACCGTTTCGGGGAATGGCGTCTTACGCCCTCTAGAACGCCCGTTCGAGCCACCGTCCGCTTTGGGTGGGTCTTGTTGAAGCAGTTCAGGGATGCGGGCCGACTGGCTACCACACCTGCTGCAGAGGGTCTCCCAATCGTCGGATTTTTGTCACTGGCTCGGCCCCGCAAGCCGCCGATCCAGCATCAATCGCCAGCTAGTCGCCGAGAAGTGGGGCGGGAATGTCAGCGCGGGTGATCACTTGGCCTGGGCCGATAAACCGTCGAGCGACTAGGAGCCCGGCGGCGTGTGCCTCGGGGCCAGCGTGGCTGGCGGATGCGTCTGAGATGAGCCACGGTATGAAGTTGCGCTCGAATGCATCCACGGCCCCCTTTAAAACGCAACTTTCGGTCGCTATGCCGCAGAAGTAAAAGGATCTCCACCCCTGCTCTTCGAAGAGCTTTATGCCTTCTGGGGTGAACGGGCTGTAAATGGTTTTGTCTAGTACCATGCCGTGGCCAAGGAACGGCTGCAACTCGGTCACGATGTCAGTCTCGGGCGCGAATTGGAGTCGCTGCCAGCCAAAGAAGCGCTCAAAAGGGCTGTCCGGGTAGTTGAAGTAGCGGGTAAAGAGTGTTTCGCCGCCGGCTTTTTGCCAACGACGAACGAGGTCAACAATGATCGGCACGATGTGCGCCGACTGCTCTCGAACGAATCCGTTCTGCACGTCCGTCACAATCAGTACCGGGCGGTCCGTCGTCATTGCCTCAACCTCTATCCGTATCGCGCAGGATTTCAATGAGCCATTCCGCGCAAGCAGGCGGTAGCAGTCAGTAGCTGTCCGGAATGCCGGGTAGGCGTCGGACGCGCCAGATCAGGCGGGGTACGGAGAAAAGACGCAGAACCCCGATACGAAGTGGTCCTTC
>NZ_POTX01000143.1 GCF_003236305.1 Micromonospora endophytica | reverse complement strand
GGGTTAGGCGCGGGTCCAGCGCTGGTTGGGTGCGGTGTGGCAGGACCACACGATCACGGCGGTGCCGTTTGCGGTGCCGTTGTTGTTGACGTCCAGGCAGAGGTTCGGGAAACGGACGCTGCTGATGGTGCCGTTGCCGTTGAAGGTCCACTGCTGGTTGGTGCCGCCGTTGCAGTCCCAGATCTGCACCGGCGCGCCGGCGGTGGCGCTCGTCGAGATGTTCAGGCACTTACCGAGCACCTGGAGGGCCTGACCGCTCTGGGTGATGCTCTGGTTGCTGTTGCTGTGGCAGTCCCAGATCAGGGCCGCGGTGCCGTTGGCGGTGGCGCTGTTGTTGACGTCGAGGCAGCGGCCTGACGACTCGCTGCGGAGCCGGAAGGTGGTGGGCGTCGGCGGGTTGGTGGTGCCGCCACCACTGACCCGGAACACCGCCGTGCCGTGGGCCGGCACGCTTGCGGAGATGGTGCCGGTGCTGGTCGAGGTGCCGCCCGTCCAGGCGTCGAGGAGGGTGAACGAACTGCCCGACTTGCCGATCGCCGCGGCGGTGGTGGAGACGGTGGTGGTGGAGCTGCCCTGGTTCAGCAGGGCGACTGCGACATCACCGTTGGCCAGCCGCTTGGCCAGCACCCGGCGGGTGCCGTCGTTGGAGACCTGCACGGCCTGAAGCGCCAGTGGGTCCTGGTTGATGGCGATCAGGTGCTGGTTGCGCAGGATGTTCATGGTCGCCGCGTTGGCGTTGCGGAGGTCGTTACCGGCGATGAGCGGTGCCGCCATGATGGCCCAGAGGGCGAAGTGGCTGCGCATCTCGGTGTCGTTCATGCCGCCGTTGCCGACCACGAGCATGTCCGGGTCGTTGAAGGAGCCCGGCGAGGCGTACGAGGCCAGCGGCACGTTGACGTTCACGATGTTCTGGATGCCCATCGGGTAGCCGTTGGTCTGGCCGGTGTTCCACGCGTTGGTGATGTCCTCGGTGGTCCGCCACATGTTGGCGATGTCGCCCCAGTTGCGTTGCGGCCCGGTCTTCTCGTGGATGCTGTTGGGATTGATGCTGTAGACGATCGGCCGGCCGGTGGCGGCCAGGGCGTCGCGCATCAGGGAGAACCCGGCGATCTGGTCGTTGATGGTGCCCCAGGGCGAGCACCAGTCGTACTTGAGGAAGTCGACGCCCCAGGCGGCGAACTGCCGGGCGTCCTGGTACTCGTGTCCCAGACTGCCGGTAGCGCCGGGCCAGGCGCCGAAGTACTGGGCGCAGGTCTTCTCCCGCGGCACCTGATAGATGCCGAAGAGCAGGCCGCGGGCGTGCAGGTAGTCACCGAGCGCCTTCATGCCGCTGGGGAAGCGCCCCGGGTCGGCCTGGAGGTTGCCCTGCGCGTCGCGGTTGGGGTTGAACCAGCAGTCGTCGACGACGACGTACTTGTAGCCGAGGTCGCGCATCCCGGTGCTGACGATGGTGTCGGCCATCTGCCGGATCAGCGTCTCGTTGATGTTGCAGCCGAAGGTGTTCCAGGTGTTCCACCCCATCGGTGGGGTACGCGCGACGCCATTGTTGAGCGCTTGCGCGGGTTTCGGCGAGTGGATTCCGTCGACGACGACCGCGGTGAGCGTCAACATCAGGACGCTCAGGACGGCCAACCATCGTGGTCGTGCGCGCATTCGATCCTCCTCGGGTCACAGGGCGGGCAGGTGCCAGTCGTCGATGACCGACCGCGTGTGGTGGGGAATGCTCCGGAACACCGTCGACAGAGATCGGGTACGCGTTGTCGCCTGCTCGTCTCGGGTGAAGGGAGCGACCGGGCCGTGGCGGGACGCCTGCCGCCGACGGCCCGCCCGCGGATCGCGTCGGCCGTCATCGTCGTCACGCCCAGCGGCGGCCCTGGTGAGGTGGTGGTTCACCCGGCCACCGGACGTATCGATGTCAGCGATGTTATCGCTGACATCCAATCCTGTAAATCATTTCGTAACGCTGCGACTGGTGCTGGCGGCAGCGGGACGGGGGTGTGCCCCGCTCTCTGCTGCCGAAGCCCCTTGTCAGTCGGATCAGGAGTCGACGATCGATAGGCCCGGCAGCTTCACGCGCGGTTGCGGTTGAGGAAATTGATCAATCCACGGAAGCCGACATTGTTAACGCTAATATGGGCCGGATCCGCAGTGGATCGGCCTCGGGCGCTCGGGCCCGACCTCGGGTGTGCCGCTCGATTTCGATGGTCTGATCGGCGGTGTCAGCGCTCGCTGCGGCGTCGGCTGGATCGCCGTCCTTGCACCATTCGCCACGAGGGCATGTCCGGCCATCCGGGCACGTCCGCCGGCGCTGACATGACTGACTGGGCCGGGTATGACGGCCTCCGCCGGCAGGTCCAGCTGCGCCGGCACGACTGTCCGCCCGGATCATCTCCGCCGGCACGTCCATGCCGTGGTCCGGGGCGTGCTGGCCTCCACTGGGCTTGCGTCTGGTCCTTGAGTCGGTATGGCGGTCGGTGGTTGCGGCGGAGGTGGATGCGCTGCGTACGGATGCCCGCGCCTGCCGTCCCGGATGGCGGAACCGGTGGTCGGGGTCGGTCGACCCGCGGTGTGGATGTTTCCCGGTGTCTCCGATGTGACCTGCGCCTTTGCCTGACCGGGTGTGGAGGGGGCGACGCGCAGGTACCCCGGGTGAAGTGATTGCGACTACGATTCCGCCACGCCCGGACGGTGCTGGGGTGGTGACGGTGGGTAGGACCACCGGCTCGGTGGCCACGGGCGGAGCCGGAAACGGTGCCGTGCTCCGTTACGGAGCTGTTGCCGGAAGGTGTCTTGACGGCACCGGATGTGAGCGTTAACACTGAGGTTCGTCATCGGCCGGAGGTGAAGATGAGCGGTGTGGACCAAGCGGGCGACCGGTACGTCGTCGGGGTGGACTACGGGACCCTGTCGGGGCGGGCCCTGGTCGTCCGGATCCGGGACGGCGCCGAGTTGGGGACCGCGGTGCACGAATACCGCAACGGGGTCATCAGCTCCGCCCTGCCGGAGGACGGCACGCACCTGCCGCCCGACTGGGCGTTGCAGGATCCCGAGGACTACCGCGAGGTGTTGCGGCGGGCCGTGCCGGCGGCGGTGGCCGCCGCCGGGGTGGATCCCGCCGACGTCGTCGGCATCGGCATCGACTTCACCGCGTGCACCGTCCTGCCGACGCTCGCCGACGGTACGCCCCTGTGCGAGGTGCCGGAGCTGCGTCAGCGCCCGCACTCCTGGGTGAAGCTCTGGAAGCACCACGCGGCCCAGCCGCACGCCGACCGGATCAACGCGTTGGCCCACGAGCGCGGCGAGCCGTGGATCGGGCGGTACGGCGGAAAGATCTCCGCCGAGTGGCAGTACGCCAAGGGCCTCCAGCTCCTGGAGGAGGACCCGGAGGTGTACGGGCGGGCTGCGCGCTTCATCGAGGCCGCCGACTGGATCGTGTGGCAACTGTGCGGTGTGGAGACCCGCAACGTCTGCACGGCCGGCTACAAGGGCATCATGCAGGACGGCAAGTACCCGTCGACGGACTACCTGATCGCGCTCAACCCCGACTTCGGCGACTTCGTGGACAAGCTGGACGGTCCGCTGCTGCCGCTCGGCGACAAGGCGGGCGAGTTGACCGCCGAGGCCGCCGCGTGGACGGGCCTGCCGCAGGGGATCGCGGTGGCGGTCGGCAACGTCGACGCCCACGTCACCGCCGCCTCCGCGCAGGCGCTGCACCCGGGTCGGCTGGTGGCGATCATGGGTACCTCCACCTGCCACGTGGTCAACGGCGAGCACCCTGCCGAGGTGGCCGGGATGTGTGGCGTCGTGGACGGTGGCATCAGCGCCGGCGCGTGGGGCTACGAGGCCGGACAGAGCGGTGTCGGTGACATCTTCGGCTGGTTCGTCACGCACGCCGCGCCGGCCGAGGTGGCCTCGCACGAGCGGCTCACCGAGTTGGCCGCGGCGCAGCCGGTCGGCGCCCACGGTCTGGTCGCGCTGGACTGGTGGAACGGCAACCGCTCGCTGCTGGTCAACCACGATCTCAGCGGAATGATCGTCGGACTCACCCTGGCCACCCGTCCCGAGGACATCTACCGGGCGCTGCTGGAGGCGACCGCGTACGGCACCCGGATGATCATCGAGGCGTTCGTGGCGGCGGGGGTGCACGTCGACGATCTGGTGATCGCCGGTGGGCTCACCTCGAACAAGCTGCTGATGCAGATCTACGCCGACGTCACCAACCGGCCGCTGGGCATCATCGGTTCCGCGCAGGGACCCGCGCTCGGCTCGGCCATCCACGCCGCCGTGGCCGCCGGGGCCTACCCCTCGATCCACGAGGCGTCGCAGGCGATGGGCCGGGTGAGCGAGGCGGTCTACCGGCCGGACCCGGACCGGGCACGGGCGTACGACGCCCTCTATGCCGAGTACCGGACGCTGCACGACCACTTCGGTCGTGGCGCCAACGACGTGATGCTGCGTCTGCGGACGATCCGGAACGCGGCCGCCGAGGACGCCGCGTCGCCGCAGGACACCGCGCTGGAGGGGGTCGCATGACCGAGCAAGAGCTACGCGAGACCGTCGCCCGCCTGCACGGTGAGCTGACCCGGTACGGGCTGGTGGCCTGGACGGCCGGCAACGTCTCGGCCCGGGTGCCCGGCCGGGATCTGATGATCATCAAGCCCAGCGGCGTCGACTACGACGACCTGTCGGCGGAGAACATGGTGCTCTGTGACCTCGACGGCGTACCGGTCGAGGGTGAGTTGTCGCCGTCGAGCGACACCGCCGCGCACGCGTACGTCTACCGGGCCATGCCGGAGGTCGGTGGGGTGGTCCACACCCACAGCACGTACGCGACCGCCTGGGCGGCACGGGGCGAGTCGATTCCGTGCTACCTGACCGCGCAGGCCGACGAGTTCGGTGGCGAGATCCCGGTCGGCCCGTTCGCGTTGATCGGCGGTGACGACATCGGCAAGGGGATCGTCAGCACCCTCACCGGGCACCGTTCGCCGGCGGTGCTGATGCGCAACCACGGCGTCTTCACCATCGGGCCCACCGCCCGGGCCGCGGTCAAGGCCGCGGTGATGTGCGAGGACGTCGCCCGGACCGCGCACCTGGCCCGCGCGCTCGGGCAGCCGGTGCCGATCGCGCCGGCCGACATCGACGCCCTCTACGCCCGCTACCAGAACGTGTACGGCCAGCGCCCCGCCGCGCCGGCGACCTCCTGAACCCGGTCGCGGGCCAGCGACGGCCCGTGCACCGTACCCGCACCACCCCGCACCACCCGATCCGCACCACAGGCACCACATCCACGCACACATCCGCACCACAACCGTCGCCCGTGCACCTTGCGGGCGGCGTGGGCACCCCACCCCACCCCGAGGAGTACCGATGAGAAACATGCAAATGTCCCTCGCGCCTCGGCGCGCCGTCGCGGCTCTGGCCGCCCTCCTGCTCGCCGGCAGCGTG
Organism: Micromonospora endophytica; assembly: GCF_003236305.1. GTDB lineage: Bacteria > Actinomycetota > Actinomycetes > Mycobacteriales > Micromonosporaceae > Micromonospora > Micromonospora endophytica. The sequence goes on along the minus strand of NZ_POTX01000143.1, from coordinate 10,091 downwards.
GCTGCCTGCGGCAACAGCGACACCGGCTCCGAAGGCGGTGGCGACAACGAGAAGATCGTGATGGGCTTCTCCCAGGTCGGCGCGGAGAGCGGCTGGCGGACGGCCAACAGCACCTCCGTCAAGGAGGCGGCAGCCGAGGCGGGCATCGAGCTGAAGTTCGACGACGCCCAGCAGAAGCAGGAAAACCAGATCAAGGCCATCCGCAACTACATCCAGCAGAAGGTCGACGTGATCGCCTTCTCGCCGGTGGTGGAGTCCGGATGGGACACCGTGCTCAAGGAGGCCAAGGACGCCGGCATCCCGGTCATCCTGACCGACCGCGCGGTGGACTCGGCCGACAAGTCGCTCTACAAGACCTTCCTCGGCTCGGACTTCGTGAAGGAAGGCCGGCTGTCGGGGGAGTGGCTGGTGGAGAACTCCAAGGACGCGACCGGTGACGTGAACATCGTCGAGTTGCAGGGCACCACCGGCTCGGCCCCGGCCAACGACCGCAAGGAGGGCTTCGCCGCGGCGATCGCGGCCGACCCCAAGCTGAAGGTCATCGCCTCCCAGTCCGGTGACTTCACCCGCGCCGGCGGCAAGCAGGTCATGGAGCAGTTCCTCAAGGCCCACCCGAAGATCGACGTGCTCTTCGCGCACAACGACGACATGGGTCTGGGTGCGCTCGAGGCGATCACCGCGGCGGGCAAGACGCCCGGCAAGGACATCACCATCATCACCATCGACGCGGTCAAGGACGGCATGCAGGCCCTGGCCGACGGCAAGTTCAACTTCATCGCGGAGTGCAGCCCGCTGCTCGGCCCACAGCTGATGGAGCTGGCCAAGAAGGTGCACGCCGGTGAAGAGGTGCCGGCCCGGGTCGAGACCGAGGAGACCACCTTCACGCAGGAGCAGGCCAAGGCGGCCCTGCCGACCCGCAAGTACTGATCGACGCCAGGGGCCGCCACACGGTAGGTGGCGGCCCCGCCGCGTAGACCACTTTCCCGACGGACTGGGCGTCTGGCCCGACAATCCCGTGTCGTGTCCGCCCGGTCGGCCCACAGGTCGGCCGGGCGGACACGACAGGAACGCCGTGACCCATCCGTACCGATAGAACCCAGAAGAAAGTCTGATGGGATGACGGATAGCCGTCCGGTCCTGACGATGACCGGGATCAGCAAGTCCTTTCCCGGGGTGCGCGCACTCCATAACGTCGACTTCCAGCTCTTCCCCGGTGAGGTGCACGCCCTGATGGGCGAGAACGGCGCCGGCAAGTCGACCCTGATCAAGGTGTTGACCGGCGTCTACGGCATCGACGAGGGTGTCGTCACGCTTGGCGACGAGCAGGTGGCCTTCAGCGGGCCGATGCAGGCGTCCGCGGCCGGGGTCAGCACGGTCTACCAGGAGGTCAACCTCTGCCCGAACCTCTCGGTGGCGGAGAACATCTTCATCGGCCGGGAGCCCCGCCGGTTCGGCGCCGTGCGGTGGGGCGAGATCCGGCGCCGGGCCCGGCAACTGCTGACCCGGCTGGACCTCGACATCGACGTCACCGCGCCGGTGGCGAGCTACTCGCTGGCGGTGCAGCAGATGGTCGCCATCGCCCGCGCGATCGATGTGCAGGCCCGGGTGCTGATCCTGGACGAACCGACCTCCAGTCTGGATGCCGGTGAGGTGGCCCAGCTGTTCCGGATCATGCGTCAGCTGCGGGACGAGGGCATCGCCATCCTCTTCGTGACCCACTTCCTCGACCAGGTCTACGGCATCGCCGACCGGATCACGGTGCTGCGCAACGGCACGCTTGTCGGCGAGTACCCGACCGCCGAGCTGCCGCAGCTGGCGCTGGTCGAGAAGATGATCGGCAAGGAACTCGACGTCCTCGAACGGATCGAGGAACAGCCCCGGCGGGAACTGGCCGCGCTGGAGGGCGGGACCCCGTTCGTGGAGGTCTCCGAGCTGGCCCGCAAGGGGGCGGTCGCCCCGTTCAGCCTCACCATCCACGCCGGCGAGGTAGTCGGCCTGGCCGGTCTCCTCGGCTCCGGGCGTACGGAGGTGGCGCGGCTGTTCTTCGGCGCGGACCGTTCCGACCGGGGCGAGGTCTCGGTGAACGGCAAGCCGACCAGCCTGCGTAACCCGGTGCAGGCCATCGAGCACGGCGTCGGGTTCTGCTCGGAGAACCGCCGCGCCGAGGGGATCATCCCCGACCTGAGCGTCCGGGAGAACATGATCCTGGCGATGCAGGCCGCCCGGGGCTGGCTGCGTCCGATTCCGCGGCGTCGCCAGGACGAGCTGGTCGCGCAGTACATCAAGGCGCTGAGCATCCGGCCCGCCAATCCCGACCTGCCGGTGCGCAACCTCTCCGGCGGCAACCAGCAGAAGGTCCTGTTGGCCCGCTGGCTGATCACCGAGCCACGACTGCTCATCCTGGACGAACCCACCCGGGGCATCGACATCGGCGCCAAGGCCGAGATCCAGAAGCTGGTGGTGCAGCTCTCCGACGGCGGCATGGCCGTGCTGTTCATCTCCGCCGAGTTGGAGGAGGTGCTGCGGCTGAGCCACAAGGTCGCGGTGATGCGGGACCGGGAGATGGTCGCCCAGCTCGACAACGACGACACCGTGGATGCCGACCGGGTGATGCAGACCATCGCCAGCGGTGCTACGCGCGAGGAGGTGACCCAGTGACCGACGCCAAGAACCGCTACCAGGCCGTCCTCAGCCACCGGCTCTTCTGGCCGGTCGCCGTGCTCGTGGTGCTGCTCGCGGCCAACACCGTCTACCGGCCCGGCTTCCTGAGCATCGAGGTCAACAACGGCCACCTGTACGGCACGCCCATCGACATCCTCCGGCTGAGCGCCCCGCTGATCCTGGTCGCGCTGGGCATGACCCTTGTCATCTCCACCGGCGGCATCGACCTGTCGGTCGGCTCGATCTGCGCCATCAGCGGTGCCATCGCCTGCCTGCACATCAGCCAGGCCGCCGACCAGAACAACATGGTCACCGTCTTCACCGCGCTGGCCATGGCGCTCGGTGTCGCCCTCGCGCTCGGCGCGTGGAACGGCATCCTGGTGTCCGTGATCGGCATCCAGCCGATCATCGCCACCCTCATTTTGATGGTGGCCGGCCGGGGCATCGCCCAGCTGGTCACCGAGGGCCAGATCATCACCATCAACTCCGGCCCGTACCGGGCGATCGGTCTGGGGCACTTCCTCACCCTGCCGCTCGCGATCTTCATCGCGCTCGGTGCGGCCCTGCTGGTGGCGGGGCTCACCCGCCGCACGGCGCTCGGCATGATCATCGAGTCGGTGGGTGGCAACCGCGAGGCCAGCCGCCTGGCCGGTATCCGGTCGGCCCGGATGGTCTTCCTCGTCTACGTGGTGAGCGCCGTGTGCGCCGCGATCGCCGGCTTCATGATGACGGCAAACGTCTCCAGCGCCGACGGCAACAACGCCGGCCTCTGGGTGGAACTCGACGCGATCCTCGCGGTCGTCATCGGTGGCACCTCGCTGGCCGGCGGCCGGTTCTATCTCGGCGGCACCATCCTCGGTGCGTTGATCATCCAGACTCTCACCACGACGGTGTACGCCATGAACATCTCCCCGCAGACGGCACTGCTGTTCAAGGCGGTGGTCGTCATCGCTGTCTGCCTCATCCAGGCACCGGCCTTCCGCGCCAAGCTCAGCCGACGTAGGCGCGGCACCCCCACCCCGTCGACCCCGTCGGCGCCCCGGCAGAAGGAGGAGGTGTCGGCATGACCACGACCTCGCTGACCGCCGGGCCGAGGTGGGCCCGGCTGCCCCGGCGGCACGTGCCGGTGCTCGTCACCCTCGCCCTGCTGCTGGTCATGTACGCCGTCGGCGTGTCCCAGTACCGCGCCTTCTCCAACGTCCAGGTCATCTTCAACGTCTTCATCGACAACGGCTTCCTGCTCGTGGTCGCGGTCGGGATGACCTTCGTGATCCTCACCGGCGGCATCGACCTGTCGGTCGGCTCGGTGGTCGCGATGACCGCGATGGTCTCCGCGTGGCTGCTCCAGTCGGGCCTGCCGGCGCTGCTGGTGCTGGTCATCGCACTGCTCATCGGACCGACGCTCGGGTTCCTGATGGGCTGCGCGATCCATTACTTCGACATCCAGCCGTTCATCGTCACCCTGGCCGGCATGTTCTTCGCCCGTGGCATGTGCACGTTCATCAGTGACGCCTCGATCCCGATCACCGACGGCTTCTGGACCACGATGTCGCAGTACCGCATCGGTGATCCCCGAGGCAACTTCGTCTCGATAAGTGTGCTGATCGTGCTCGCCGTGGTCGTGGTCGCCGCGTACGTGCTGGCCTACACCCGGCTGGGCCGCAACGTGTACGCGATCGGCGGCAACCCGCAGTCGGCGCTGCTGATGGGGCTGCCGGTGGGGCGTACCCGGATCGCCGTCTACACCATCAGCGGGCTCTGCTCGGCGATCGGCGGGATCCTGCTCTCCTTCTACACCCTCTCCGGTGCCCCGCTGATCGGGGTCGGCATGGAACTCGACGTGATCGCGGCGGTGGTGATCGGAGGAACCGTCCTCACCGGAGGCGCGGGATACATCTTCGGCACCGTGCTCGGCGTGCTGGTGCTCGGCGTGATCCAGACACTCATCACTTTCGACGGCAGCCTCAATTCCTGGTGGACTAAGATTGTGATCGGGGGGCTACTCTTCGCGTTCATCCTGTTCCAGCGCCTCATCGGCATCCGCTACAAGTAACCGCCCCTCTCGCGGAAGGCAACTCCCATGGCAACACACCCCCAACCCGAGGTCTGGTTCCTGACCGGAAGCCAGCCCTTGTACGGCGAGGACACCCTCCGGCAGGTGGCCGAGCAGTCCCGTCAGATCGCCGCCCTGCTCGACGACTCGCCGGACATCCCCGCCCGGGTGGTGTGGAAACCGGTGCTGACCACCAGCGCCGACATTCTCAAGGTCTGCCGGGACGCCGCCGGGCAGGGCGCGGTCGGGGTCATCGCCTGGATGCACACCTTCTCACCGGCGAAGATGTGGATCTCGGGTCTGGACGCGCTGCGGACACCGCTGCTGCACCTGCACACCCAGGCCAACGTCCTGCTGCCATGGGCCGACATCGACATGGACTTCATGAACCTGAACCAGGCCGCGCACGGCGACCGGGAGTTCGGGTACATCCAGACCCGACTCGGGGTGGCCCGCAAGACGGTCGCCGGGCACGTGAGCGACCCGCGCGTCGCGCAGCGCGTCGGTGCCTGGACCCGGGCGGCGATCGGCTGGTCGGCGATGAGGTCGCTGCGCCTGGCGCGCTTCGGTGACAACATGCGCGACGTCGCGGTGACCGAGGGCGACAAGGTCGAGGCGGAGCTGCGCTTCGGCGTCTCGGTCAACACCTACGGGGTCAACGACCTGGTCAAGGCGGTCGACGAGGTCGCCGACGCGCAGATCGACGACCTGGTCAAGGAGTACGACGACACCTTCCGGGTGGTTGCCGAACTGCGCCCCGGTGGTGAGCGGCACGAGTCGCTGCGGTACGCGGCCCGGCAGGAGATCGGTCTGCGTACGTTCCTGGAGGCCGGCGGCTTCCGCGCGTTCACCAGCAACTTCGAGGATCTCGGCGGTCTGCGGCAACTGCCCGGCATCGCCGTGCAGCGGCTGATGGCCGACGGGTACGGCTTCGGCGGGGAGGGGGACTGGAAGACCTCCGTGCTGGTGCACACCCTCAAGGCGATGTCGGTCGGCACCACCGGCGGCACGTCGTTCATGGAGGACTACACCTACGACCTGACTCCCGGTGAGGAACTGATTCTCGGCGCCCACATGCTCGAGGTGTGCCCGACGATCGCCGCGGGCGTGCCGAACGTGGAGATCCACCCGCTGGGCATCGGCGGCCGGGAGGACCCGGTCCGGCTGGTCTTCGACGCCGAACCCGGCCCGGCGGTGGTGCTCGGCCTGGCGGACATGGGTGAGCGGTTCCGGCTGGTGGCCAACGAGGTCGACGTGGTGCCGCCGCCGCAGCCGCTGCCGCGGCTGCCGGTGGCGCGGGCCGTCTGGCGTCCCCGCCCGAGCATGCCCACGTCCGCCGAGTCGTGGATCACCGCGGGCGCCCCGCACCACACCGTGCTGTCCCAGGCGGTGGGCACGGAGGAGCTGCACGACCTCGCCGAGATGGCCCGTACCGAACTCGTCGTCATCGACGCCGACACCGAGCCGCGCCGGTTCGCCGACGAGCTGCGCTGGAACCAGGCGTACTACCGCCTCGCCCGAGGCTTCTGACCGCGACGCGTCCGGCGGCGGGCCGGGTCCGACACAGTCGGGCCCAGCCCGCCGCTTTTCGTCGAACGACACCGGCTGCGGCCGCAGTTCACCGTGCCCTCATCTGCCGCGCGGATCTCAGCCATGTTACATCTTGACTAAGACCCTGTTATCGCTCACAGTCAATAGTGACAGTCGACGATGTCTAGCCGTAGCTGGGGCATTCACGTCGCGTCACAGTCGAACCTAGGTGTTTTGCCTCCCCTGGGCAGGGCGGCAATTGTTAGCGATCACATTATCGCGGCTCCCCGGCAGGGCGAGCCACGCCGCAGTGCAGACGGCGCCGGTCGGTGGTCGTACGGCACCTCGTACCCGGAAGGAAGATCATGGCTGTCTTGGACCGGATCACCCGGCCTGCGCCGGGTCGGCGCAAGTGGTTGTCGCGGATTGTCGCCGCGGTCGCGGCGGTGACTGTGGGCGGCGCGTTGGCGGCCGTGGCACCCTCACCGGCCGCCGCCGCGACGGTGGACACCAACGCGTGGTACGTGTTGGTGAACCGCAACAGTGGCAAGGCGTTGGACGTCTACAACCTGGCTACCAACGATGGGGCGCGGATCACCCAGTGGACGCGTAACAACGGCAACCAGCAGCAGTGGCAGTTCGTGGACTCCGGTGGTGGCTACTACCGGGTCAAGTCGCGGCATTCCGGCAAGGTGCTTGACGTCTACAACTTCTCCACCGCCAACGGCGCGTCGATCGTGCAGTGGAGTGACGGTAACGGCACCAACCAGCAGTTCCGCCTGGCCGACTCCGACGGCGGGTACGTGCGGCTGATCAACCGCAACAGCAACAAGGCGGTGGAGGTGCAGAGCGCCTCGACCGCCGACGGCGGCAACATCGTCCAGTACGACGACTGGAACGGCAGCAACCAGCAGTGGCAACTCGTCCGCGTCGACGGCACCAACCCCACCCCGGGCCCGACCACCCCGCCGCCGTCGGGTGGCGGGAACTTCACCAACCCGGTGGTCTGGCAGGACTTCGCCGACGTCGAGGTGATCCGGGTCGGCGAGGTCTACTACATGACCGCCTCGACCATGCACTACTCGCCGGGTGCCCCGATCCTGCGCTCGTACGACCTGGTGAACTGGGAGTTCGCCGGACACTCGGTGCCCCGACTGGAATTCGGCACCAAGTATGACCTGCCGGCCGGACAACAGGCGTACGTGGACGGCATCTGGGCCTCCACCCTGGCCTACCGGCAGAGCAACCAGACGTACTACTGGGCCGGCTGCATCGACTTCGCCCAGACCCACATCTACACCGCCTCGGCCGTGGACGGCACCTGGAGCCGGCACACCACCATCCCGAACTGCTACTACGACGCCGGCATGCTGATCGACGACAACGACACCATGTACGTCGCGTACGGCAACGGCACCATCAGCGTGGCGCAGCTCTCCGCCGACGGGCGTAGCCAGGTGCGGTCCCAGCAGGTGTACCAGACCCCGTCGAGCATCGGCACCCTGGAAGGCGCCCGCTTCTACAAGCGCAACGGCGCCTACTACATCTGGTTGACCCGTCCGGCCAACGGCCAGTACGTGCTGAAGTCGACGAACGGACCCTTCGGCCCGTACGAGCAGCGGCAGGTGCTGCTGAACATGCAGGGCCCGATCTCCGGCGGCGGGGTGCCCCACCAGGGTGGGCTGGTGCAGCTGCCGAACGGCGCCTGGTACTACATGGCCTTCACCGACGCCTTCCCGGGCGGCCGGATGCCGACCCTGGCCCCGATCACCTGGACCGCCGACGGCTGGCCGCAGGTGCAGACGGTCAACGGTGCCTGGGGCGTCAACTACCCGAACCCGCTGCCGCTGCGCCCGGTCAAGCCGCTCACCGGCGTCGACACCTTCCCCGGCACCACGCTCGGCCCGCAGTACGAGTGGAACCACAACCCGGACAACAGCCGGTGGTCGGTGAACAACGGCCTGCGGCTGCAGACCGCCACCGTGACCAACGACCTCTACCGGGCCCGCAACACGATCACCCACCGCATCCAGGGTCCGAGCTCCACCGGCACCATCGAGCTCGACTACTCCACGATGCGTGACGGTGACCGCGCCGGGCTCGCCATGCTGCGGGACGTCTCGGCCTGGATCGGGGTCAGACGCGACAACGGAACGACCCGGGTCGTCATGACCAACGGGCTGAACATGAACAGCAACTGGGACACCAGCAGCACGGGCAGCGAGATCGCCAGTGCCGCGGTCTCCGGCGGCCGGATCTGGCTGCGGGCCAATGCCGACATCCGACCGGGTGCCGGCCGGCAGGCCCGCTTCTCGTACAGCACCGACGGGGTCAACTTCGTCTCGCTGGGCAACGCCCTGACGCTCAACAACAACTGGACGTTCTTCATGGGGTACCGGTTCGCCATCTTCAACTACGCCACCCAGGCGCTGGGCGGCGCGGTGACCGTGCGTCGCTTCGAGCTGGCCACGCCGTGACGGTGATCGTCAGGCGGCCCCTCGGAGCGGGCGTGGCGTCTTCCTCCGGCGGCGCCACCCACCGGTAGGGGGATCACCGGAGTCCGGTGACGCGCGGGTGGCGTCCGCCGAGCGCCACCCGCGCACCCTGCGAGTCGGTGCCGCACTCCCGCCGGGAGTGCGGCACCGACTCACGCCCTGCGCGGACCCCGGAACACCCGCGTGACCTGTCGGCAATCGATATCGTTGCTGGCGTAGACTGTCCGTGATCTAGCGCTAGCCACCCGGCGGGCACGGACCGGTGTGGGCGCCGCGAGAGGGATCGTGAATCAAGGCCGCTCCGATCAGCGTCGACGGGCCGCGGCGACCCACGGGCATGCGGGAGTGTGAGATGGCCGTACGCGATCCTGCGATGACGGACGTGGCTCGCCTCGCTGGCGTCTCCCACCAGACGGTTTCGCGAGTGCTCAATGGCCACCCGAACGTGCGTGAACAAACCCGGCTGCGGGTTCAGGCGGCAATCGCCGAACTGGGCTACCGGCCGAACCGAGCGGCCCGGGCGCTGGTCACCGGTCGCTCTCAGGTGATCGGCGTGGTCGCGCAGAACACCACCCTCTACGGTCCGGCGTCATTGCTGGCCGCCCTGGAACAGACGGCCGCCGAGTCGGGCTTCGCGGTGAGCGTGGGCAGCGTACGCGACCTCGATCACCGGTCCATTTCCGCTGTCGTCGAGCGGCACCTGGCCCACCGGGTCGCCGGCATCGTGGTGATCGCGCCGGTGGAGTCGGCCGGCGAGGCACTGGAACGGCTACCCAAGGACGTCCCGTTGGTCACCGTCGACGGCGACCCTCGGCAACCCATGCCGTTGGTGACCGTCGACCAGGTCGCCGGTGCCCGGGCCGCTACGCAGCATCTGCTGGACGCCGGCCACCGTACCGTCTGGCATGTCTCCGGGCCGTCCGACTGGTTCGACAGCGCGGGCCGCATCGACGGCTGGCGGACGGCGCTACTCGCGGCCGGAGCGGAGATTCCGCCGCTGGTGCCGGCGGACTGGTCGGCAGCGGCCGGCTACCGGTGCGGGCAGATGCTGGCCCGGATGCCGGACGTCACCGCCGTCTTCACCGCCAACGACCACCTGGCCCTCGGGGTGCTGCGGGCCTTGCACGAGCACGGCCGCCGGGTGCCGGACGACATCAGCGTGGTGGGCTTCGACGACGTTCCGGAGGCCGCGTACTTCATTCCGCCGCTGACCACCGTGCGGCCGGACTTCGTCGCGGTGGCCCAAGCGAGCCTGGAGATGTTGCTGGCTCAGATCGAGACGGACAGCGGCGGTGCCCTGCGGGAAACCATCGCACCCTCCCTGGTCGCCCGCCAAAGCGTCAGCACCCCAC
>NZ_POTX01000142.1 GCF_003236305.1 Micromonospora endophytica | reverse complement strand
GAGCAGCACGTGGGTGCCGATGCCGAGTTCCCGCTCCAGGTAGCGCAGTGAGGCCGCGCCCAGGTAGCCCAGCAGCGCCACCCCGAGCGCCCAGAGCAGGCCACCGGCCAGGTTCGCCCAGCCGAACGCGGCCCGCCGCATCCCGCTGGCACCGGCGATGATCGGCACGACGGTGCGCAGCACCGCCACCCAACGGCCGGTCAGCACCGCAGTCGCGCCCCGGCGGGCGACCAGCCGGCGGGCCCGGTCCAGGTCCAGGTGGCGGCGGGCCACGGCAGGCGCCCTGGCCAGCAGTGCCGGCCCGTAGCGGCGGCCGAGCAGGTAGCCGATCTGATCACCGAGACATGCGCCGGCGGTCGCCGCGACGACCACCGCCCAGAGCGGCAACCCACCGCCGTGCGCCACCACCCCGCCCACCAGGACGGCGGTCTCTCCGGGGATCACCAGGCCCAGCAGGGTCGAGGACTCCAGTGCGGGCAGGAGGAACACCAGGATCAGCACGACCACCGGTGGCAGCGCGGCGATCATGTCCAGGATCCGTTCCATCTCCTGATTGTGACCGTCGCAGCCGCGCCGGATCGGGTGATCGGTCCGCTGGAAAGCACCGCACGCAACGCCCGGGCCATAGGGTTCGACCTGGCAGCAGGCCCACGACCGCCGTACCGGCAGGAGCGACCGGCAACAGGGCGGTGGAGACGAGGACTGGTGGTGGCCCGGACACATCGCCCGTCGCCGGCGTTGCTCGTCAACCTGGCGGTCTCGGCCGGACTGCTGGTCGTGGCGAGTCTGGTGGTCCGGCACCGTCCGCTCCCGGCCTGGGAGCGGGACCTGTTCACCCTGATCAACCGGCTGCCCGCCGGGACGACGCCGGTGCTGGCCGTGATCATGCAGGTCGGCTCGTACCCGGCGGTGTTCGTCGCGACTGCGGTGGCCGCCCTGCTGCGGCGCTTCGCGCTGGCGCGGGACCTGCTGTTGGCCGGCAACCTGGCGTACTGGCTGGCGGTCGCCAACAAGGCAGCGGTGGCCCGGCAGCGGCCGGCGGCCCTGCTGGCCGACGTGGCCGTGCATGACACGATCACCGGCGCGCTGGGGTACCCGTCCGGGCACGTCGCGGTCGCCACCGCCCTGGCGCTGGTCGCCGCCCGGGCGGGCGGCCCACGCTGGCGACGCCTGATGTGGGCCGTGCTCGTCGTGGTCGCGGTGGCCCGGGTGCACGTCGGCGCGCACCTGCCGCTGGACTCCGTCGGCGGGCTGCTGGTCGGCTGGTTCGCGGTGTGCCTGACCCGGCTGACGGTGGGGGAGGTCGGGCCGGAACGCTCCGCCGGCAGCCTGCGTCGGGCGCTGCGGCACCGGGGACTCGAGGTGACCCGCCTGGTGCCGTTGGCCGGTGACGCCCGCGGCTCGTGGCCCTGGCGGGCGCGGACCGCCGACGGTCAGCGGTTGTTCGTCAAACTCAGCGGAGGACAGCAACGGGACGCGGACTGGGCGTACAAGCTCTACCGGCGGCTGCGGTTCCGGCACGTGGCCGACGAGCCGCCGTACCTGAGCGCCAAGCAGCAGAGCGAGCACGAGACGTACCTGACCCTGCTGGCGGAGCGGGCCGGGGTCCGGGTGCCGCCGGTCGTCACGACCGCCACCCTGCCCGGCGGCGACGCGGTGCTGGTGCAGGAGTTCGTGGCCGCCACGCCGCTGGACTCGACAGTCGGTCCGTTGCCGGTCGCGGCGGTGACCGAGGTGTGCCGTCAGGTGGCGCTGCTGCATCGGGCCGGCATCGCGCACCGGGACCTGCGCGCGGCGAACATCCTGCTCGACGGGCGGACCGTGCATCTGGTCGACCTCGGGTTCGGCGTGGACGACGCTCCCGCCGACCAGCGGGCGCGGGATCTCGTCGAACTGCTCGTCACCCTCGCCGGCCGGGTCGATCCGGCGACCGTGGTGGAGGTCGCGATGGCGCAGCTGGGTGCCGGGCCGGTCGCGGACAGTTTGCCGTACCTGCAACGGCCGGTGCTCTCCCGAGCCGGCCGTGACGCGCTGCGCCGGACCCCCGCGCTGTTGGACGAGTTGCGTGGCGAGATCCTGCGCCGCTGCCCCGAGCGGGAACGGCGGCTGGCGCGGGTCGCCCGGATCACACCGCGCGGCGTCCTGCTGCTGGTCGGCCTCGGGCTGCTGGTGTACGTCCTGCTACCGCAGGTCGGTGAGGTACGCACCGCGTTTCACCTGATGCGGCAGGCCCACCCCGTGGCCCTGGTGGCGACCCTGCTCGGTTCGGTCGCCACCTACCTGCTCAGCGCCATCGTGCTGCGGTTGGCCGCCGCCAACCGGGTGCCGCTCGGAGAGATCACCGTCGTGCAGGTGGCTGCCTCCTTCGCCAACCGGCTGGCCCCCGGCAGCGTCGGGGGTGCCGCGTTGAGCGTGCGGTACCTGCACCAGAAGGGATTCGGCACCGCCGAGGCGGCGACCACGGTGGCGGTCTCCCGTACCGCCGGGGTGGTGTCGGTGGCGCTGCTGCTGCCGGTGCTGCTGCCCTTCGCGCGCCAACCGGTCCGTACCCTCGAACACGCCGCCACCAGCAAGGCGTTGCCGCTGCTGCTCGGGGTCCTGGCGGTGCTGCTGGTCGCCGCCGCACTGCTCGCCGTACCCCGGTTGCGGCACCGGGGCCGGGCGGCGGTCCGGCAGAGCCGCGACGCCCTGCGCGGGCTGCCCCGCCACCACCGGCTGCCCCGGCTGGTCGCCGCGGCGCTGGCGTTGACCCTGGCGTACGGTCTCAGTCTCTATCTCGGGCTGCTCGCGGTCGGTGAGCCGATCAGCCTGGCGCTGCTGCCGCCGGTGATCCTGGTGTCCGTGGTGGGCGAGGGGGTCGCCTCCGCCGCGCCCACCCCCGGCGGGTTGGGCGCGACCGAGGCGGCGCTGGTGTCCGGGCTGCTGCTCTACGGCGTGCCTGTCGACACGGCGGTGGCCGGGGTGCTGGTCTACCGGCTCGCGACGTTCTGGGCACCCGCCCCGTTCGGCTACCTCGCCCTGCGCTGGCTGGCGCACCGCCAACTGGTTTAGGGCTGCCGGACGGCCAGCAGCGCGGAGACCGTGACGAACTGGTAGCCGCGCCCGCGCAGCCGGTCGATGAGTTCCGGGAGGCCGCGGATGGCGACCAGCCGCCGGCGGTCGCCCACGTCGTGGGCGAGCAGGATGGTGCCGGGCTGCACTTCGGCGCTGATCCGCCGGGCGTGTCCGGCCGGGTCGCCCGGGAACTCCGCCTCGCGCATCTGCTGTGACCAGAGCACCACCTGGTAGCCCAGCCGGGCGGCCGCCGCCACGGTGCTGCCCGCCAGGTGACCGTACGGGGGGCGGAGCAGCCGGGGATGCTGACCGGTGACCGCCACCAACTCCTGATGGGTCCGTTCCAGATCCTGGTACGCCTCGTCGAATGCCATCCGGGCCAGGTCGTGGTGGTCCCAGCTGTGGTTGCCCACCTCGTGGCCGGCGAGCCGGTCACGCACCAGGTCGGCGTGTTGTCGGGCCCGCTCGCCGACCATGAAGAAGGTGGCCGGCACCTCGTGCTGGCGCAGGATGTCGAGCACCTGCGGGGTCCAGTTCGGGCGTGGCCCGTCGTCGAAGGTGAGCGCGACGAGCTTGCGCTCGGTCCGGCCGAACCAGTTCACCTCCACGCGTCCGGTGCCGAGTTGGCTGGCGCCGCCGGTGGCGAGGCCGCTGGCCGGACCACCACGCAGCGGCAGCTTCCGGTCGGCGACGTCCGCCGCCTCGGCGAAGCCGACCACGCCGAGCCCGGCGCCGAAGCTGAGCAGGACGCCGCCGCGCAGCAGATCCCGCCGCCGACCACGGTTCAGGCCGAGCCTCATCGGACGCGGATACCCATCCCGGCGGGCCTCAGTCCACCCGGTTGGGGCCTATGGCGCGTCGACGACCTCCTGACCGAGTGGCCAGATCGCCGCCGGGACCAGCTTGAAGTTGGCCACGCCGAACGGGATGCCGATGATGGTGAGGCAGAGGCTGACGCCGGCGACGATGTGGGACAGGGCCAGCCACCAGCCGGCCAGCACGACCCAGATGACGTTGGCGATGCCCGAGGCGATACCGACGCCGGGCTTGGGCACCAGGGTGCGGCCGAAGGGCCAGAGTGAGTAGACGGCCAGTCGCAGCGACGCGATCCCGAACGGGATGGTCACCACGAGCACGAAGCAGATAAGCGCGGCGATGCCGTAGCCGATAGCCAGCACGAGTCCGCCGCCGAAGATGAGCCACAGCACGTTCAGCACGAATCGGATCATGAATCCATGATGACCGGCCGGTGCCACCGGCCACCCGGAGGTGGCCGGTGGCGGGCGGGATCAGCCGGTGACGCCTGTGACGTTGCCGCCGGACTTGGTGACCCGGTACGTCAGCTGGGCACCACTCCAGAAGTGGAAGGTGAGGGTGACCGGAGCGTTGTCGCGGACCGCACCGAAGAAAGTGTCGGTCAGGGTGATCCGGTTACCGGGGTAGTCGGGGGCGAAGGCGACGTCGAACTCCTTGAACGGCGTCCAGTCGTGCGGGCCGGCGTTGCTGCCGTCGGCGTACTTCGCCTCCATGGTGGCGAGCTGGTCGCCGCGGAACTGGGTGGGGATGGCGAAGGAGGCGGTCGAACCGGTCGCGTTCGACAGCACCGGCGGGTCGTAGCTGATCACGTCGATCCGCCACGGCACGCCCGTCGAGAACCGTGCCTGCAGGGTGGCGTTCACGCCGTACGCCCGGTTGCCGACCAGCCGGGTCAGCGCGCTCGCGGTGAGCGTGAGCTGGTTGCCGGAGACCGTGTAGTCGGTGCCCTGGGTCAGGTTGGTGGTGCCCTGACGCAACCCCTGGAAGGTGGTGCCGTTGAGGTTCAGGGTGAGCGCCTTGGCGGTGATCGAGCCGGTACGCGGCACGTACACCTGGTCGGAGGACGCGGTGCCGGAACGGGTCGTCCAGCTCGACTTGATCTGGGCGAACAGCTCCGCGTCCTTCCACTGGAAGGTGGTCCGGTTGAAGTGCTGGCCGTTGTCCCAGAGCTGGGTGGTCAGCTTCCGAGCCTTGGCGTAGTAGCCGAGGAACTCGAAGAACTTCAGCTTCTCGCCCTGCTGGATGGTGCCGGTGTGCCGGTCGAAGCCGAGCAGCCCGTACTCGCCGATGACGACCGGGATGCCCCGGGTGACGAAGGCGTTGTGGACCCGGTCGAACGCGTCGGTCAGATCCTGCTGCGTGGTGGCGTCGAAGCGGGTGCCGCCGGCGACGTTGACGCTGAACGGCCAGTAGCCGTAGAAGTGCACGGTGGCGATCAGGTTGCGGTCGTTGAGCTGGTTGATCGTCGTGGTCAGCTCGTTGATCCGGGCCTGCTCGGAGGAGGTGTGCAGGGTCGGCAGCACCAGCATCCGGGTGGCGTTGTTGCCGCCGGAGGCGCGGACGATCCGGTGGAAGTTGACGTTCAGTTCGTGCAGCAGTTGGGCGTTCTGCGCGTCGCCGGAGCTGTTGGCGAACTGCGGCTCGTTGACGCTCTCGAAGTGCAGCCTCGGCGAGGCGTCCCGGAATGCCGCGGCGATCTGGGTCCAGAGCGCGTTGTAGCGGTTGAGGACGTTGGTCCGGTCGGTAGGCATCGTGTTGATCCACTGCCACGAGTCGTGGTGCAGGTTGATCATCACGTAGAAGCCGTCCTCGAGGGCCCAGCCGACGACCTCCTTGACCCGGTTCAACCAGGCGGCGTCGATGGTGTACGAGGGCGCCGGCCCGTGGTGGTTGGTCCAGGTGACCGGGATCCGGATGCTGTTGAAGCCCTGCGCCCGGACGGCGTCCAGTTGGGCCTGGGTGACCCGCGGGTTGCCCCAGGCGGTCTCGTCGTCACCGACGGCGTCGAAGGTGTTGCCGAGGTTCCAGCCGGGCTGCATGGAGGCGACGTAGGCCATCGGGTCGCCCGCCGGTGGCGGCGTCGTCGGTGGCGGCGTGGTGGGCACCGGGGTGGTCGGCGGTGGGGTGCTGGTCGGCGGCGTGCTGGGACCCACGCTGCCGGTGCAGGTGACGCCGTTGAGCGCGAACGACGTCGGCGCGGTGTTGGCGCCGGTCCACGATCCGTTGAAGCCGAACGACACCGACTGGTTGGTGCCGAGGGCGGCGTTGTAGCTGAGGTTGCTGGCGGTGACGTCGTTCCCGGACTGGGCGACCGTCGCGTTCCACGCCTGGGTCACCCGTTGGCCGGAGGGGAAGGTCCAGGTCAGCCGCCAGCCGTTGAGCGCGTCACCGAGGTTTGTCAGGTCGACGTTGGCGGTGAATCCGCCCTGCCACTGGCTGGGTGCGGAGTACACCACCCGGCAACCGGCGGCTGCCTGGGCGGCGCCCGCGTTGATCAGTCCGACACCGGCCAGCAGCACCGCGATGCCGCTGGTGATCAGGCCGAATCGCCATCGTGTCCGTCGTAGTGTGCCGCTCAGCCCGGCCATGGCGCTCCTCGCGTGGTGGTGTGTCGACGGGTGGCTGGCCGGGCGTCGCCGGGACCACCGGATACGTCCGGCCGGCTCGCACCATAAGTTGGGATCAACAACTTTGTCAATCGATGTTTCGCGATGTAGTGCGGGCGGCGAGCCGCCGGCGGCGCTCGGTCAGGCGTGCAGGGTCCGGCTGGGCGGGATCCCGTAGATGGCGTGGTAGCGCGCGGTGAAGCGGCTGTGGCTGAGGAACCCCCACCGCGAGGCGATGGCGGAGACCGTCTCCTGTCGCGGATCGGCCTGAAGCAGCTCGTGGTGGGCGCGATCCAGCCGGACCCGGCGCAGGTGGGCCATTGGCGTGGTGTCCAGGTGGCGGCGGAACGCCAGTTGCAGGGCCCGCAGCGACACCTGGGCCGCGGCGGCGATGTCGGCCGCCCCGATGTCCCGGTCCGCGTGCTCCTCGATGAACGCCGTTGCCCGGCGCAGCGTCGCGGTCGTCGCATCGCGCCGCTGCGTCGCGGTCGGCCAGCCGGCCGTCGTGTTGGGGAAGACCGCGAGGGCGGCGGCGGCCAGCATCCGCGCGGCGTTGGCGAGCACCAACGGTTGCCGGTGCGCCGACGGGTTGCCCAGGACGACGTGGTTGAGGTAGCCCGTGGTGTGTCGCCAGAGCCGGGCCAGACCCGGCGAGATCGGGGTCAGCCCGGTGAACCTGGTCGCGCCCGCCCGGTCGTCAGGTGCGCCGCCGGTGACCTTGTGCAACACGGAGAGGTCGAGCAGACACCCGGCGATCTTGCCGGGCGGCCAGCGTGCGGAGAAGGGCAGGCCCGGCGCGGCGGCCACCGTCTCCAACCAGAACGTCCCGGCGTGGACCCGGTGGTGGCGCAGCCGGTAGCCCTCCGCCGCGCGGATCATGAAGTCGGTGCCGTACGGCTCTGCGCCCCGGACGACCACCGGCGGGTTGGCCTCGGCCAGGCGATGTCGCCTCAGATTCCCGCCAATGCTAATCCACATTGGAGGGATTCCCGTCGATGCGCCACGGCATATGCGAATCTCTGGGCGGAATGTCGCTCGTTGCCGACCGGCCTGAGGTTTCGTTTTCGGGCTAGGACCACCGGTTCCCGTGCGTACGGCGGGCTAGCCGTTGACCGAACGTAGCCATGATCATGCTTTGAGTGTCGAGTGAGAGGTGCGATTCGACCGCGCGGATGAATAGGGGTGGAGCGTTGGAGATCAAGAATCCGACTGACATCGTCCGGTTGGCGTCGGCTGAAGCGCTTCGGCGGATCGCCGGAGAGACACTCCTGACCGGCGTCCTGGGGACCCGGAGGGCCGCCCTCGGTGGCGGCATCCGGGATGTGCTGCGCGTCGCCCTGGTGACGCAGCGGCTGGCGGCACCGTCCCGGCTCATCGCCGTGTGCCGGGCGTCGGGTCTCGGACCCGACGCCTTCGACCTGCTGGGACACCATCTACTGGGTGCCCTGGTCGAGTATCGACCAGGGCCGGACGCGTTGGTACGGGTGGGCGGCGCGCTCGGCCTCGCCCGCCGGGAGCTGTTCGACTCCCGCGAACCAGGGGCCGGCGATCCGGTCCGTGCCCGTACGCATCCCGGTCAGCGCAACAGCGCGAGCATCCGTTACCGCTCGGCGAAACCGCCGGACCACCTGCCCTCGCTGCCGGCCTGGACCTGCACCGGATGCGGTCAGGAATGGCCGTGCGCGGTCAAGCAGAGCCAGTTGCTTGCCGAGTTCGGCGGGGCCCGGGAGGCGCTCGCGGTCTACCTGGGCTCGTGTCTGCTCGCCGCCGCGCGTGACCTGCCCGGCCTGCCGCTGGCCAAGGCCCGCAACCGCTTCCTGGGCTGGCTTCCCCGCCGACCGTTCTGACCTGGCCAGAGCGGAAGCGCTCGCGACGGCGCTTCCGCTCCCGGGTCGGCGAGTGGAATCAGTGGGTCGGGCTGGTCTCGCCAGCCGCAGGACCGGCAAACCAGTCGATGCCGCCCGGCCTACCCGCGGCCACGGCCGCCGCCGCCCGGGCCACCGGATCCGGTGACGGAGGCGCGGCGGATCCGTCCAGCGGGTGACCGAACCGCTCATCAGTGCCGCCGTGCCGCTCCCCACCGCCCTCGGTCGGGCGCTGGTCAGCGGCCGGCACCAAGCGGTCGGGATCACCGTCGTCGCTCCGGTCCTCGCCACCGGTGGCCGTGGGCGGGTCACCGTCGTCGCGCCGGTCCTCGTGATTCGTGGCTGGTCCGCGGTCGTCGCGCCGGTCCTCGTGATCCATGGCTGAGTCGCCGTCGTCGCGCCGATCCGCACCGCCCGCCGACGACGTCGCCGCACCACCGACCGACAGCATCGTCCCGCCGCCGGTGGCCGGCGACTCGCCCGTCGAGAACGCCGCGTCCCGGTCCGCCGAGGAGACCGCGTCGCCACCTGTCGAGAGCGACGCGTCGTCGTCGGTCGAGAGCGGCGCGGCGCCGCCCGCCGGCGGCCTCGTCTCGGCAGCGGCGTGGGCCGCCGGACGGTCGCCGCCGCGGGCGGCCACCACCGGATACTCCGCGGTCTCGCTGCCGCCGGCCGCGGCGGCCATGACGGCGGCGGCAGCCAGGTCGGCGACGCGCTTGGCCTCCCGCTGCACCCGGGCCCGGGTCTCCTTGGCGTGCCGCTCGGCCGCGTCGGCGGCCCGGCGCACCTCGTCCAGCCGTCGGGTCTCGGCCTCGAGTTCCCGGATGGTCTCCGACAGCTGCTGCCGCAGCCGCGTCAGCTCGGCATCGGTGTCGTCCTTGCCGCGCCGCGACTCGTCGAGTTGCTGCCGGGCGGTCTCCAACTGGTCCTGCACCTGCGCCAGCACATCCTGCTGCTCGCCGACCGCAAGCTGTACGGCGTGCAGCTGCTCCTCGGCGGCGGCGGCCTGCTCGTCGCTGTGCTTGCGTACCTCGGCGGCCTGCTCGTCGGCACGCTTACGGATCTCCGCGGAGTACTGCTGGGCGTCGGCGATCATCGAGCTGACCCGTTGCTCCGCGGCGGAGCGCTGGGCGGCCAACTCGCGCTCGGTGGCGGCGCGTTGTTCGGCCAGATCCTCCTCGGCGGCGGCCCGCCGCTCGGCGAGTTCCTCCTCGACGGTCGACCGCCACTGGACCATCTCCTGCTGGTTCTTCGACCGGGCCGCCTGGATCTCCTGGGCGATCTGGGTACGCGCCGAACTGGTCAGCGCCTCGGCGGCCGACCGGGCCTGCTCGACCTGCTGGCGGCACTGCTCGTTGATCCGGTGCGCCTCCTGCTGGGCGCGTTCGTGGGCGGCCTCGCCCTCGGCGCGCAGCTGATCGGCGCGCTCGCGGGACTGCACCAGCTCGGCGTCGGCCGTCGCCCGCAGCTCCTCGTACGTCTTCTCGTGCTCGGCCCGCCGGGCGGCCAGTTCCTCCTCCAGGTCGGCGAGCGCCTTGACGGTCCGCTCCCGCGCGTTGGCGAGGACCTTCTCCGCCTCCGCCTGAAGTTTGGTGGCCCGCTGGGTGTGGGTCTCGATGATGTTGGCGGCCTGCTTCTCGGCGAGGTCCAGGATCTGGCCGACCATCGGGCCCACGTCCTGGAAGGCCGCCTTGTCCAGCTGCGCGGGCCGCTGGCGCAGCTCGGTCACCTCGGCCTGCAACGTCTGGACCTTGCCGGTTAGCTCCCGTATGTGCCCGGCGGCCCGGTCCCGTTCCGTCGACACCGCGGCGAGGCGGCTCTCCACCTGCTCGACGTAGCGCTCGACCTGCCGTTTCTCGTACCCGCGCAGGGTGACCTCGAAATTCGGCCGTAAGGCCAGGTCGTCGCGGGCTGCGAACGGCTCCTCGCCGATGGACATCCCTCATCCTCCGTACGCTCGCGAGTCGCCACACCGGGCGGCCCGGCGGCGATGACGGGCAACGCTACCGCTGCTCGCGCCGGTCTGTCCTCCCACCCCGGTACCGTTTCCTGCCGCCGTGACGGCTGGTCGGCGGACGTCACGGCCGGGCGCGCAGTCGCGCGTCCGGTGTGGACGGTCGAGCCGGAGCGGGAGTTACCCGTCGAACCGCATTGACCTGCGGCGATGGGCGTGTCGGGATGCCGGAGAGCAGCCGGACCCGCGCCTTGACATCAAGTTAGGTTAGGTTAACCTAACCGCATGATCAGCGGAGCGGCGTCGGACGGCGCCGAGCAGAGTCTACGTGGGGTCGATCTCCACCTGGGCTACCACGGCACGCCTGTGGTCCACGGTGCGACGATCACCCTGCGTCCCGGCGCGGTGACCGCGCTCGTCGGGCCCAATGGCAGCGGCAAGTCCACGCTGCTGCGGGCGATCGCCCGACTGCACCCGATCAGCGACGGCACGGTGCACTTCGCCGACGGCACCGCTGCGGCGGGCCTGCCGGCCAAGGAGTTCGCCCGCCGGGTGACGCTGCTCGCGCAGAGTCGACCGGTCCCCAACGGCGTCACCGTCCGCGACGTGGTCGGCTACGGCCGCCACCCCTACCGGGGACGCTGGCGCACCGAGGACCCCGACGGGCCCGCCGCCGTGGCCCGCGCCATGGACGTCACCGGGGTCGCCCCGATGGCCGACCGGCCCGTCGACGAACTCTCCGGTGGTGAGTTGCAGCGGGTCTGGCTGGCCACCTGCCTGGCCCAGGACACCCCCGTGCTGCTGCTCGACGAACCGACCACCTTCCTCGACCTGCGCTACCAGGTCGAGATCCTCGACCTGATGCGTGACCTCGCCGACGACCACGGCGTCGCGGTCGGCGTCGTGCTGCACGACCTCAACCAGGCCGCCGCCGTGGCCGACGAGGTCGTCCTGCTGCACGGCGGCCGGGTCCGCGCCACCGGCACCCCGGCCGAGGTCTTCACCGAGCCGGACCTGACCGAGACCTACGGCATCCGGATCGAGGTCACCGTCGACCCGCTCAGTGGTCTGGTCACCACCCGCCCGGTGGGCCGCCACCTCACCCGCATCCCGGTCTGATCCCGGACCGGCCCGGACAACCCATCCCGAGAAAGAACATCATGTCCCGTACCCGTGTCATGGCCCTGGTCGCCACCGCCACCGCTCTGGTGCTGGCCGCCTGCGGCACCACCGAGAACACCTCCGAACCCGCCTCCACCCCTTCCGCCGCAGGCGGGCCGGTCACCGTGACCGACAGTCGGGGCAAGGAGATCAAGCTCGACAAGCCCGCCACCAAGGTCGTCGGCCTGGAGTGGGGCGAGGTCGAGATGCTCGTCAGCCTCGGTGTCATGCCGGTCGGTGTCGCCGACCCCAAGGGCTACGCCACCTGGGTCACCGCCGCCAAGCTCGACGCGGACGTCAAGGACGTCGGCACCCGGGGCGAGCCGAGCGTCGACTCGATCGTCGCGCTGGAGCCGGACCTCGTGGTGATGACCGACGACCGCGGCGCCGGCACGATCGCACAGCTGGAGAGGTACGTCCCGGTCGTCGTCACCAAGAGCAGCGACGCCACGGACAACATCGGCCGGATGCGCGCCGACGTGCACATGATCGCTGCTGCGGTCGGCAAGACCGCCGAGGCGGAGAAGCTGCTCGCCGACTTCGACACCGCGCTCGCCGAGGGCAAGCAGAAGATCGCCGACGCCGGTGCCGCCGGTAAGCCGTTCGCCATCGCCGACGGCTGGAAGGAAGGCAGCACGGTCAGCATTCGGATGTTCGGTCAGGGCGCGCTCGTCTCCCAGATCGGCATCCAGCTCGGCCTCACCAACGCCTGGCAGGGCGAGGTCGACGAGGCGTGGGGCCTGGGCCAGACCGACGTCGAGGGCCTGACCGTGCTCAAGAGCCCGGACCTGCACTTCTTCTACAACGCCTCGGACGGCACCGACGTCTTCGCCGACGGTCTGGCCGACAACGCCATCTGGAAGTCGCTGCCCTTCGTCCAGCAGGGCAACCTGCACCGGATGCCGGACGGCATCTGGACCTTCGGTGGGCCGCTCTCCGGCAAGCAGTACATCGACCAGCTCGTCAACACCTACGCGGTGTGACCACGCTGCCCGCACCCCCGCGTACGGAGCCGGCCCACCAGCCGGCTCCGGCCGGGCGAGTCTGCGCCCCTCGCGTCGTCGGGGCCTTCGTCGCCGCCATCGCGCTGCTGCTGGTGGTCGCCGGTGTCCACCTCACCCAGGGCACCTCCGCCGTCGGCGCGCTCGACCTGCTGCGGCTACTCACCGGTGGCGACGACGAGACGGTCCGGGTCCTGGTCGCCTCCCGGGTGCCCCGGCTGCTCGCCGGGCTGGCCATCGGCGTCGCCCTCGGTTTCGCCGGCGCGGCCCTCCAGTCGATCGCCCGCAACCCGCTGGCCTCGCCGGACACCCTCGCCGTCAACGCGGGCGCGCACCTGGCCATCGTCTCGGTCGCCGCGTTCGGCATCGCGCTGCCCGCGCTGCCCGCCGGCGGCCTCGCCTTCTGCGGCGGGCTCGCCGCGGCCGGCCTGGTGATGGCGATGTCCGCCGGTGGGCAGGCCGGCACCACCCGGCTCATCCTCGCCGGTTCGGCCACCGCCATGGCGCTCAGCTCGGTGACCATGCTGCTGCTCCTGCTCTTCGAGCAGGCCACCATCGGCCTGTTCGCCTGGGGCAACGGCTCGCTGGTACAGAGCGACCTGAACGCGCTCACCCAGCTCGCCCCGGTGCTCGGCATCGCCGTGGTGGCGCTGATGCTGCTCGGGCACCGCCTCGACATCCTCGCCCTCGGCGACGACACCGCCACCGTGCTCGGTCTCGACGTACGCCGTACCCGGCTGATCGTCACGGTGCTGGCCGTGCTGCTCTCCGCCTCGGCGGTGACCCTCACCGGGCCGGTCGGCTTCGTCGGCCTCTGCGCGCCGGTGATCGTCCGGCTGCTCGGCTCGGTGGTGCCCGGCGTGCACCGGCACCGGGTGCTGCTGCCGCTCTCCGGCATCGCCGGAGTGATCATCGTGCTCGGTTCCGACGTGCTGCTGCGGGCGGTCATGGGCGGTCAGGCCGGTGTCGACATCCCCACCGGCGTGGTGACCACCCTGCTCGGCGCGGCCGTGCTGATCTGGCTGGCCCGTCGGCACCGCGACGCTGGCCCGACCCGTCGCCCGCCGGGCGGTCACGCGGCCGTACGCTCCGCCGCCTTCCACCGCACGGTGGTCGTGGTGGCGGCCACCGTGACCGGTGCGGCAGTGCTGTTCGGCATGCTGTTCGGGGACACCTGGGTGCTGTTCGGCGACATCGTCAACTGGATCAACGGCAACACCGGGCCGGCGTACACCTTCGTGCTGGACCAGCGCTGGCCCCGGGTCGCTGCGGCGATGCTGGCCGGCGCGGCTCTGGCCGTGGCCGGCACCACCGTGCAGGCGGTCTGCCGCAACCCACTGGCCGAACCCGGCATCCTCGGCATCACCGCCGGTGCCGGCCTGGGCGCGGTCTCGCTGCTCACTTTCGTGCCGCTGGCCGGGGTGTGGGCCGTCTCCGGGGTGGCCGGGCTGGGCGCCATGCTTGCCTTCGCCCTGGTCTACGGCGCGGCGTGGCGCGGTGGGCTCAGCTCCGACCGGTTGGTCCTGATCGGGTTCGGTGCCTGGCAGGGCGGCATGGCGATGATCACCTTCATGATCGTGGCCTTCGACCCGTGGAACACCGGCAAGGCGCTCACCTGGCTCTCCGGCTCCACCTACGGGCGCACCGCCACGCAGGTGCTGCCGGTGGCGATCGCGCTGCTGGTGCTCACCCCGGCGGTGGTCGCCGCCCGCCGCGAGCTGGACCTGATGGCGCTGGACGACGACACCCCCCGGGTGCTCGGCGTCCGGCTGGAACGGACCCGGCTGATCGCCCTCGGCGCGGCGGCGCTGCTCACCTCGACCGCAGTCTCGGCCGTCGGTGTGATCGGCTTCGTCGGCCTGGTCGCCCCACACGCCGCCCGCGCCCTGGTCGGCGGGAGACACAGCCGGGTGCTACCGGTCGCCGCGCTGCTCGGCGCGGCCCTGGTCAGCCTCGCCGACACCCTCGGCCGCACCGTCATCGCCCCGGCACAGGTCCCCGCCGGCCTGGTCACCGCGCTGATCGGCACCCCGTACTTCGTCTGGCTGCTGTGGCGTTCCCGCGCCGCCGCCCCGTCCCCCCGGTAGCGCGTCCACCAGAGAGGCACCATGACCAGCACCCTGCCCGTCGCGCCCTGGCGGCTGTTCACCGTCGAGGTCCGCGCGGTACGCCGGCTCAGTCCATCGTTCGTCCGGGTCACCTTCACCGGCCCGGACCTGGACCGCTTCGCCGACAACGGCTACGACCAGCGGATCAAGTTGGCGCTGCCGTTGCCCGGCCAACGCCTGGTGCACCTGCCCCAGGGCCCGGACTGGTACGCACGCTGGCGGGCACTGCCGGAGCAGCAGCGCAACCCGATCCGCACCTACACCGCCCGCGCAGTCCGGCCACAGCTCAACGAGGTGGACGTCGACCTGGTGCTGCACGGTGACGGCGGGCCGGCCACCCGGTGGGCGCGGCGGGTCCGCCCCGGCGACGAGATCGCCATCCTCGGGCCCGACTCGGCGTACGACGGTGACCACGGCGGCGTCGAGTTCCGTCCCCCGTCGACCGGGTGCCTGCTGCTGGCCGGCGACGAGACAGCCGTGCCGGCGATCAGCAACATCTGCGCCCGGCTACCGTTCGACGCCCAGGGCCGCGTGCTGCTGGAGGTGCCCGAGGCGGCCGACGTGCTGCCCCTCGTCGCGCCGCCCGGAGTGCGAGTGACCTGGCTGCCCCGGGGCGCCGACCCGTACGGCGCCCGACTGGTCGCGGCGGTGGCCGCCGCAGCAGGCGAGCTGCTCGCCAGCGCAGCGCCGGCCCTGGCGGGTGCCTCCGCCGCCGGTATGGTGCCGGCCCTCGCGGGGGCGGCAGCCGCCGGCGCGCCGACCGGCCAGCTGCTCGACGACGTGGACGTGGATCGCGAGATCCTCTGGGAGGTGCCTGAGGCGCAACCGACGGCACCTCTCTACGCCTGGCTGGCCGGCGAGGCGAGCGTCATCCGTACCCTCCGCCGGCACCTGGTGGCCGACCGCAACCTGGACCGCTACCGAGGGGTGGAGGGCGTCGCGGAAGACTCCGCGTTGCCGTTCAACCAGGGCGTGGGCGCGGAGTTGATCGCCCAGCGCTGGCGGCTGTCCCGTACCCAGCTCGACGAATTCGCC
>NZ_POTX01000141.1 GCF_003236305.1 Micromonospora endophytica | reverse complement strand
AAGAGACAGCGGTGAGGCGGGGGAGCGCTCTCCGAATCCGAGTCTGTCGATTTCGCCTAAATTAGTCAAGGTTGTTAACAGTGATCATAGCGTGCGATAGCGGGCAGTGATCGTCAACTTCGGGTTGACGGTGCTGCAGCGTCAACCTATGGTTGACGCATGACTGAACCAGTGAGCAGCCCGATCCGGCTCGACGACCTGATCCAGAGCATCAAACGGGCCCACACCGACGCCCTCGACCAGCTCACCGACGCGGTGCTCGTCGCCGACCACATCGGTGACGTCGCCGACCATCTGATCGGTCACTTCGTGGACCAGGCCCGGCGCTCCGGCGCGTCCTGGACCGAGATCGGCCGCAGCATGGGCGTGAGCAAGCAGGCCGCGCAGAAACGTTTCGTGAGCCCGGCACCGGACCCGCAACAGAGCTTCAGCCGGTTCACCCCGCGGGCCCGCAACGTGGTGCTGGCCGCGCAGCACGAGGCGAAGGCGGCCGGTAACGCCGAGGTCACCCCGGCACACCTGGTGCTCGGCCTGCTCGCCGAGCCGGAGGCGCTGGCCGCGAAGGCGCTGACCGCCGGCGGCGTGTCGGCCGAGGCGGTCCGGGAGGCGGCCGGTGCCGCGCTGCCGCCGGCCGGCGAGGTGCCCGATCCGATCCCGTACGCCGTCGCCGGCAAGAAGGCGCTGGAGCTGACCTTCCGCGAGGCGCTGCGGCTCGGGCACAACTACATCGGCACCGAGCACATCCTGCTGGCCCTGCTCGAGCAGGAGAACGGCGAAGGCGTGCTCAGCGGCCTCGGGATGGACAAGGCCGCCACCGAGGCGAACCTGGTGGCGACCCTGGGCAAGCTGCGGGCGTTCGGATAACCGATCAGGATGCGACGGGGAAGCCGTACCGTTCGGCGTGCTCCGGGTCGGCCGGGTCGATCTGGCGCAGCCCGGCGTCGGCGAGGCGCTTGTTCACCTCGTCCAACCGCTCACGCACCAGCAGGGCCTCGTCCTCGGTGACCCGCCCCCGGTGCGGCTTGCCGGCGTGCTCGATGGTGCCGTAGTCGATCTTCTCCGGGCCGCGTCGGGCCTTTGGCGGGCGTACCCGCTCGGCGGTCTTGAGCAGTTGCGCCATCGGCATGTCGGTGGCCATCGCGTCGAACTCGCTGGCGGTCAACACCACCCGGCGGGGCTCGCCGCCGCCGTGCTGGTCGTGGATCTCGACCACCGCCACGTCCAGTGCGGCGTCGTCGATGTTCTCGATCTCGGTCGGTGTCGCGTCCAGTTGCACGGGCCCGGCCACCAGGTCAGGGTGCTCCAGCACGACGACGCGAACCGCCTCGTCGTCGGGGCGCAGCACCGTGCCGCTGAAGTCGGAGACGCGAATGGTCTTCTTGCCCATGGGTGCGATAGCTCCTGTCGTAACCCGGTCGAGGGACCAGCAGACGTTACCCGACAGGTGTGCGAAAGCCGGTGCTGCCTCGCCGAGTCCGGCGCGGTGTCACAAGCTGCCTTTTGTCGCCATCGCAATCGACGTGGTGACTCAGTGGGGGTTCAGGTGGGGGCGGGTCGAGGTGCCGGCGGGCAGCTCGTTCAGCGCCTGCCAGGAGAGCCCGCCGGTGCGGTGGTCGCGATGCGGCGGCTGGGCCGGGAAGTGGTCGGCGAGCGCGCGACCCCGCCAGCTCCCCTCGGTGTCCTGCCGGGAGCGGTCGTTCGACTGAAGTGGCATGCTCCCACCGTTCCAGAGAAAGTTGTCCATGTATGAAAATAGGTATGACGCTCGGTCGATGAACCAGGTTCCCAGTTTGGGAAGAACGGATCACGAATCGGTACGGGATGCCCGCCGTGGATCACTCGTACCCGCCCATTGCGCGTCTCAATCGCCCTGCCCAGGGCCGGTTCGCCTGGTGCGGTGGCAGTCCCGGGCGGGTAGCCGTCCGTCGGTGCCGCCGCGCCCGGTCGTCGTACGGTGAGTGACGTCAGGGTGGCGAAGCGGGGGGTGACGGGATGCTCGACCGGCGACTGCATCTGCACCTGGCGACCTGGCTGGGACAGTGGCCGGCCCCGGCGGGGCTGCATGTGGTGGGCTCGTGGCGGCGGGCCTGCCCGGCCTGGGACGGGCGGCTGCGCCCGGCCATCGCGGTGGGTGCCGGGGCGAGCGCCGTGCTGTCCGTGCCGCCGGACCGGGTCGCCGCCGTCCGGGAGTTGGCGCAGCGGCCGGACCGGTTGCTGCGCGCCCTGCCGGCGGCGGTCGCCCACCCCGGCTGGGTGGTCCATGACGACGTGTTCCGGTGGAGCGTCGCGCCGGCGGCCCTGCCCGATGTGGGCGAGTGGGTGCCGCCCGGCACCGCCGGCCTGCCGTCGTGGCTGCGGTTGTTCGACCGCGCGGTGCTTGTGGTCCGCGACGGGCAGGGGCGCTACCTGGCCGGCGTGGGGATCAAACGACACGACAAGTACGGCCACGAGTTGGCGGTGGGCACGGTGCCCTCGGCCCGGGGTCGTGGACTCGCCCGACGGCTGGTCGCTCAGGCTGCTCGCCGGGTGCTCGACGACGGTGCGGTGCCGACCTATCTGCATGATCGGGGCAACGCCGCCTCGGCGCGGGTGGCCGAGGCGGCCGGCTTTCCGGACCGGGGCTGGCGCTCGTACGGCGTCTATCCCGGCTGAGGTGACCGCAGCCGGGCTCGGACCGTGGATCCCGGGCCGGATCCACGGTCCGCAGCCTTCCTCCCCAGATCCGCAGGTGGCTCGACATCGATCACGCTACGTATTTAGTTGTCTTTAGGCAAGATGTTGATGCCTGCCTTGCGGTGTCGAATAATGGACTTGAGCTGGGCTGATGTGTCGATGGTCGACAATTCGGGTCAGTGACGCAGGGTGCGGACCAGGTCGGGCGGCGCGGTTCAGCGAGCCAGGCCCAGTGTCTCGGCGGCGGCCCGGCCGTTGGCGTGACTCGCTCCGTAGGTGGTCACGAAGGCCCGCGCGCCGACCGGCCGCCAACTCGCCGGCCAGCCCATCTCGACCACCGTCACCGGGTGCGTGCCGGCCAGCGCGGTGACCAGTTCCGGTCCGCCGGGCAGCCGGTGCAGATGCCGGCCCACGAGCACGATCGGCCGGGTGCCGGCGCGCCGACGCACCTCCTGCGGGTCGACCTCGGCGGCCACCACCCGGATCTGCTCGGTGCCGTTCAGGTGCGGGCCCAGCCCCCAGGGCACCCGCCCCTCGGCGATCGTGGCGTCGGCGTGCACCTGCACCACGAGTGGCTGCCCCAGCCCGCCCAGCACGCCTTCCACCCGCACCGCCCGGCGTGCGGCCGCGTACCCCAGATCGGTGCAGGGGGCGGTGGACGTGCCGACGGTCCGGGTCCAGGCGGCGAGTTCCGCGGCGCGGCCGGCGGCCTGCTCGACGCGGGAGCGTGCCAGCCGGCCGTCGTCGAGCGCGGTCACGATCTCGGCGGCGACCTGCTCGACCAGGTCGGCGTCGACCCTGGCGCCGATGCAGAGCAGGTCTGCGCCGGCGGCGAGCGCCAGCACCGCGCCGGGGGCGATCCCGCCGGCCGCGAGCGCGGCGCCCTTCATCTCCAGCGCGTCGGTGATCACGGCGCCGGTGAAGCCGTACTCGCCGCGCAGCAGGTCCACCAGCACCGCGCGGCTGAACGTGGCCGGCCGGTCGCCGGTCAGCGCGGGCACCCGGATGTGCGCGGTCATCACCGCCCGGGCTCCGGCGGCGACCACCGCGGCGAACGGCGGCAGGTCGCGCCCGCGCAGCACGTCCGGCGAGGCGTCCACAGTGGGCAGCTCGTAGTGGGAGTCGGCGACCGTGGCACCGTGCCCCGGGAAGTGCTTGGCGCAGGCCGCGACTCCGGCGGACTGGAGGCCGGCGGTGGCGGCGGCGGAGTGCGCGGCCACCCGCACCGGATCGGCCCCGAACGACCGGGTGCCGATCACCGGGTTGTCGTCGGCGCTGTTGACGTCGACGGTGGGAGCCAGGTTGACGGTGATGCCGAGCGCGGCCAGTTCCGCGCCGATGGCGTGGTAGATCCGGCGGGTGAGCGAGACGTCGCCGATCGCGCCGAGCGCGGCGTTGCCCGGGTACGGGCTGCCGGTGGCATGGGCCAGCCGGGTGACGTCACCGCCCTCCTCGTCGATGGCGACAAGCACGTCAGGCCGGCCGGACCGCAGCGCGGCGGTGCTCGCCGCAACCTGGGGCGGTTGATGGACGTTCGTGCCGAACAGGGTGTGCCCGGCCAGCCCGTCGGCGACCAGTTCGATGGCCCAGTCGGGCGGCACCGGCCCCGGGTACGCGGCCAGCAGGGTGCCCAACGCGAGGCGGCGAAGTCCGGGGTCCAGCCCCACGTGATCTCTCCTCTCCGGCCAGCCGTCACGGATGTCGTACCGGTTGGCGGAGAGCTTCCCGCTCACGTGGCCGATACGCTACGGCTACCCGTTCGCCGGGCAGTTTACAGTTAGCAAGGTTTACTGAAGTCGAGGACATGGCATGAGCGCGACCCGGCTGCCGGGCACCCCACGTCTGTTGCGCGCCCTCAACGACCGCGCGGCGCTGGAGCTGCTGCTGGAACAGGGCCCGCTGACCCGGGCCCGGTTGGGCGAGCTGACCGGCCTGTCCAAGGTCACCGCCTCTCAGCTGGTGGAGCGGCTGGAGGAACGCGGGCTGGTCACCCGGGTCGGTGAGCAGGCCGGCGGGCGGGGGCCGAACGCCCAGCTCTACGCGGTACGGCCGGGCAGCGCCCACGTGATAGGCGTGGACGTGGGCCCGGAACGGGTGGTCGCCGCCTGCGCCGACATCACCGGCGCGGTGACCAGCCGGGTCGAGCAGTCCACCCACGACACCGACGACCCGGTGGGCGTGGTGCACAACGCCGTGGTCCAGGCCGCCAGCAGCGCCGGAGCCGAGCTGGCGAGCGTACGCCGCATCGTGCTCGGCACCCCCGGCCTGGTCGACCCGGGCACCGGCGACATCACCTTCGCCTTCAACCTGCCCCGCTGGCACCGCGGTCTGCTCGCCGCGCTCCGCGACGACCTGGACACCCCTGTCGTCTTCGAGAACGACGTCAACCTCGCGGCGGTGGCCGAGGCGCAGTCCGGCGCGGCACGCGGCCTGGCCGACTTCGTGCTGGTCTGGGTCGGCGCGGGTGTCGGCCTGGCGATCATGCTGGGTGGGCGGCTGCACCACGGCAGCAGCGGCGCGGCCGGCGAGATCGGTTACCTGCCGGTGCCCGGCGCGCCGATCCCGCGTGACGTCTCCCGCCGGGCCAAGCCGGCGTTCCAGCAGGTGGCCGGCGCGGACGCGATCCGCGCGCTGGCCCGTGAACACGGCTACCCGGACGGCGTCGCCGCCGACGCGGTACGCGCCGCGATCGCCGACGGCACCGCCGGCGGCCCGATGCTCGACGAGGTGGCCCGCCGGCTCGCCCTCGGTGTGGCGAGCACCTGCGTGGTGCTGGACCCGCCGCTCGTGGTGCTCGCCGGCGAGGTGGGCCAGGCCGGCGGCGCGGCGCTGGCCGAGCGGGTGCAGCACGAGGTCGCCGCCATCACGCTGGTCCGGCCCCGGGTGGTGCCCACCGGGCTCACCGATGAGCCGATCCTGCACGGGGCGCTGCGCACCGCCCTGGACGCCGTCCGGGACGAGGTCTTCGGCTCCACTGTCGGCTGACCGGGCCGGGTCCGTCGGCGTGCCGGGTCGCGGCCGGCACGCCAGGGGACGGCGGCCTCAGATCAGGTCGCGGCGGCGGAACAGGGCGAAGGCCGCCGCGGTGAGCCCGGCGGTGAGCAGCAGCAGCACAACCAGTGCCGGTGGCCAGGTGATGCTGTAACTGCCGTCGCAGTAGCCGTTGACCACAGTGCGGCAGGCACTGTCGTCCCAGAGACTGACCTCACCGACCAGCCACGCGCCGAGGTAGCTGGCGAGCATGAGCTGGTCGGGGCGGGCCACCTCGACGATCTCCAGCACGATCCGGCCGCCCAGCTCCCACACCACCAGGTACGCGGCCACCGCGCCGAGCGCCGCCGCGGTGTGCCGGCCCATCGTGGCGATGGCGAAACCGACGGCCGTGGTGAGCAGCACCAGGATCAGGCCACGTCCCCAGATCGCGCCCAACGCCCCCCAGAAGGCGCTGTCGGTCGGGCCGGGATAACCGACGATCTGCGCGATGGCCCAGAAGGTGACGAGGTACGCCAGCGAGGCGAGCACCGACAACGCCGCCACCACCGCGAGCAGCGTGCCCAGCTTGGTGGCGAGCACAGTCATCCGGCGTGGTCGCCACAGCAGCAGGTTCACCACTCCGCCGGAGTTGAGGTCTGCGCCGATGTAGGAGGCCCCGACCAGGAAACCGAAGAGCACCAGGAACGCCACGAGGAAATACAGCAGCGGCTCGGCCTGCCGGGTGAAGGTGAACACCCCGACCAGATAGTCGGAGGCCACCGGCAGGCGGTCCCGCTGCGCCGGATCCCAACTGCTGCAGTCCGCCGGAAAGTAGCCGAAATCCTCGGCCGGCACGGCACCCTGCTCGCGTGCCAGGCACTGCGCGTGCCGCAGCTCCAGCTCGCGGCGCTCGGCGACGGCCTGCTGCTGCGCCTGGTTCAGCTCAGCGGCGGTGGGCTGGTGCGAACCGGCGAGCGTGGTCGCCGTCGTCACCGCGAACGCGAAGACCAGCAGGACGACCATGAGCTGCACGAAGCGGCGCGCGGCCAGCCGCTCCAACTCGGCCCGGATCAGGTTCACGCGTCAGCTCCCCGTACGTCGAGGTCGATCACGGTCGGCTCCCCCTGGTGCGGGAAGTCGAGCTGGCGGGGCACGCCCGGATCCGGCATGGTGCCGGTCAACTCCAGGAAGACGCTCTCCAGGTCGGGCCGCAGCGGGGTCAGCTCGCGTACCCAGACCCCCTGCTCACCCAGGATCTGGCTGACCACCACCGGATCCGGCACACCGCCGACCACCAGATGGTTGCCGTGTCCGGTGACGGTGAACCCGGCGGCGAGCAGCAACTCCTCGGCGCGGGCCAGGTCGTCGGCGCGGACCAGGCACTCGTTGCGGTCGAAACCCGCAAGCACCTCGTCCACCCGACCATGCGCCACCCGCCGACCCCGCGAAATGATCGTGACGTGGTCGCAGATCAGCTGGATCTCGGCCAGGATGTGGCTGGACAGCAGCACCGTCACCCCGTTGGCGGCCAACCCGCGCATCAGGTCACGCATCTCCCGGATGCCCGCCGGGTCCAGCCCGTTGGCCGGCTCGTCCAGGATCAGCAACTCGGGCCGCTTGAGCAGCGCCGAGGCGACGGCCAGTCGCTGCTTCATGCCGAGCGAGTAACCCTTGACCCGCTCGTGGCCCCGGTCACCCAGCCCCACCTCGTCCAACACCTCGTCGACCCGACTCACGGGCACGCCGCCGGCCAGGGCGAGCAGCCGCAACGTGCGGTACGCGGTGAAGTTGCCGAAGAACTGCGGGCTCTCCACGATCGCGCCGACCCGGCCGGCGACGCTCGCCAGCCGATCCGGTGCCTGCGCCCCCAGCACGCTCATCCGCCCCTGGTCGGCGCGGACCAGCCCGAGCAGCGCCCGCAACGTGGTCGTCTTGCCCGAGCCGTTGGGACCGAGGAAACCATGCACCTGCCCGGCCTCCACCAGCAGGTCGAAACCGTCGACCGCGACCCGACGGCCCTGACGCACACTGTGGAAGGTCTTCCGCAGACCCTCGATCTCGATGACCCCGCTCGGCATGGTCCCTCCGGATGGGGTGAGCAATGACACGGCGCCTCACCTTACGGTCACCGCGTACGCCCGTGGGGACCGGCCGGCAGTGCGTGGTTGGATGGGCAGGTGACTGGTGACCTGATCCCCGGCACCGCCGGTGCCGCACCCGCCCCCTCGCCCGTGGACGCGGATCTGGTGGTCAGCCTCGACGGCGTCGGCGTACGCCGGTCCGGCTCCGCCCTGCTGCACGACGTCGACTGGCGGGTGGAACTGGACGAACGTTGGGTGGTGCTGGGCCCCAACGGCGCCGGCAAGACCACCCTGCTCAACCTCGCCGCCGGGCGACTGCACCCGACCACCGGCAGCGCGCACGTGCTGGGGGAGCGGATCGGCCGGACCGACCTCAGCGAACTGCGTACCCGCATCGGCCTGACCACCGCCGCGCTCGCCGAACGGCTCCCCGCCGACGAGCGGGTCGTCGATGTGGTGATGACCGCGGCCTGGTCGGTGGTGGGTCGCTGGCGGGAGAGCTACGACCCGGCCGACGAGGCCCGGGCCCGGACGCTGCTCGACCAGCTCGGCGTGGCCGGGCTGGCCGACCGGACGTACGGCACCCTCTCCGAGGGTGAGCGCAAGCGCACGCAGATCGCCCGCGCGCTGATGACCGACCCCGAGCTGCTGCTGCTCGACGAGCCGGCGGCCGGGCTGGACCTGGGCGGCCGGGAGGAACTGGTGGCCCGTCTCGCCGAGCTGGCGCAGGATCCGGACGCCCCGGCGCTGGTCGTGGTCACCCACCACGTGGAGGAGATCCCGCCCGGCTTCACCCACGCGCTGCTGCTGCGCGACGGCGCGGTGATGGCCCAGGGCCTGCTGCACGAGACCCTCACCGCAGACAATCTGACCAAGACCTTCGGCCTGCCGCTGCTCGTCGAACGCAACGGCCAGCGCTACACCGCCCGCGCCGCCTGAGGTGTGTAAGGAAGGGGCCCTTGTTAACGCCTGGTGTATAGGAAGGGCCCCCTTTTAACAGCCGCAACGCGCAACCCGCAGGAGGTCCGGCCGTGCGACAACCTCGCGTCGTCGTGGTGGGTAGCGCCAACATGGACCTGGTCGCCACCGCCCCGGCGCTGCCCCGGCCGGGCGAGACGGTGCTCGGCACCGACTTCGTCATGGTGCCCGGCGGCAAGGGCGCCAACCAGGCCATCGCGGCCACCCGGGCCGGTGCCCACTGCTCCTTCGTCGGCGCGATCGGGTCGGACTCCTTCGGCGTCACCCTGCGGGCCCGGATCACCGCTGCCGGCGTCGACACCAGCCAGCTCCGCGTCACGTACGGCACCTCCGGGGTGGCGCTGGTGATGGTGAACGCCGAGGGTGAGAACGCGATAGTGGTGACGCCGGGCGCGAACGCCTCACTGACCACCCTCACCGAACCCGAACTCGCCCTCGTACGCGATGCTGACGTGCTCGTCGCCCAGCTGGAGATTCCGGTCGAGACGGTGACCGAGGCGGCGGTGACCGCGCGGGCCGCCGGCACCCGGGTGGTGCTCAACGCGGCACCCGCCGTCCCGCTCCCGCCGGAACTGTTCGCCGCCGTGGACCTGCTGGTGGTCAACGAGAACGAGGCGCAGGCGTACACCGGCCGGGGCCGGGAGGACCCGTACGCCCTGCTCGACCTGGTGCCCCGGGCGGTGCTCACCCTCGGGTCGGAGGGTGCCTGGTACGGCGATCGGGACGGCACCGCCGTGCACCTGCCGGCGGTGCCGGTGGAGACGGTCGACTCGACCGCCGCCGGCGATGCGTTCACCGCGGCGCTCGCGGTGGCCTGGGGCGAGGGTCGCGACCTGGTCGACGCGGTGCGATGGGCCGGTGCGGCCGGCGCGGCCTGCGTCCGTCGGCTCGGCGCGAGCGTGTCGTTGCCCGGTCGCGCCGAGATCGACGAGCTGTACCCGCACACCCCCTGAGCCCGCCGGCAGCAGCCGCCTTGGCCCGGGTCAGTCGCCGTCCGGCGGTGCCGGCAGGCGGGCGGCCTCGGCCCGGAAGGCCCGGCGGTACGCCGACGGCGAGGTCCGCATCGCCCGGCCGAAATGGTGACGGTACGTGACCGCAGTGTCGAACCCGACCGCCGCCGCGACCTGACCGACCGGCACGTCGGTGGTCTCCAGCAACGCCAGGCTGGCCCGGATCCGCTGGGCGACGAGCCAGCGGATCGGACTGGTGCCGGTGGTCCGGGCGAAGTGCCGCAGATAGGTGCGCGGCGACATGTGCGCCTGCCGGGCCAGCCGCGCCACCGTGATCGGCTCCGCCAGGTGCGCCAGCGCCCAGTCGAGGCTGCCGGCGATCCGGTCGTCGTCCGGCCCTGTCGCCACCGGCGCCTCGATGAACTGCGCCTGGCCACCGTCACGGTGCGGCGGGATCACCAGCCGGCGGGCCACCGCGTTGGCGACGGTCGTGCCGTGATCGCGCCGGACCACGTGCACGCAGAGGTCGAGACCGGCGGCGCTGCCGGCGCTGGTGAGGATGTCGCCGTCGTCCAGGTACAGCACGTCCGCGTCCACCGTCACCGCCGGATACCGGCGGGCCAGCAGGTCCGCGTACCGCCAGTGGGTGGTGGCGCGCCGGCCGTCGAGCAGGCCCGCGCCGGCCAGCGCGAACGCGCCCGAACAGATGGAGAGGATCCGGGCGCCGGCCCGGTGGGCCCGGCGCAGGGCGGCGACCAGTTCCGGCGACGGCACGCCTGACACGTCCGGCACCCCGGGCACGATCACCGTCGCGGCGGCGGCCAGCACCTCCAGGCCGTACGGGCTGTGCAGGCTGGCGCCACCGAGGACCGGGACCGGGCCCGGTCGCTCGGCGCAGAGTCGCAGGTCGTACCAGGGCACGCCGAGTTCGGGGCGGGGCAGCCCGAAGACCTCGGTGACGATCCCGGTCTCGAAGACCGACATCCCGGGGTACGCGAGCACGGCGACGCTGCGGTCGACCGGAGGCATGGCGGGATGTTAGCGGAGTACGGCGTCACCGCCACTCGCCCGCCCACCGGTCCCGGGACCAGGATCACTGCCATGACCAGAGCCTTTGCCGTGCCGGCGGCCGAGCCGGCCGTCGCCGTCAGCCACTTCCTCACCCGGCTGCGCTTCGAGACCGACGTGGCGGACGTACGTGCCGACCTCGACGCCGCCGTACCCGATCTGGTGGTGGTCGACTCGCGGGGCGAGGCCGCCTGGGCGCAGGGCCACCTGCCTGGCGCCGTACACCTGCCCACCGCCCGGATCGCCGCGGCGGCCGCCGGTACGGTCCCGGCCGGGACGCGGGTGGTCACCTACTGCTGGGGTCCCGGCTGTGACGGCGCCACCCGGGCCGCGTTGGAGTTCGCCCGGCTCGGCTATCCGGTCAAGGAGATGCGGGGCGGGTACGAGTACTGGGTCCGGGAGGGCCTGCCCGTGGCCACCGCGACCGGCCTGACCCACCGCCCGGTCGACGACCTGACCGCTGCGGGCCCGGCCGTCGCCTGCGATTGCTGAGCCTGCTGCTGCCGGCGGCTGCCTGAGCTGGCCGTCGGTGCTGGCGTCCGGCTGCCGGCAGCCGCTTCGAGGCCGGCCGCCGTCAGCCGGTCTCGTCGGTCATCTTCTCGCCGCGCCGGCGGAGCATGCCCAGGCCGGGGATGCCGGCGACGGCGAGCTTGAGGTCCCGGGTCACGTCGAGCAGATCGTGCAGGTCCGGGCCGACCCGATCCAGAGTGGCCAAGATCGGCAGGATGTCTGCGGTCAGGTGTTGCCGCAGCTTGGGCAACTCGTCGACGAGCCGGACCGCGGCGGCCACCTCCTCGTGGCTGAGCTGCTCGATGAAGTGGGTGGCCATCGGGGCGGCCCGGCGCAACGCCGGCTCGTACGCGGCCAGCAGTTCGGCGGCGGTGCTCGCTGCCTCGGCCGCCACACCGACCGTCTCGGCGGCCCGGCCGGCCACCGACTGCGCGGTGTCGATCACGCCGGCCGCCGTCCGGGCGACCCGGTCGGCGGTGGCGACCACCACCCCGGCGGCGCTCGACACCTGCTCGGCCTCACCGATCACCACCGTCGCTGCGGCGGCGACCTCGCTGGCGTTCTCCACAGCGGCGGTGGCGGCGGCGCTGATCACCGCCACCTCGCGGACCGCCACATCGGCGTCGGCGAGCAGCCGGTCGGTCCGGTCGAGGGTCTCTTCGACCCGGTCCACCACCGCGTTGATCCGGGTCAGCAGCGCCTCGACCCCGTCGAGCACCGCGAACGCGCGGGCCGGGATCGCGGCGAAGGACGCGGCAGAGTCGAGAGCCGTACGGGTGAGACCGACGACCGCGGTCGGCCGGGGAAGGGGGATCGCCATGGAGCAAGTGTGCGCCGGGCGGGCCACGAACGCCGTACTACTGGTCACCCAACTGCTCCACGGCCCGCTGCACGGCCCGGTAGATCTGCCCGAAGCGCAGCGCGTCGGGGGTTCGCAGCAACAGCACCTCCTGGCCCCGATACTGCACCCAGAGTTCGTGCACCCGGCTGCCCCGCTCGTACGAGCGATCCAGCCAGCTGAGCGGGATCTCCAGGAACGGCGTCAACGCCAACGCGATCACCACGCAGGCCACGAGCACGATCAGGGCCGGCATCCACTCGCCCCGGTCCTGCGCCGACCAGACGAGCGAGAGTACGCAGACCAGCCCGACCAGTGGCGGCAGTGAGAGCAGCAGCACCAGTACGCCCCGGCCCAGCACCCGGCCGCGTACGGCCAGCGTGGTGCGCCCCTTCTGATGCCAGACATAGGTGACTTCGTCGATCGGGATGATCTGGCCGCTGGCCCGGATCGAGTCCGACGTGACCTGCACCGCGTCGTCCCGGTAATAGAGCACCATCACTAAGCCTAACCATCCCCGAGCAACCTGCGCCGCCCATCCCGCGCCGGAATGCGCGGTCCACGCCGCGCACGGGCTCGACGACGCTCGGGGTTGCGGGGAGCGGGTGTTGCGCGGTGAGGCGGTTTTGTTAATAGGGGGCCCTTCCTCTACACGAGGCGTTAATAGGGGGCCCTTCCTTTCACCTCGGCCTCGATGGCGCGTTGTAGTGCGCGGTAGATCTGCCCGAAGCGTAGGGCGTCGGGGGTGCGCAGCAGCCGGACCGGGTGGCCGCGCCAACGGATCCAGACCTCCCGGGGGCGGCTGCCCCGGGCGTAGGAGCGGTCGAAGTACTCGAAGAGCTGGTCGGCGAGCGGGCCGGCGGCCAGCCCGATCAGGATCGAGGTGCCGATGATGGCGACGGTGACGGTGGTTGATCCGTCGAGCCAGACGGCGAGCGCGATGCCGAGGATCGCGGCGACCAGGGGGCCGATCATCGCTGCGGCGAGCGCGCCGCGACCGGCCAGCACGCGCCACGACCGGCGGCCCCGGTGGTGCCAGACCTCGGTGATCTCGGCGATCGGGTAGGAGTCGCCATCGACGGTGACGGCGGCGGAGGTGACCTGGACGGACCTGTCGTCGTAGTACGTGACCATCGCGGGAACTCCGGGTGGTGGGACTGGCAGCCAGACTACGTGCTGCCTGCGGCTGGTCGTAAGGTTGGCACGCGACTTCAACGAGGAAGGCAGGGGCGGCGTGGGCGAGTTCGTGCGGCTGGAGACCACTGACGGCATCGGCACCATCCGGCTGGAGCGGCCGCCGATGAACGCCCTCAACACCCAGGTGCAGGAGGAGTTGCGCGCCGCCGCCGCGGCGGCCACCGCCGATCCCGAGGTGCGCGCGGTCATCGTGTACGGCGGGGAGAAGGTCTTCGCCGCCGGCGCGGACATCAAGGAGATGGCCGACATGTCCTACGTGGACATGGCCGCCCGTGCCGCCGACCTGTCCAGCGCGCTCGGCGCGATCGCCCAGATCCCCAAGCCGGTGGTGGCCGCGATCACCGGGTACGCCCTCGGCGGCGGCTGTGAGCTGGCGCTGGCCTGCGACTGGCGGGTGGTGGCCGAGGATGCCAAGCTCGGCCAGCCGGAGATCAAGCTCGGCATCATCCCGGGTGCCGGCGGCACCCAGCGGTTGGCCCGGCTGGTCGGTCCGGCCCGGGCCAAGGACTTGATCATGTCCGGTCGGATGGTCGACGCGCAGGAGGCGCTGCGGATCGGGCTGGCCGACCGGATCGCCCCGGCCGCCGAGGTCTATGACGCGGCGGTCGCGCTGGTGCGGCCGTACCTCAACGGGCCGGTGCAGGCGCTGCGCGCGGCGAAGCTCGCCGTCGACGGCGGCCTGGAGATGGACCTCAATTCGGGCCTGGCCTGGGAGAGTCAGCTCTTCGCGGCGCTCTTCGCCACCGAGGACCGGCGGGAGGGAATGGCGGCGTTCGTGGCGAAGCGCAAGCCGGACTTCACCGGTCGGTGAAGATGGTTCACATTCTTCCTACCGGCCAGTAGCGTGTGATTCCGGTCAGGCCACGAGGGCGAAGCACGGCGAGAGGTAGCGGGCATGACGGAGCGGATCGAAGGCCACGGCGGAGACCTCGCGCTCGCGGCGCTGCGCGCGTACGGGGTGCGGGAGATGTTCACCCTCTCCGGCGGGCACGTGTTCCCGCTCTACGACGCCGCGCACAAGGCGGACTTCCCGCTCTACGACGTGCGGCACGAGCAGTCCGCCGTCTTCGCCGCCGAGGCGGTGGCCAAGCTCCAGCGCCGCCCCGGTCTCGCCGTGCTCACCGCCGGCCCCGGCGTCACCAACGGCATCTCCGGGCTGACCAGCGCGTACTTCAACGCCTCGCCGGTGCTGGTGCTGGGCGGGCGGGCCCCGCAGTTCCGCTGGGGCTCCGGCAGCCTCCAGGAGATGGACCACCTGCCGCTCGTCGCCCCGGTCACCAAGCACGCCGAGACGGTCTTCGCCGCCGACGACATCCCCCGGGCCGTCGCCGCCGCGCTGGAGACCGCGCTCACCCCGCACCGGGGCCCGGTCTTCCTCGACTTCCCGCTCGAAGCGATCTTCTCCACCGGCGACGCGGACGCGCCGGCCGGCCCGACTCTCGCCCCGATCGAGGCCGACCCCGACGAGGTGGCCACCGCTGCCAGGCTGATCGCGGGCGCGGCCCGGCCGGTCATCGTCGCCGGCTCCGACGTCTACGCCGGTGACGCGGTGGACGCCCTGCGGGCCGCCGCCGAGGCGCTCACCGTGCCGGTCTTCACCAACGGCATGGGCCGGGGCGCGCTGCCGCCGGAGCATCCGCTGGCCTTCGCCAAGGCGCGCCGGGTGGCGCTCTCCGGTGCCGACGTGGTCGTGGTGGTGGGCACCCCGCTGGACTTCCGGCTCTCCTTCGGCGACTTCGGCGACGCCACGGTGGTGCACATCGTCGACGCGCCCAGCCAGCGCGCCTCGCACCTACAGCCTGCCGTCTCGCCCGCGGGGGACCTGCGGGCCATCCTCACCGCGCTGGCCGAGCACCCCGGCGACCGGGTCGACCACGGTGACTGGGTGGCGCAGCTGCGTACCGCCGAGGACGCCGCGAAGGCCCGTGACGCCGAGGAGATGGCCGCCGAGACGGACCCGATCCGTCCCGCCCGGATCTACGGCGAGCTGCGCAAGGTCCTGGCCCGGGACGCGGTCACCATCGGCGACGGCGGTGACTTCGTCTCGTACGCCGGGCGCTACCTGGAGCCGGCCGAGCCCGGCACCTGGCTCGACCCCGGCCCGTACGGCTGCCTCGGCACCGGGATGGGCTACGCGATGGGCGCCCGGGTCACCCACCCGGACCGGCAGATCTGTGTGTTGATGGGCGACGGCGCGGCCGGATTCTCGCTGATGGACGTGGAGTCCCTGGTCCGGCAGAAACTGCCGGTGGTGATCGTGGTGGGCAACAACGGCATCTGGGGCCTGGAGAAGCACCCGATGCGGGCCATGTACGGCTACGACGTCGCCGCCGACCTCCAGCCCGAGCTCCGCTACGACCAGGTGGTCACCGCCCTCGGCGGAGCCGGCGAAACGGTAGCCAAGCCCACCGACCTGGCCCCCGCCCTACAGAGAGCCTTCACCGCAGGAGTCCCCTACCTCCTCAACGTCCTCACCGACCCCACCGACGCCTACCCC
>NZ_POTX01000140.1 GCF_003236305.1 Micromonospora endophytica | reverse complement strand
CCGACCACAGGTCCCACCCCCACCTCCTACCCCGGTAGGAGGTGCAAGGAGGGGCCCCCTACTAACGCCTCGGGTAGAGGAGGGGCCCCTTATTAACAACGCGGGCAGGGAGCGGCGGTCCGCACGGACGTGATGGCGTGAACGGTTCAGCTCGATAGGGGTGAGCAGAGATATCCAGGGTCAGGAAGCCGACCGGTCGCCACCGACAGACAGGGCCTGGTATCGCGGCGATCTTCATGTCCACTCGCTGCTGTCGTACGGTGCGGATCTGAAGCCGGCCCACCTCGCCGCCGCCGCCCGTGCGGTGGGGCTGGACTTCATCGGCACCACCGAGCACAACACCGCTGCCGGGCACGGTCAGTGGGGTCCGTACGCGGGCGACGACCTGTTGGTGGTTCGGGGATCGGCGGGCACCTGGACTCCGGTGGCCAGCCGATCACGGTACATGCGGCGGTTGCCGGCGTGCCGTCCGGCACCATCAGCCTGTTCACCGAGCGGGGCATGGTGCACCGCGAGCCGCTGCCCGCCGCCGGCACGGGTGCCACCGAATGGCGGACCACCGGCGACGAGGCGGGTTTCGTCCGGGTCGAGGTGCGGCACCCGAACCGGCAGATGGCGGCACTCAGCAACCCGATTGTGCTGACCTGAGCGAGAGTGGCGGAACCGTGCCGGTCAGAGGCCTGCGGCGGCGTCGTACCGGCGGCGCAGGTCGGACATCTCGGAGCTGGCCAGCGCCTCGCTCTGCGCGAGTTCCGCGTACTTGGGCGGGAACATCTCCCGTAGCCGGTCGATGAACCGCATCTCCTCGGTCGCCTCGACCACCTGGATGCCGGGTGGTTCGGTGGACATGTCCATGATCACCGGACCGGCGAGTTTGACCGCCACGTCCCAGGGGCGCTGCTGCTCGGCGACGCCGCAGAGGTGGAAGCCGTAGACCGTCTGCACCTCGGCGAGTGTGGTGACCTCGGACGGCTCGTACCCGTAGACGCGGACCCCACAGATCACCGGTGGGGGCGCCTCCTCCCCGTTCGCCACCTGCTGCACGCCGTGCCCGGCGTGCTGGTGCTGCTCGGGGGACGCCTGTTCGAGCGTGCTACGCATCCGGGCCAGGAGCTGTCCTTGCAGATCAGCCGGCCGGGTCTGGGCGTCGCCCGAATTGAACAGGACGAGCGTGCCGGCCGACACCGTCAGCAGGATCACCGCCACCCACACGTAGCGGTTCCGGTACCACCCCGCGAAACTCTCCCGGGAAATCATGATCGCTTCTCACCTCGTCGCCATTTCTGGTGCGCTGGCAGACCGCATCGGACATTCCGGCGGGTCCGACGCCGAACGCGCCGGCGGTCGCGGACATCTGCCGGTGGACAGGGATGGCGGGGGACAGAGGCCCGTCGCCCTGGAGATGGCCCGGCGATGCGACGCGCGGCTGTCCGCCGAGGCGGCGCGCTGCCGGCACTGCGATGCTCCCGTGCTGGCCGTTCCCAGCGCGGTTGCCCCCGCGCTGCGGCCGATATGAGCCATTCCAACACGTCTGGACCCGCTTCGGCAACATCGACAACCATCAAGTCGTGCAGGGGCCTTCAGTCCGGGTGGGCGGCGGCCAGAGGTCCCGGCGGTGGGGGCCCGCCGGCACTGACCCGGCCGTCCCGGTCGGTCATAGCGTGGGTGTGGCAGTCGAGCAGAGGAGTTCGTGATGCGGGCCTGGCGGGTGAGTGACGTGATGACCAGGGACGTCGCCACGGTGACGGAGGTGACTCCGTACCGGAGGATCGTCGACGTCCTGGCCGAGCGGCGGGTGAGCGCGGTGCCGGTGGTCGACGACTTCGGGCACGCGCGGGGTGTGGTGTCCGAGGCGGACCTGCTGCACAAGGTGGAATGGATGGGTGAGGCGCACGAGCGCCGGATCTTCGAGCGGCCGGGGCGGCGCCGGGCTCGGCGCAAGGGTGCGGCGGGGATCGCGCGGGACCTGATGACCTCGCCGGCCGTGACGACGTTTCCGCACACCTCCCTGGTGGCCGCTGCCCGGCTGATGGACCGGGAGCAGGTCAAACGTCTGCCGGTGGTGGACGACCTCGGCCGCGTCGTCGGCATCGTGACCCGGGGTGACCTGCTGCGCGTGCATCTGCGCTCCGACGCCGACATTCGCGACGACGTGGTCCAGGAGGTGCTGCGCCGGGTGCTCGCGGTACGCGACGGGACGGTCCGGGTCGAGGTGTACGACGGTGTCGTGACCATGGCCGGGAAGCTGGACCGGCGTTCGGCGGTGGACGTCGCGGGGCGACTCGCCGCCCGGGTCAGCGGGGTGGTCGACGTGGTGAACGAACTGGACCACGACTTCGACGACACCGAGTTGCCCGGTTTCCCGTCCTTTCCGGTGTCGCCGACGCGCGCCGCCTGACGCCCCGACAGCTCGGGCATGCATCGATAGCCATCACTTGAAATAGTTGTCTTTCAAAACTAAGGTGGGCAGCGAGCAGGGATTATCTAGTCCAAGAGGAGGCTGCTGATGCGCCTTGTTCGCCTCGCCACCACCGTCGCGACCGCGCTGCTGCTCACCGCCGCAGCCGCGGTCCTGCCCGCGGCACCAGCACAGGCCGCCGTCTGGTCGTCGTCCGACAGGTGGGGCACCTGGAGCAGCGGGGGTTACACCCTCTACAACAACATCTGGGGCAACGGCTACGGCCCGCAGACGATCACCGCCAACTCGCCGAGCAACTGGTGGGTGTGGGCCAATCATCCCAACACCGGCGGAATCAAGTCCTACCCGAACGCCACCCGTTACATCGGCCGGCGGGTGAGTCAACTCGGGAACGTCACGAGCAGCTTCAACGTCACCGTCCCCACCAGCGGGGTCGCCTTCACCACCGCGTACGACATCTGGACCACCGACCACGCCCACGAGATCATGCTGTGGATGAACAAGTACGGCCCGGTCGGTCCGCTCGGCACCTTCCAGACCCAGGCGACGGTGGGCGGACACACCTGGGACATCTACCGGGGCTCCAACGGCGCGAACCAGGTCTACTCGTTCATCCGTACCGGCAACACCAACGCCGGCACGGTGAACGTCACCGCGGTGGCCCAGTGGATCCGCAACCGTGGCTGGTTCGGCGACGTGACCATCGGCGACGTGCAACTCGGCTACGAGATCACGTCGTCCGCCGGCGGCCGCACCTTCACCACCAACTCGTTCTCGGTGACCGGCTGAGCAGCGCCGGTGGCCGGCTGAGCAGCGCCGGTCACCGGCGGCCCGTCCGCTCGGCGAGGAATTCCCCCCAGGTCAGCGTGCCCGTCGTCGCGCCGTCGCGGGCCAGGTTGGCGCCGGCCCGGTACGCGCGCCCGGCCTGGCCGGGCAGCCGGAGCGGC
The DNA here is from genome assembly GCF_003236305.1 of Micromonospora endophytica. Classification (GTDB taxonomy): domain Bacteria; phylum Actinomycetota; class Actinomycetes; order Mycobacteriales; family Micromonosporaceae; genus Micromonospora; species Micromonospora endophytica. The sequence continues at coordinate 12,419 of NZ_POTX01000140.1, read as the reverse complement.
ATCAGCAGCCGACGCTTGCCGGTGGCCCGCAGGTAGCTGCGGATCAGCTCGCCCATCTCGAACGTCTGCGGTCCGGCCAGATCGGGCACGAGGCCGGCCGGTGCGCCCAGCGCCAGCTCGACGATCCGGGCGGCCACCTCGCGGCCGGCGACCGGCTGGAGCCGCATGCCCGGTGCCGGGACGACCGGCAGCGCGGACATCTTCTGCATCAGGGTCAGCGTCAGCTCGTGGAACTGGGCGGCGCGCAGCGTCGTCCACGGCACGCCGGAGTCGGCGATGGTCTCCTCGGCGACCAGCTTGTTGCGCAGCCAGGCGAGCGGGACCCGGTCGGCTCCGGTGACCGAGATGAAGACCAGATGGCGTACGCCTGCCGCCCGCGCGGCCCGGGCCACCCTGCCGGCCAGCACGTCGTCGCCCTTCTGCCCACCGGCCAGGTGCAGCACCGTGTCGGTGCCGGGAGTGAAAGCCTCCTCGACGCCGTCTGCGGTGGCCAGGTCCCCGGTGACGTGTGCGACCCCGGGCGAGGAGGGGCCGCCGCGCCGGCTGAGGATCCGCACCGTGTGGCCGGCCTCCAGCAGCAGCGGGGTGACCAGGCTGCCCAGGGTGCCGGTGCCGCCGGTGATCAGGATCGGTGGGTTCATTGCGATCTCCCTGTCCCGCCGAGCGCGGGCGGTGCCCGTGGTCGACTACCGTTCGTGCCTTCGCCGGCTCGACCCCGGCCAACGCGCGAATGTGACCAGCATGATCCAAGTCACATCGGTCACATTGGCGGTTCGGGCGGGGTCGGGCCAGTGAAGCCGACGGAAGGGGAGTGGGATGGGCGAGTCCGCCTGGCTGGCCGAACGATTCGAGGCGGAACGCCCGCATCTGCGGGCGGTGGCGTACCGAATGCTCGGTTCCATCGGCGAGGCCGAGGACGCGGTGCAGGAGACCTGGCTGCGCCTTTCCCGCACCGACCCGCACGAACTGGACAACCTCGCCGCCTGGCTGACCACAGTGGTCGCCCGGGTCTGCCTGAACACGCTGCGTGCCCGTCAGCGCCGCCGCGAGGAGCCCTTCGAGATCCGGGTGCCGGACCCGATGGTCAGCCCCGGCGGGCCGGACGATCCGGAACATGCGGCGGTGCTGGCCGACTCGATCGGCTTGGCGCTGCTTGTGGTTCTCGACACGCTCACCCCGGCGGAACGACTCGCCTTCGTGCTGCACGACATGTTCGGAATGCCCTTCGAGGAGATCGCCCCGATGGTCGACAGGTCACCGGCCGCCGCCCGACAACTGGCCAGCCGGGCCCGTCGCCGGGTCCGTGGACAGGCTCCCACTCCGGACACCGACCTGACCCGCCAGCGGGCGGTGGTCGACGCGTTCCTCGCCGCCGCCCGCGACGGTGACCTGGACGGGTTGGTCGCCGTGCTGCATCCCGAGGTGGTGCTGCGTTCCGACGGCGGGGCCAGCCACACCCGCCACTCGACCGTGATCGCGGGGGCCCGCACCGTCGCCGCCCAGGCCACCATGTTCGGCCGGTTCTCGCCGTTCGCCCGACCGGCGGTGATCAACGGCGGGGCCGGGGTGGTGGTCACCGCCGCCGGCAAGCCACTGTCGATCATGGCCTTCACCATCAGCGGCGGGCTGATCGTCGAGATCGACGTGATCGCCGACCGCGACCGCCTGCGCCGGCTGAACCTCACCGCCTTCACCGCCTGACCACCACCGTCCGCGCCACGCGGACCGCGGCGCAGTGTCCCGGCACCGACACGGGGTGGTGCCGGGACACTGCGCCGGGAAGCGCTGTCACCGGGGCGGCGAGTGCGTGCCGAGGTCAGGCGCCGCCGCAGGGCCACCGACGGCGTCCCCCACCGATCAGTCGGACCCGCAGTCGGTCACAGGCGGGTGACGGCGAGCCGGGCACCGAGCCCGATGAGTGCCACGCCGGTCACCGCGTCGAGCGCCCGCCGCACCGACCGGCGGGCGAAGAGCCGCCGCAGGGTGGCCACCACATTGGCCACCACGAAGAACCACAGCAGGGTGACGGCTGCGGCCACCACCGCCAGGATCAGTGCCTGCCCGACACCGGCGCCGGTGCCGAGGAACTGCGGCATCAGCGCGACGAAGAAGACCGCCGCCTTGGGATTGAGCACATTGCACAACAGGCCCTGGCGGAAGGCCACCGACACGCTCGCGAGTTGCCCGTCACCATCGGTGAGGGCGGGTCCGTCCGTCCGCCGGGTCGCCGCGCGAAGTGCCTTGATCCCCAGGTAGGCCAGATAGCCGGCGCCAACGAGCTTGACCACGGTGAAGGCAGTCGCCGAGGCCGCCAGCAGCGCGGCGACACCTGTCGCGGCCGCCACCGCCCAGCCGAAGACGCCGACCGCGACCCCACCCGCCGACGCCATCCCGCGACTGCGTCCGGACACCGCGGCCTGCCGGAGCACGACGGCGAAGTCGGGGCCGGGGGAGAGCGCGCCCAGGGCGATCACCCCGGCGAAGGCCGCGATCATGGCAACGGTCACGAGGGTTCCTCCGCGCGGATGTGGGCCGCCGCTGGTCCGCTCGGGCGGCGGATCCGAGCGTACGTGCTGGGGTGGTCCGTCGCTGTCCCTGCCGCGTGCCGCCGTCCGGGACCGAGAGGATCAGGCCTGGTGCGGCACGACCCCGTGGTTCTGATCCCAGATCGAGGACATCTCGTCGAAGGCGTGCTCCATGATCTGCACCATGGCGCGCCGGGCGCCGTCGCCGTCGCCGCGTTGGATGGACTGGGCGACGTCGGCGTGCAGTTGGAGGGCCTGCTCGTGCGGGTGGCGCGGCATCAGGTGGTAGTGGTGGCGGCCGGTGAGCACCTCGGCGACCAGTTCCTGGAGCTTGACGAACATCTCGTTGCCCGAGGCGCGCAACACCCGGCGATGGAAGTCGATGTCCAGGCTCAGGAAACGTCCCTCGTCGCCGGCCTTGCCGGCGGCCCACATCTTGGCGGCGAGGCCGACCAGGTCGCTCGCGTCGTCGTGGCTGACCCGGTGGGCGGCGAGCCAGGCGGCGTGCGGCTCCACGGCGGTCCGTAGCTCGGTGATCGAGCGTAGTTGGGCGATGCGCCCGGCCGAGGCCAGTCGCCACCGGATGACCTGGGGATCGAAGACGTTCCAGGCGGTGGCCGGACGGATCATGACGCCGACCCGTCGCCGGGTCTCGATGAAGCCCATCGACGCGAGCACCCGCAGCACCTCGCGGATCACCGAGCGGGACACCGCGTAGCGGTCGACCAGTTCGTCGATGTTGAGCACCGCCCCCGCCGCCAACTCGCCGCCGCAGATGGCGGTGCCCAGGTGGTCGAGCACGCGTCCGTGCAACCCGGTCTGGGCGAGGACGGTCGATGCGGGTGTGGCCACCCCTGAGCAGGTCAGATCCACGTGCTGGATCATATCAGTGGGGGTCTACCTCTTGAATAAGTCTGCTTTTTCGGCCTAGCATCCGGACGTGACGCGGGCGGCGCGCGAGCCGGCGGCCTCCGCTGAGCACCATCCGCGAGAAAGGCCACCCCCTCGTGAAGATCGTCGCCGCCGACGTCATCGTCTCCAGCCCGGACCGCAACTTCGTCACCCTGAAGATCACCACAGCGGACGGCATCACCGGGCTGGGCGACGGCACCCTCAACGGGCGTGAACTCTCCGTCGCCTCGTACCTGCGCGACCACGTCGTGCCGTTGCTGCTCGGGCGGGACGCGCACCGCATCGAGGACGCCTGGCAGTTCCTCTACCGGTCGGCGTACTGGCGGCGCGGGCCGGTCACCATGGCCGCCATCGCCGCGGTGGACGTCGCGCTCTGGGACATCAAGGCCAAGGCCGCCGGCATGCCGCTCTACCAGCTGCTCGGCGGGGCGTCGCGGACCGGGATCATGGCGTACGGGCACGCCTCCGGGCGGGACGTGCCGGAGCTGTTCGACTCGATCCGGGCCCACCTGGAACTCGGCTTCCGATCGATCCGGGTGCAGACCTCAGTGCCCGGCATCAACGCTGTGTACGGGGTGGCCGCGCAGTCCGGCGACGGCAAGCGGTACGACTACGAGCCGGCCCAACGCATTCCGCTGCCGGCCGAGGAGGACTGGGACAGCCGCGCGTACCTGCGGCACCTGCCCGGCGTCTTCGAGGCGGTCCGCGGCGAGTTCGGCCCGGAGCTGCCGCTGCTGCACGACGCCCACCACCGGTTGACCCCGATCCAGGCCGCCAGGCTCGGCAAGGCCCTGGAACCGTACGACCTGTTCTGGCTGGAGGACTGCACCCCGGCGGAGAACCAGGAGGCGCTGCGGCTGGTCCGCCAGCACACCACCACGCCGTTGGCGATCGGCGAGGTCTTCAACACGGTGTGGGACTACCAGACCCTGATCCGGGAACAGCTCATCGACTACGTACGCTCCGCCGTCACCCACACCGGGGGCATCACGGCGATGCGTAAGCTGCTCGATTTCGCCGCCCAGTACCAGATCAAGTCGGGCATCCACGGCCCCACCGACATCTCGCCTGTCGGCATGGCCGCCGCGCTGCACCTGGACCTGGCCATCCACAACTTCGGCATCCAGGAGTACATGCGGCACGGCGCGCTGACAGACGAGGTGTTCCGCCAGTCGTTCACCTTCACCGACGGCTACCTGCACCCCGGCGATCAGCCGGGCATCGGTGTGGAACTGGACGAGCAGGCCGCCGCCCGGTTCCCGTACCAGCCGGCGTATCTGCCGTTCAACCGGCTCAAGGACGGCACCGTCCATGACTGGTGACCGACCCACCCGGCACGTCGTGGTGATGGGTGTCTCCGGCGCGGGCAAGACGACAGTGGCCCGGGGCGTCGCCACGTCGACCGGACTGCGCTTCGCCGAGGCCGACGAGTTCCACTCCGCGGCCAACGTGGCCCGGATGCGGGCCGGTGTGCCGCTCGACGACGAGGCCCGTTGGCCGTGGCTACGCGCCCTGGCCGACTGGATGGCGGCCCGCCACCGCGAGGGTGTCTCGACGGTGCTGGCCTGCTCGGCGCTGAAACGCTCCTACCGGGACATGCTGCGGCAGGGGCTGCCACGGGTGGAGTTCGTGCACCTGGACGGGCCGACCGAGGTGATCCGGCAGCGGATGTCACTGCGGGCCGGCCACTACATGCCGGCGAGCCTGCTCGACTCGCAGACCGCGACCCTGGAGCCGCTCGGCCCGGACGAGCGCGGCATCGTCCTGGACCTGCAACTGCCTACCGACGAGCTGGTCACCGAGGCGTTGCGCCGGCTCGACCTGCCGGTACGCGCCGAGTCAGCCGACCTGCCCGTGCGCGCCGAGTCAGCCGGGCTGTCGGTCGCGGCCGAGCGGCAACCGGACCCTTCCAGCCGTCAGTGAACCGGCGGTGGCGGTCCGGCCGAGTGGGTCGGACCGCCACCGATCACCGGTCAATCGCCTGAAACTTCGCAAAGCGCCGACCGAAAGTGCGTGATCGACGAGATCATGGGGCGGTGGGGGTGGAGGGCGTGCGGGAGACGGCGGCGCAGCCGAACGGCGACGGCGGTGACGTCAACCTGGCCGAACAGGTGTGGCGCAACGCCGCGGCGGACGCCGACGCCGTGCAGTTCATCCGCCCCGACCCGGACCCCCGGTCGTGGCCGGTCCGGCGTTCCGGCGGCGGCGGACCGCTGCCGGTGACCTGCCGGCAGTTCCGTGACGACGTGCTGGCCCTGGCCCGCGGTTTCCTCGCCGCCGGGGTGGCCCACGCCGACCGGGTCGGGCTGCTCTGCCGTACCCGCTACGAGTGGACCCTTGTCGACTACGCGCTCTGGTCGATCGGCGCGGTGACCGTACCGATCTACGACACCTCAAGCGTCGACCAGATCCGGTGGATCATCGGTGACTCGGGCGCGGTCGGTTGCGTGGTGGAGACGGCCGAGCACGCCGCCATCGTGCACGGGCTGCGGCCGGACCTGCCCCGCCTACGGCAGACCTGGCGGATCGACGCCGGTGACCTGATCGAGTTGGCGGCCGGAGCGGGCGCCGTCGACACCGCGCAGGTCGACGCCCGCCGGGACGCGGTCACCGGCGAGGACATGGCCACGATCGTCTACACCAGTGGCACCACCGGAGCGCCGAAGGGCTGCGTGCTGACCCACCGCAACATCTCCGTGGACGTCACGAGCGCCGTCGCCGGGTTGCCGCAGCTGCTGCACCCGGGCGCGTCGACAGTGCTGTTCCTCCCGCTGGCGCACGCCTTCGCCCGGCTGATCCAGGTCGGTGTGGTGCACACCCGCGCCACGATGGTGCACAGCGCCGACATGTCCGAGGTGCTCGACCAGCTGCGCCGCTTCCGGCCCACCTTCATCCTCGCCGTACCCCGGATGTTCGAGAAGATGCACGACCAGGCGCGGCGCGCGGCCGAGGACGGGCATCGTGGCGGGTTGTTCACCCTCGGCGAGCGACTGGCCGTACGGTACAGCCGGGCGCTGGACCGGCCGACCGGCCCCGGTCTGGCGCTGCGCCTGGCGCACCTGTTCTTCGACGTCGTCGCGTACCGTCGGTTGCGCGCCGCCCTCGGCGGCCGGTGCCGGATGGCCATCGTGGGTGGGGCGCCGCTGGGCGAGCGGCTCGGGCACTTCTTCCGGGGCGTGGGCATCACGGTGCTGGAGGGGTACGGGTTGACCGAGACCTCCCCGGCTCTGGCGGCGAACCTGCCGGCGGCGATGCGGATCGGCACGGTCGGCCGTCCGTTGCCCGGCGTGCAGATCCGCATCGCCGACAACGGGGAGATCCTCGCCCGCAGTCAGGTGGTCTTCGTCGGTTACTGGAACAACCCGGAGGCCACCGAAGAGACCTTCACCGACGACGGCTGGCTGCACACCGGCGACCTCGGCCACCTCGACGACGACGGGTTCCTGCGGATCACCGGCCGGACCAAGGAGATCATGGTGACGGCGGCGGGCAAGAACGTCGCGCCGGCACCGATCGAGGAGCGCGTACGCGCACATCCGCTGGTCAGCCAGTGCATGCTCGTCGCCGACGGCCGACCGTACGTGGCCGCGCTGGTGAGCGTCGACCCGCCGGCCTGGCAACGGTGGCGGGACGCGCACGGACATCCCGGCGCGTCCCTGGCCGACCTGCGCGACGATCCGCAGTTGCGCGCGGAGATCCAGGAGGCGATCGATCAGGCCAACCGGACCGTCTCCCATGCCGAGCAGGTGAAGACCTTCCGGATTCTGCCCCGGGATCTCACCGAGGCCGATGGTGAACTCACCCCTACCCTCAAGATCAAACGCGAGGTGGTGCAGGACCACTTCGCCGAGGACATCGCCGCCCTCTACCGCCGCCGCTGATGTGTATAGGAGGGGGCCCCTCCTATACACGAGGCGTTAGCAGGGGCCCCTCCTTGCACCTGGGCGGTCGGGGACGGGGGAGCGCTGCCGCCCTGGGGGGCTTCGAGGGACATCAGGTCCACGATGGCCTTGCGGTCCGCCGCCGACGGCTGACCCCAGTCGGGTCGGTAGCCGTACACGTCGCGCAGCGGGGTGGAGGTGGTCCGGCCACCGAGGATCTCGATCGAGTCGGTGTCGATCAGACCCGGATGCTCGACGCCGCACGCCTCAGCGACCTTCATCAGGTCCCGCCGCAGCGTCTTGACGTAGTGCGCCGCCCGGACCGCCTTCGAGGCCGGGTCCAGGCCCCGCGCCAGCCAGGCGTTCTGCGTGGCCACCCCGGTGGGGCAGGTGTCGGTGTGGCACTTCTGCGCCTGGATGCAGCCGATGGCCAGCATCGCCTCCCGGCCCACCGCGATCATGTCGCAGCCGAGAGCGAAGGCGACCACCGCGTTGTCCGGCAGGCCGAGCTTGCCGGAGCCGATGAAGACCACCTGTTCGTGCAGGTCCCGCTCGGCGAAGACGCGGTAGACCCGGGCGAAGCCCTGCTGGAACGGCAGCGACACCGAGTCGCTGAAGATCAGCGGCGCGGCGCCGGTGCCGCCCTCGCCGCCGTCGATGGTGACGAAGTCGACGCCCCGGCCGGTGTCCCGCATCAGGTCGGCCAGTTCGGTCCAGAAGTCCAGGTCACCGACGGCGGACTTGATGCCGACCGGCAACCCGGTCTCGGCGGCGAGCAGCTCCACCCAGTCGAGCAGGCTGTCGCAGTCGGAGAACTCGGCGTGCCGCGACGGGCTCACGCAGTCCTGCCCGAGCGGGATGCCCCGGGTCGCGGCGATCTCCGCCGACACCTTCGCCGCCGGCAGCAGGCCACCGAGGCTGGGCTTGGCGCCCTGACTGAGCTTGATCTCCAACGCCCGCACCGGCGCGCCGGCCACCACGTCCTTGAGCCGGGCCAGGTCGAACCGGCCCCGCTCGTCCCGGCAGCCGAAGTACGCGGTGCCGATCTGCAGGATCAGCTCGCCGCCGTGCCTGTGGTACGGCGACAGCCCACCCTCGCCGGTGTTGTGCAGGCAACCGGCGAGCGCCGCACCCCGGTTCAACGCCTCGACCGCCGGCCCGGACAGCGACCCGAAACTCATCCCGGAGATGGAGACCACCGACTCGGGCCGGAAGGCACGGGCCCGGCCGCGCGCACCGCCCAGCACCTTCGCGCACGGCAACCGCACCTCGTGTCCGACGGTCGGCGCGGACGGCGGCACCGTCCGACCGAAGGTACGGTGCTTGATGATCGGATAACCGGGCGTGTGCTCGATGTCGTTGTCGGTGCCGAAACCGAAGTAGTTGTTCTGCTGCTTGGCCGAGGCGTACACCCAGCGCCGCTGGTCGCGGGTGAAGGGTCGCTCCTCGTCGTTGCCGGCCACGATGTACTGCCGCAGCTCCGGCCCGATCGACTCCAGCAGATAGCGGGCGCGGCCCAGCACCGGGAAGTTGCGCAGCAACGCGTGTTCGCGCTGGAGCAGGTCACGGGCGGCCAGCGCGGCGAGCGCGGCCACGGCAGCGGGTACGGCGTGACGGGACCATCTCATTCCGCCACACTTTCCGGCCCCGACCGAGATCAAACGTGCCTTCGACCAGGCCGATGGCCGCGAACAGCGTCCCCACCCGTACGTCGGGCGCCGCGTCCCGCCCACGGCAGCCGTCCGGGTGGGAGAACGGCACCTGTCGGGCCGATGGCGGTGCCTGTCGCCGCAGTGATAATGATCAACGAGCGGGTGGCGGCGGCTGGCCGGGCAGGGCGTGGAGAGCGGGCAGCATGATCGGATGGCAGGTTTCCGGCTACACCACGGTTCGTAGGCTCGGTGCCGGTGCGTCCGGCAGCGTGGAACTCGCCGTGCACGACGCCACCGGAACCCCGGTGGCGATCAAGTACCTGAGCGTCCGAACCGACGACTACGTGTTCCGCATCGCCTTCCGGGAAGAGGCCCGGCTGCTGGCCGACATCGACGACCCGTACATCAGCCGGCTCTACGAGTATGTGGAGAACGCCGACGGTGCGGCGATCGTGATGGAACTGGTGAACGGCGTCTCGCTGCGTCAGATGCTGCGCGCGCAGGGCCCGACCACGCCGGAGTCGGCGCTGTGCGTACTCAAGGGGTCGCTGGCCGGGCTCGGTGCGGCGCACGCCAACGGTGTGGTGCACCGTGACTACAAGCCCGAGAACGTCCTGATCAGTCACGAGGGCGTGAGCAAGCTCGCCGACTTCGGCATCGCCATGCCGTTCGGTGCCAGTGCCGGCGGCGGTGTCACCGGGACCCCGCGCTACATGGCACCGGAACAGTGGACCGGTGCGCCGGCCAGCCCGGCGTGTGACATCTACGCCGCCACCGCGACCTTCTTCGAGTGCCTCACCGGGCGTCCGCCGTACGAGGGCGGGGACCTGGCCACGTTACGCCAGCAGCATGCCCGCGCGCCGATTCCCACCCGTCCGGCACCGCGCCCGGTGCACAAACTGCTCCGTCACGGTCTGGCGAAACTGCCGGCCGACCGGCCGCGATCGGCGCGTGCCTTCCTGGCCATCCTGGAGGAGGCGGCGGTCGCCGGGTACGGCACCGACTGGGAGGAACGTGGACTGCGAGACCTGGCTCAGCGGGCCGCGTTGCTGGCCGCCCTGTTTCCGTTCCCGGACGGCAGTGGCGGTGCGACAAGCGTGGCCAGCACCGCGCTCGACACCGCCAGCGTCGCCGATTCGGCGCATCCGACACCACGGCGCATCGGCCGGACACGGGCCGTGCTCGTCGGCGGCCCGCTGGTGGCGGCGCTGTTGGCGGGCAGCGTCGGACTCGGCTTTGCCGCCCAGGAGGAACAGGTCGCGGTGCCTGCGGCCGCGGAGGCCCGCACGGAGTTGACAGCGGGGCCGGCCCCGAGCGGAGCAGTCCCCGCGACACCCGCGCCCGCACCCTCGACTGAGGTGTCCGCCGCACCGGGGTCCGCCGCGCCGTCCACCTCCCCGGCCGGTCCCTCGGCATCCACACCGCCGAGCAGCTCGGCGACCCCCACCGCGCCGGCGCCGCCGACAGCAAGCCCGACCGCGTCTCCGACGCCGACGACCAGCACCAGCCCGCCGGCGCCGCCGGACACCAGCGCACCCACGGTGGACCGGATCACGGCGAGCCCGACCGAACTGGAGCCGGGTGGCTGCCCCTACGGCGCCAAGTCCAGCACGATCACCGCGCTGGCCGCCGACGACCGCACGGAAGCGGGCAACCTGCGGGTACGGCTTCGCTACCTCATCGAGAAGCGCTCGTACGAGCAACCAATGACCCTGCTGCGCGGCGGGCAGTTCCACGGCGTGCTCGCCGACCTGCCCCGGCCCGGTGCCACCGTCCGGATTCCGGTGACGGTCGTGGCCACCGACGCCGCTGGCAACACCACCGGCGGCTCACCGATCTACGTGACGCTCTACTCCTTCTGCACGCCCGGCTGACCGGGGCCCGTGCGCCCACCGATGACAGGAGAGGCAGCCGTGCTCCAGCCGGACGACGCCACCGAAGCCCTGCCCACCCACCGCCTACCGGTCGACCAGACCGCGGAGCCGACGGTGCGTTTGGGCGAGCCGACGGTGCACCTTGGCGATGTGCAGCCGACGGTCCGTCGGGACGATGTCGAACCGACCGGGGTGAGCATCACCGGCGGCGCGCGTACCGGGGCCGGGCCGGCTGCGGGATCGGTGTCGACCGCCGGGTCCGGTGACACGCTGCGGTTCGGTCCCGGGGTGCCGGCGGTCGCGCCGCCGGCCCCCGCCTGGCCGACGCCGAACCCGGCGCCGCCACGCCGCAGACCGGCCTGGCGGCGGTTCGTCTCGGTGCTGTCCACCCTGCTCACGCTGGTACTCGTCGCTGCGGTCGGGCTGTGGATCTGGCAGCGGCTGAGCCCGCTGGAGATCACCGAGGTGCGGGTCGCGGTGCCGAGCCCAGCGGGCGCGCGGTGTGACGTCACAGTCGATGTGGTCGCCACCGTGCGGACCAACGGACGCGCGGGCACCATCGAGTACCAGTGGCTGCGCTCTGGCAGCACGCCCGGCACCCTGCTCGACGAGCGGATCGGGTGGGGCCAACGTAGCGCGGAGCTGACCCTGCGGTGGTCGTTCAGCGGGGTCGGCACCACCACCGAAACGGCCACCGTCAACATCGTCGCCCCCGCGCCGATGCAAGCGAGCACCGAGGTGATCTACTCCTGCCCGAGCTGAGGCCACGTTTCCGTCCGAGTGGGGCGGGGTAGGTCCGGCCGGACGAAACACACCCTGTGGAGGACCATTCGATGCGAGACAACGTCGGTGACGCGGTGGGGGACACCCTCCGGTCGATACTGCTCTTCCTGCCCAAGGCCGTCGCCTTCGTGGCGATCCTGGTGGCCGGCTGGCTGGTCGCCAAGGCCGTGCTGAAGCTCGTCGACCGGCTGCTCGAACGCGTCGGCTTCGACCGCGCTGTCGAACGCGGCGGAATCCGGCGGGCGCTGGCCCGCTCCCGCTACGACGCCAGCGACATCGTCGCCAAGCTCGCCTACTACGGGGTCCTGCTGCTCACCCTCTACCTGGCCTTCGGCATCTGGGGACCGAACCCGATCTCCGATCTGATCGCCGGTGTGATCGCCTGGCTGCCGCGCGCCTTCGTCGCGATCATCATCGTGGTGGTGGCCGCCGCCATCGCCGGTGCGGTCAAGGACATCATCTCCGGCGCGCTCGGCGGCCTGTCGTACGGCCGGCTGCTGGCCACCATCGCTTCGGCGTTCATCCTCGGTCTCGGCATCATCGCCGCACTCAACCAGATCGGGGTCGCCACCGCCGTGACCACGCCGGTGCTGATCGCCGTGCTGGCCACCGTGGGCGGCATCCTCGTGGTCGGCGTCGGCGGTGGGCTGATCCGGCCGATGCAGAAGCGTTGGGAGTCCTGGCTGTCCCGCGCCGAACTGGAGTCGCGCAGCATCGCCGAGCACGCCCGCGCCTACTCCGCCACGCGCCGCGACAGCACCCCGCGTACCGCCGACCCGGCCCCCGCCGACC
>NZ_POTX01000013.1 GCF_003236305.1 Micromonospora endophytica | reverse complement strand
CCCGGCGGCGCGGCAGGCCGCGCTGGCCGTGCTCGCCGAGTCCTGCCAGCGGTTGCTCGACGGTGCCGCGCCGGGGGAGTCGTTGCAGTTGGCCGCGACACGTGCCCTGATCGCCGCGACCACCGACTCCTCGACCTCGCCGACGCACTCGAAGGGCTTGTGTCCGTCCACGCCGAGCAACTCCCGGTAGCCGGGGATCTGGGTGGCGTCGGCGAGCAGGTCGCCGCCGAAGATGTGGGTGATCCGTTCGCGGGACATGAACGGGGCCAGGGCCAGGAAGACGAACCGGCACTTCGGGCAGTCCCGGCACCAGCGTTCGCTCGCGTCACGCAGCTTGAACGCGGCGTTGCAGCTGGTCACCACGTCGTCGTAGCGGTCGATGGTGGCGAAGAGCCGGGCGATGTGCAGCTCCGACAGCGGGCGCAGCAGGGAGAAGTACGGTTCGGTCAGCCCGGCGTGTTCGGCGAGGGCGGCGCGGAGCAGCCCCTCGGCTTCGACGCCCTTGGACCACTGGTGGTTGATCTCGTGACCGTTCCAGATCAGGTTCGGGTCCGACGCCGAGCGCTCGTTGGACATCACCACCGGTCCCAGCCCGTGCAGCACCGCGGTGGCGACCGCGATCAGCGAGTTGATCGCGGTGACCGGGATGTGCCCGTTGCGGGCGCCGGCGGCGTTCAGCTCGAACAGCACCGGGTCGAGTCGCCGCCGGGCGGCCAGGGGAGTGAGGCCGGAGGCCGCGTTCACCGCGTTGATCACGTGGTTCGGGTTGACCGAGAAGGGCACCGGGTCGAGGCCGGCCCGGCGCAGCGCCTCCAGGCTGACGATCGAGTCCTTGCCGCCACCGACCGCCGACAGCGGACGCCGGTCGGAGTTGTCGTACTCGGCGACCGGCCGCACCCGCCCGTCCGGGACCACCGGGGCCAGTTCGAGCACGTGCGGCAACTGGTTGCGGTACGCGTACTCGGCCAGGCCCTTGGTGTAGACGGCGGTGACGAACTCGACGGCGGCCGGGCCGAGCGGTGCCGGCAGCACCAGCTGTCCCGGCGCGGCGGCCTTGTAGTAGCTGACCCCGGCCACCACGTGCAGCAGCTCCAGCACCCGGCCGAGCGCGGCCACCGCCGCGTCCGACGGTGACTCCTCGGGCACCGGCAACGTGATCACCTCGGTGAACCGCTGCTCGCCGTCGGGCCCGGTGAGGGCGTAGTCGAACAGCGCCTCCCCGGTGGAGAGGTCGATCGAGTAGGACGGGAAGGTGAAGGCGTCCATCCGCGCCAGCTGCGTATTAGGCACACGCCATACTAGGCCCTGGTTCGTCCGGCCGTGCCCGGCTCCGCCGTGAACCGGGCGGGCGCGGGGCCGGTGCCCGCCGGACCATGCCCGTGTGCTGCCGTCGTCGGATCCGAGGAGAAGCTGTGCGCCTGTCTGAGCTGCGCGGACGTACCGTCGCCGTCTGGGGGGCCGGCCGGGAGGGGCGGGCCGCGGTGATCGCGATCGCCGCCCACGGACCGGCGGACCTGGTCGCCGTGGACGACAGCGCGAACTTCCTCACCCTGCCCTGGGAGGGGCCGCTGGCGGAGGCCGCCCCGCTGGTCACCGGCGAGGAGGGCTTCGCCCGGTTGGCCGCCGCCGAGGTGGTGGTCCGCTCGCCGGGCGTGCCACAGACCCATCCGTGGCTGGTGGAGCTGCGCCATCGCGGTGTCACGGTCACCCAGGGCACCGCGCTGTGGATGGCCGATCACGGCGATCGTACGGTCGGGGTGACCGGCAGCAAGGGCAAGAGCACCACGTCGAGCCTGATCAGCCACCTGCTGGCCGCGGTGGACCGGCCGAACGTCTTCGGCGGCAACATCGGGGTGCCGACGCTGGACCTGCCGGAGGCCGAGCTGTACGTGCTGGAGCTCTCCAGCTACCAGTGCAGCGACCTGACCGACTCGCCCCGGGTGGCCGTGGTCACCGCGCTCTTCCCCGAGCACCTGGACGCGCACGGCGGCGAGCGGGAGTACTACCGGGACAAACTCAACCTGCTGGCGTACGGGCCGCGCACGGTGGTGGTCAACGGCGCTGATCCCCGGCTGCTGTTCGAGCTGGGTGACCGGGCGGCGGTGCACGCCGGCACCGCGGACTCGGTGAACGTCGCCGCCGGCCCGGACGGCACACCCTGGTTCCACCTGGTCGACCGGCCGCTCTTCCCCCGGGCGGTGCTGCCGCTCGTCGGCCGGCACAACGAGGGCAACCTCTGCGTGGCCCTGGCGGTGCTCGACGCGCTCGGGGTGGACCTGGTCGACCGCAAGGACACCCTGGCCGTGGCGGTGGCCGAGTTCCAGGGGCTGGCCCACCGGTTGACCGAGATCGCCGACCCGTCCGGCCTGACCTTCGTCGACGACACCCTGGCGACCAGCCCGTACGCGGCCATGCACGCCATCGACGCGTACGACGGAAGACCGTTGACGGTGATCGTCGGCGGGAACGACCGGGGCGTCGACTACACCCCGTTGCGTGAGCACCTGGCCGAGCGGGAGATCACCGTGATCGGCATTCCGGACAGTGGCCCGCGCATCGTCGAGGCGCTGGACGGGCTGCCGAAGGTGCGTACCGAGTTGGTCGAGGACCTGGCCGAGGCGGTCCGGCTGGCTCGGCAGCTCACTCCCGCCGGGGGCGTGGTCCTGCTCTCGCCGGCCGCCCCCAGCTACGGCCGGTTCCGCAACTTCGAGCACCGCTCCGAGGTCTTCGCCGAGGCCGTTCGGGCCACCGCGCCCGCCTGACCGCAGGCCCGTGCCCCCACCGCCGGCGGCGATGGGGGCACGGTTGACCACTCGCTCAGACCGGCACGGCGGCCGCGGGTGGTGTGGTGTGGCCCGGGCCGGCGGTGGTGTCGGCGCCCATCTCGGCGTGGGTGCTGGCCAGCTTCTTCTCGGGCAGCAGCAGCGCCAGCACCAGACCGGCGGCGAACAGGGGCACCAGGTAACCGAAGACCGGCGTCAACGCGTGCTGGTAGGCGGCTATCACGGCGTCCTGCACCGCGGTCGGCAGCGCGTGCACGGCTGCCGGGGTGAGCGAGTCGGTGTTGCCGATCGCGCCGGCCGCGTCGCCGGAGAACCGGGTGGCGAGTTGGTCGGTGAGCCGGCTGGTGAAGATCGCACCGACGGCGGCACTGCCGAGGGTGGCCCCGATCTCGCGGAAGAAGTTGTTCGACGAGGTGGCGGTGCCGACCGCGGCGGCGGGGAAGTCGTTCTGCACGGCGAGGACGACGTTCTGCATGATCAGGCCGAGGCCGGCGCCGAACAGGAGGATGTAGGTGCCGACCGTCCAGAGCGAGGTGTCCACGCTGAGGGTGGAGAGCAGCAGGGCCGCCGCGCCCAGGAAGATCGTGCCGATGATCGGGTAGATCTTGTAGCGTCCGGTCCGGCTGATCAACTGCCCGGAGGGCAGGGCGGTGCCCATCATGCCGACGATCATCGGGATGAGCAGCAGGCCGGATTCGGTGGCGCTCACTCCGTAGACCATCTGCAGGTAGGTCGGCAGGTAACCGATGACGGCGAACATGCCGACGCCGACGGTGATCAGGCTGAGCAGGGTGGCCAGGTTGAAGATCCGGCTGCGGAACAGCCACAGCGGGATGATCGGCTCGGCGGCCCGGCGCTGCGAGAGGAAGAACAGCACCCAGCCCAGCGCGGCGCCGGCGGCCAGGCTCAGGATCAGCGGATCGGTCCAGGCGTACTCCGTGCCACCCCAGACGGCGACCAGGACGGTGGCGCTGACCGAGGCGGCCATCAGGGTGATGCCGGCGTAGTCGATGGAGACCTTGTTGCGTTTGCGTGGCAGGCGCAACGCGAACGCGCAGACCAGCAGCGCGACGATGCCGACCGGCAGGTTGATCCAGAAGGCCCAGCGCCAGTCGGCGTGGTCGGTGAAGTAGCCGCCGAGCAGGGGGCCGACCACGGCGGAGAGCCCGAAGACCGCGCCGATCGGAGCCATGTAGCGGGCGCGCTGCCGGGGCG
This sequence comes from Micromonospora endophytica, assembly GCF_003236305.1. Taxonomy (GTDB): domain Bacteria; phylum Actinomycetota; class Actinomycetes; order Mycobacteriales; family Micromonosporaceae; genus Micromonospora; species Micromonospora endophytica. Next base: position 46,602 of record NZ_POTX01000013.1, on the reverse strand, counting down.
GGACGAGGTCGGCGATGATCGCCTGGGAGGTGATCATCAGGCCACCGCCACCGAGTCCCTGCACTGCCCGGCCGATGATGAGCATGGTCATGCTGGAGGCCGCGCCGGCGATCAGGGAGCCGACGAGGAAGATGCCGATGCCGCTGAGGAACAGGGTCTTGCGCCCGATCAGGTCGCCGAAGCGACCGTACAGCGGCATGCCGATGGTGGCGGCGAGGATGTACGCGGTGGTCACCCACGCCATGTGGCTGACGCCGTTCAGTTCGCCGACGACCGTGGGCAGCGCGGTCGACACGATGGTCTGGTCGAGCGAGGCGAGCAGCATGGTGGCCATCAGGCCGGCGAAGATCAAACCGAAGTGTGGCGGGAGGGTGAACGAGTCACGCTCCCGGGTCGCGGTGTCGGTCATCGTGGTCTCCTGGGTCGGCTCAGCGGCCGAGTAGGGCGCGCAGTGTGGTCACGGCGCGTTCGACGTACGGGACTGGGTTGTCGTCGTTGCCGGAGGTGAAGTTCTCCAGGCTGGTCCGGATGGCGGCCATCGTGAGACTGGCGATCAGGCGGGGCATCTCGTCCTGCGGCTGCTCCCCGGTGCGTGCGGCGACGGTCGCGGCCAGCTGCCGTTGGAAGGTCTCGAAACCGGCGAGCATGGCGGCGAGGACCGCGGGATGGTCCTGGCTCAGGGCGAACATGCCGTGCAGCGCATCGCGGCGGGGTGGGTGGCGGGCCATGTCGCGCAGGAGCAGATCGATCAGATCCAGCAGCACGTCACTGGGTGCTGCGGGGCCGGCTGCGGCGAAGACGGCGACGTCCTCGTCGGGCGGCATCGGCGGCATCGCGATGACCGCCGCTTCTTTGCTGGGGAAGTAGTTGAAGAAGGTCCGGGTGGAGACGCCCGCTTCGGCGCTGATCTCCTCCACTGTCACCTTGGCGAAGCCCCGCTCACCGGCGAGCCGCAGCGCGGTCTCGTGGATCTCGCGGTGCGTCTGACGGCGTCGCCGCTCGCGTAAACCCTCGGTCTTGGCCATGGGCCAATCTTGCACTCAGTGCAAAGGGTTCACCAACTGCATGTTGTGCACATCACGAACCGCCGGGGTCGGGTGGCCCGCACAGCCGGCCCGGGCAGCCGGTCGCCGTGGCCGGGGCGCCGGACGACATGACCGACAAGATCCGATGCAGGTGGTCGCGGTCGGTGTCGCTCAGGGCTCCGAAGAGTGCGTCGCTCATCTCGTCGATCGACGCGTGGACCTCCGCGACCGCTGCCCTGCCGTGCTCCGAGAGGGTGACGATGTGCCGGCGGCGGTCGGCGGGGTCGCGACGGCGCTCGACCATGCCGTCGCCCTCAAGGTCGTTGAGCAGGCCCACCAGCGCGCTGGCGTCGACGTTGAGCCGCTCCAGCAGCTCCTGCTGCCCGGCAGCGCCGGTGCGCTCCAGGAAGAGCAGGACGTGCGCGTGCCGTGGTCGCAGTCGCGACGACGCGAGCTGGCGTTGCAGGAACTCGCGTGCTCGTTCGCCGGCCTGCGAGAGCAGCACCGGCAGGGGGATGCCTGGATCCGGGGTTGCGGCGGAGGTCACCGTACGAAACTACCATCTCACTTACCATCGGTCTGTCGGGATAGTTGGTGAACCAAAACTATCTGCTAGCTTTAACGAAAGGAGTCTCACCTCAACTCAGGAGAAGCCATGGGTCTGCTGTCGTCCACGCCGCTCGAGTTCGCCGACCGCTGGGAGGAGGACGGTGGCGTCGCGGTCTTCGCGTTCACCGCCACCAAGCCCTTCCGGCACATCGCCGGACAGCACGGCATCTTCACCATCAAGGGTGGGGGGACCAGGCCGTTCTCCCTGGCGTCGGCGCCCGGCGACGAACAGGTCGTGATCGCCACCAAGCTGGACTCCGGCAGCAAGTACAAGAAGGCGCTGGCGGCGCTGCGACCCGGCGACCGCATCACGATGCGCGGTCCGATCATGAAGTTCATCCTGGACGGGGCCGGCGACGAGGTCGTCTTCCTCGCCCAGGGGGTGGGCATCACCCCGTTCCGCTCCCTGCTGCGCCACATCGACACGGCGGGCCTCGGCGTCCGCAGCACGCTGCTGCACCTCGGGGACGGGCACGCGTTCAAGGCCGAGACGGAGCAACTCGCCAGCGACGCCCGCTACCACCGGGACCGCGAGGACTTCGCCGTCGACCTCAAGCAGGTTGCCACGAACGCCCCGAACGCGACCTACTACATCTCCGGAATGCCGAAGTTCATCGCCGAGACCAGCGCCGCGCTGAAGGACCTCGGCATCAGCCGCAAGCAGATCCGCAAGGACAACTTCCGCGGCTACTGACGGTCCCTGCTGGCGAACCGGGTCGGGTCGGCCTACCAGACACTTCCCGTCGGCGTCCGTCGGCACCGGGGGTGCCGGAAGTCGCCGGCCAGCCAGTGGCCGGCGAGTCCTACGCTGGTCGCAGCGGCATGCTGGAGGTGATCGATGTCCCGTTCGGCGCGGCGGCAGCGGATCGCACCATATCCGTACGCGGTGGGCATCACCCGACTGATGGCGCACACCGATCCGGTTGCCTTGACCGGCATCGCGTTGTCGATCGCGCTCTCCGTCACGCTCGACCTGACCGGCGCCGCCTCCGGTGTGGAGTCCCTGCTGGCCGGTCTGATGGGCATCACCATCTCGCTGCTGGTGGACTCGCTGGCCCGCGCCGAGCGCCGGTTTCACCTGCGTACGTTGCTGGTCGGCCCGCCCTGGCTGGTACGGGCGGTGCCGGAAGTCGCCACCGCCGCCCGGGAGGCCGTGGAGCGCCATCGAGATACCCGGATCGCCGCGGAGACCCAGCGCCGGTTCGAGCGGTTCCAGGAAGATCTCGGGCAGTTACGCCAGGGGCGCATCATCCGGCCCGGCACCGACTATCAGGACATGCTCGGCGCGACCCGGGACTGCGTCCGGGAGTTGGAGGCGCTGACCAACGTGCTGCCCCGACTCGCCTGGTGGGGCAGCGACATCGGTCGGCGGTACTGGTCGGAGAACCTGGCGGCGGTGGCCCGTGGTGTGCGGATCACCCGCGTCTTCACCTACTCCGATTTCTCCGACGAGTTGGCGGAACTGGTGGCCAGGCAGCGTCGGGCCGGCGTCCGGGTGGGGCTGCTGAGGACCGAGGCGGTTCCGGCCGACCTGCACGTCAACCTGATCCGCTGGGATGGTGAGGCGTGCTGGACGGCCGGCATGAGCGCACACGGCGAGATCACCGAGAACCGGTTCTCGGTGAACGCCTCCGACGTGACCCGGGCCGGCGAGACGTTTCGGTCCTGCGTCGCCCGGGCCACCTTCGACCCGTGAGTCGGGCCCATGACCGTCCAGGGCGTACTGCTGGTGACCGCGGTGGTCTGGGCGGTGAGCCTGATCCGTCCGCTCCGGTGGCGGGCCTTCGTCGCCAGCCTGCCGTTGCCCATGTCGGCGGCGCAGCTGGCCACCGGCCACCACATCGACGGCGCGCAACTCGTCGGCGTGGTCGGGCTCACCATGTTCTTCAGCATCGTGGCGGTGACACATCATCGGCTCCGCTGGCCGATCCTGCTGGCCGCCCCGGCCCGGCTGGTGCTGATCCTCTGTGGCGCGGCGCTGACCGGGCTGCTCGGGCAGCTCCTGCGCGGGCTGGTGGTGACCTTTCCGTACGCCGGCGTGCTGGTGGCGGTCGAGGTGGGCCGGGACCTACCGGCCTTCTGCCGGCACTTCACCCGCAACAGCCTCGCGCTCGTCGGATTCCTCACCGGGGTCCACCTGGGCCAGGACGCCTCTGGCGCGATCGCGCTCGGCCTCGGCTGGCTGGGTTTCGGGGTGGTCGCCGCAGCGCTGCACCTTCCCGCCTACTGGTTCGGAATTCGCAGACGTGCGGCATCGGGGCCACGGTAAGCGTGCCCAACGGTTGGGACGGCGACGGAAAACGTTGACGTGTTGTCAACGGTCGTGGATCACCACGCGACACTTTGGCACTTGCCGGGGCCGCGAGGGTGATGGAAGCGTGCGGTAACCGCCGCGATCCGAAGGGTGCGACCGTGACCTCCGACGACCTGCTGGCCCGGCATCGGGCCGTGCTCCCCTCCTGGATGCCGCTCTACTATGCCGAACCGCTCGAACTCGTCGCCGGCGAAGGGCGCCGGGTCACCGACGCGCACGGCCGCAGCTACCTCGACTTCTTCGGCGGCGTGCTGACCAACATGATCGGTTACGACGTACCGGAGATCCGGGAGGCCGTGCAGCGGCAACTGGCGACCGGCATCGTGCACAGCTCCACGCTCTACCTGATCCGGCAGCAGGTGGAGCTGGCCGAGAAGATCGCCCGGGTCTCCGGCATCCCGGACGCCCGGGTCTTCTTCACCAACTCCGGCACCGAGGCGAACGAGGCGGCGCTGCTGGTCGCCACCAACCACCGCCGCTCACACCAGATCCTGGCCGTACGCAACAGCTACCACGGCCGGTCGTACGCGGCGATGGGCGTGACCGGCAACCGTGGCTGGTCGGCGAGCGCGCTCAACCCGCTCCAGGTGGCCTGGTTGCACTCCGGTGACCGGCTGCGGGGCCTGCTGGCCCGGCTGGACCCGGCCGACCGGCTCGACGCGGCGGCCGAAGACCTGCGCGAGGTGCTCGCCACCCAGACCGCCGGTGACGTGGCCTGCCTGATCGCCGAGCCGATCCAGGGCGTCGGCGGTTTCACGCACGGCCCGGACGGGCTCTTCGCGGCCTGGAAGAAGATCCTCGACGAACACGGCATCCTGCTGATCTCCGACGAGGTGCAGACCGGCTGGGGGCGCACCGGCGAGCATTTCTGGGGCTACCAGGCCCACGGCGTCACCCCGGACCTGCTCACCTTCGCCAAGGGCATCGGCAACGGCTTCGCCCTGGCCGGCGTGGTCGGTCGGGCCGAGGTGCTGGAGGCGGTGCCGGCGATCAGCTTCTCCACCTTCGGTGGCAACCCGATCTCCACCGCGGCCGGCAACGCGGTCCTGGACTACCTGCTCGACCACGATCTCCAGGGCAACGCGGCGCGGGTCGGCGCGATCCTCGGCGACGGGCTGCGCGCCGCCGTGGGCGAGCTGCCGTCGGTGGCCGAGGTACGCGGCAAGGGGCTGATGCTGGGCGTCGAGTTCGTCCGCCCCGGCGGCAACGAACCGGATCCGGCGCTGGCCACCGCGGTCTTCGAAGCCTGCCGGGAAGGTGGCCTGCTGGTCGGCAAGGGCGGCCTGTACGGCAACGTGGTGCGGATGGGCCCGCCGTTGACGCTCACCGAGGAGGAGGCCCGGGAAGGGCTGGCCATCCTCGTCGAGGCGATCCGGACCAGCGTGGGGCAGGTGGCGGCGTGAACCTCATCGGGCACTTCATCGACGGCAAGCGGGTCGGCGGCGACTCGGCGCGGCGCGGCGACGTCTTCGACCCGGCCACCGGTCGGCGTACCGGTCAGGTGGAGCTGGCCTGCGCCGCGGACGTGGCGGTCGCGGTCGAGGCCGCCGAGCGGGCGGCGCGGGCCTGGCGCGACGCGTCGCTGGCGAAGCGCACGGCCGTGCTCTTCGCCTTCCGCGAGCTGGTGCACGCCCGCCGGGACCGGCTCGCCGAGGTGATCACCGCCGAGCACGGCAAGGTGCTCGCCGACGCCGCCGGCGAGGTGCAGCGCGGGCTTGAGGTCATCGAGTACGCCTGCGGCATCCCGTCGGCGTTGCGCGGCGGCTTCAGCGAGAACGTCTCCACCGAGGTCGACTCGTACAGTCTGCGGCAGCCGCTCGGCGTGGTGGCGGTGATCAGCCCGTTCAACTTCCCGGTGATGGTGCCGCTGTGGTTCGTGCCGGTGGCGGTGGCCGCCGGCAACGCGGTGGTGCTCAAGCCGAGCGAGAAGGACCCGAGCGCGGCGCTGTTGCTGGCCGAGTGGTTCGCCGAGGCGGGCCTGCCCGACGGGGTGCTCAACGTGGTCAACGGCGACGCCGAGGCGGTCGACGCGCTGCTGGACCACCCGACGGTCAAGGCGGTGTCCTTCGTCGGCTCCACCCCGGTCGCCCGGCACGTCTACCAGCGCGGCACTGCCGCCGGCAAGCGGGTGCAGGCGCTCGGTGGAGCGAAGAACCACATGGTGGTGCTCCCCGACGCCGACCTGGACCTGGCCGCCGACGCGGCGGTCAACGCCGGGTTCGGCTCGGCGGGGGAGCGGTGCATGGCGATCTCCGCGCTGGTCGCCGTCGAGCCGGTCGCCGACGACCTGGTGGCCCGGATCGCGCGCCGGATGGCCGGGCTGCGGACCGGCGACGGGCGGCGTGGCTGCGACATGGGTCCGCTGGTCACCGCCGCGCACGCGGACCGGGTCCGGTCCTACGTCGAGGCGGGCGTGGCGGCCGGCGCGGTGCCGGTGGTCGACGGTCGCGAGGTGCAGCCGGACGGCGAACCGGACGGCTTCTGGCTCGGCCCGACCCTGTTCGACCACGTCACCCCGGAGATGTCGATCTACACCGACGAGATCTTCGGCCCGGTGCTGTCGGTGCTGCGGGTCGGCTCGTACGACGAGGCGGTCGCCCTGGTCAACGCCAGCCCGTACGGCAACGGCACGGCGATCTTCACCAACGACGGTGGCGCGGCCCGGCGCTACCAGCACGAGGTGGAGGTGGGCATGGTCGGCATCAACGTGCCGATCCCGGTGCCGATGGCGTACTACTCCTTCGGCGGCTGGAAGTCCTCGCTCTTCGGCGACCTGCACGCGCACGGCGCCGACGGGGTGGCCTTCTTCACCCGGGGCAAGGTGGTCACCAGTCGCTGGCTCGACCCCCGCCACGGCGGGGTCAACCTCGGCTTCCCCACCCAGACCTGAGCAGCCGCAGCACGCCCGCCCCGGCCAGGTACGCCACCAGCGCCGAGGCGGGCAGCCCGAACGGCTCGGGTGCGGTCTTCGCGGTGGTGGCGTTGGCCGCCAAGGCGTACCCCACGGCGGCGAAACCGGCGACGGTGAGCACGCCCCGGACCTGGACCGACCACCCGGGTGCCCGGTCTTCGGCCCGGCCGGTACGGGCCTCGATCGGGCCGAAGACGGCGACCAGGACGGCGAGCACCACGGCCAGCAGCAGCACCCAGGGCAGCCGCCAGGCGAACCAGGCCGCCGAACCGGCCGCCGGGGTGGGCAGCACACCGAGCCCGTCCAGCGCCCCCACCAGCAGCACCACCGCGCTCAGGTGCCACAGGAAGACGGTGAGCACCACCGAGTTGACGCCGATCACCACCTGCCAGGGGCGGCTGCGGTGCAGCCAACGTTCGGCCCGTTCGCGCAGCAGCAGGATCAGCCCGAGCTGGGCGGTGGCCACGGCGAGCAGCGCGACGCTGGGCGGAGCGGCGTTCGCCATCCGCTCACCCGGCCCGTTGATCATGCTCACCGGGTACGGCCCGACGGCGGTGAGCAGCACCGCGACGGCGAGCCCGCCGACGAGCATCGCCCCGGCGGCCCGACGCGACATGGGCAGGCAGCGGGCGCGTCGGCAGGTGCCCCGGCGGGCGTCGTACCAGGCGAAACCGACCTGGTGGACGGCGAGCCAGCCGAGCAGGTAGTTGGCCAGGGCCAACTCGGCCGGACCGAACGCACGACCCAGATCACCGAGGGCGACGAGCAGCACCAGGACCGCCGGCACCGCCAGCCCGAAGCGGCGGTGCAGCGCGTACATCAGCGGGGTCAACGGCACCACGGCCAGGTACGCGGCGAGAAACCACAGCGGGATGGTGGCGAACCAGACGACGGGGCGGACCTGGCTCGGCTCGGTGCCGGCCAACCGGGCCAGCAGCGCGCCGCCCACCAGCACCACCAGCAGCACGGTGGTCGGGCGCAGCAGCCGGGCGCTGCGGCCGAGCAGCCAACCGGCCCAGTCGCCGCCCCGGCCGCGGTGCGCCGCGAGCGAGGCGGCGTTGGCGTAGCCGCCGACCAGAAAGAACACCGGCATGACCTGGACCAACCAGGTCAGCGGGTAGGCCCAGGGAATCGCCGGCAGCGCCGAGTGGCCGTCCGGCCGGCCGTGTTGGTCGTGATAGATGCTGGCGATCGTCCAGTGGCCGAGGACGACAAGCACGATCGCCAACGCCCGAAGCAGGTCGAGGTAGCGCTCACGGTCCGCCGGGGTCCGGGCGGCGAGGCGGGCCAGGCGGCGCATGATCCGAGGGTATGCCAGCCGGGACGGTGCCGGGACCGGCTTGGCCGGCGGGCGCGGCGACCGGCCGGTGCGGGACGTGATCCGGCGGCTGTCGCAGCTGCGCCAGCAGCGTCGCCACGTCCTCCAGGGCCGCGTCCCGCAGCGGGAAATGCGCTTCGGTGAGCCGCCAGTGGGGGATCCAGGTGTGCAGCCGGGCCAGCACGTCGATCGCGCCCTGGCGGGAGAGACGGCCGGCGCGCACCAGGGCGCAGGCCCGGCTCACCTTGTCGCGGTAGTGGGTCCCTTTCGAACACCTGGGGTTCAGCGTGGCCGGGTGGGCCAGCCAGCGGAGCAGGATGTCGTCGACGCGGGCACCGGCCAACCCACAACGCAGCGTCCTCGGCCGACAGAGTGACTGGACGAGGCCGTCCACCTCGCCGTGCCTGTTGACGTCCGCCTGCTCACCCTCGATGCCGTCGAGAAATCGTTCGACGGCCCGCAACAGCCGACCGGCCAACAACGGGAACCGGTCGATCGCGGTGGCGACGCCGTTCATCCGCCAGGGGATGTCGGGATCGTGCGGATGCTCGGCGGCCCAGTCCAGGACCACGTCGGCGGTGACCTCCGTCAGCGCGTTCTGCCGGGAGAGATGCTTGGTGACGAAGACGATGTCCGGCTCCGACCGGTGCCGATCCGCCCACCGGTCGATGACCGCGGGTAGCCACTCCGGCAGGTCGGTCATCTTGCGCAGCGCCAACAGCCGGGGCAGTACGTATCCCGCCTCGTTGGTGTCGCCGTGCCGGCACAGCCAGTTCAGGGCGGTGTCGATGCCGTGCTCGGTCTCCTCGGGCGTGAGATCGGCGCGGCCCAGCAGCGGGCGCAGCACGAAGCCGGCCTCGGTGAGTTTCTCGTGGTGACTGAGCCAGCGTCGGGTGGTGTCGATGGCGTGGCGGGCGTCGTCGGGGGTGAGGTCGGTCCGGTTCAGCAGCGGATGCAGGACGAAGCCGGCGTCGGTGAGTTTCTCGTGGTGACTGAGCCAGCGTCGGGTGGTGTCGATGGCGTGGCGGGCGTCGTCGGGGGTGAGGTCGGTCCGGTTCAGCAGCGGATGCAGGACGAACTTGGCGTCGGTGAGTTCCCCGTACCGGGTGAGCCAGCGTCGGGTGGTGTCGATGGCGTGGCGGGCGTCGTCGGGGGTGAGGTCGGTCCGGTCCAGCAGCGGGCGCAGGACGAACTGGGTGTCGATGAGCTCGTTGTGGTGGTGCAGCCAGCGGTGGGCGGTGTCGATGGCGTGGCGTACGTCGTCGGGGGTGAGGTCGGTCCGGTTCAGCAGCGGATGCAGGACGAACTTGGCGTCGGTGAGTTCCTCGTACCGGGTGAGCCAGCGTCGGGTGGTGTCGATGGCGTGGCGTACGTCGTCGGGGGTGAGGTCGGTCCGGTTCAGCAGCGGGCGCAGCACGAAGCCGGCGTCGGTGAGTTCCACGTGGTGACCGAGCCAGGGTCGGGCGGCGTCGATGACGAGGCGGGCGTCTCGGCGGGGCAGGTCGGCCCGTCCCAACAGGGTCGCGATGACGAAACTGGCCTCCAGAGCCGTCTGGTGCCGGGTCAGCCAGGCGGTCGCCACCTCGATCAGCCGGGCCGCCTGTGGGGAGGCGACAGTCCGCAGCCCCTTGTAGAGGATGTGCCGCGCGGCCAGGGACGTGCCGTGCACGTTCAGCCAGGGCGCGCCGAGCTGCGGCCAGTGTTGGAAGAGCACCTGCGCCCAGGGTGAGTTGTCCAGCACCGCGCCGAGGGCGTACGCGCCGACGTCCTGCGGGCCGGCGAGCAACTCGCCGGCCGCCGTCGCGTGGGCACTCAACCAGGCCGCACAGTGCCCGGCGAGTGGACCGTCGCGCTGTTGCAGCGCCAGGTCGCGCAGCAGCCGATCGAGATTCATGGCGTACCGGCCGATGGTGCGGGCACTGGTCAGGCTGGCACCGAGGATCCGGTCGGCGACAGCGGTCCGGACCGTGTTCAGCCCGGCCCGGACGGTCGTGTGTTCCAGCAGTTGGTCGACCACGATGTCGTGCACCGGCGCCAACCCGTCCGAGGTCGCGATCATCCAGCCCATCGTCAGCAGGACCTCGATCAGGTGCTCGGCCCGTGCGTCGTCACCACCCGCGACGCGGGCGCCGCACGCGACCAGGGCGGGACGGGGCTGCGGGGTGGCGGCGGCCATCGCGGCGTAGATCTGCAACCGGAGGTCGGGCTCGCGTTCGTCGTCCAACCGTTGGGCCTGGTGCAGCAGGTCGTCCTCGTCGAGCCGGCGGACCAGCCAGTCGAGCAGGTACTCCGGTCGCAGGTCGGCGGTTGCCGTCGACAGTTTGCCCCGGGCCGCCTGGGCCTCGGCCTCGGCGGCGATGAGGGTCGCCACGACCGGACGCCGACCACACAGGTGGGCCAACCGCTCGTCACCGAGGATCGCCCGCGCCCGCGGTGCCAGGGTGGTGACCACCTGATGCCGGATCCGGTCCAGGTGCTCGTCCTCCGGCCGTAGCTCGACCGGCCGGAAGACCTGGGTGAGTGGAGTGTTGTCCTTCTGGTGGAACCAGCCGGGTCGGGCCGAGCCCAGCATGGCGAGGCGGATCCCGCGCGCCCGGGCGGCGGGCAGCAGCCGGTGCCGGATCGCGGGGTAGTCCAGGCCGCTGAGGTTCAGGTAGTCGATGATGATCAGCAGGCGTTGGTCGGTGGCGCCGTTCACCACGTCGATGAGTTGTTCGGTGGTGACGAGCGGCTCGCCGGGACGCACGTGCAGCACCCGCCAGCCGGCGTCGACCGCGCAGTTGGCGACCTCCAGGCAGGTGCGGGTCTTGCCGATGCCGGCCTGGCCGACCAGCAGCAGACCGCAGTGGCCGGCCAGTTCGTCCAGGCGGTCCAGCAGGCGTCCGGGATGGGTCGCCGCGCCGGCGTCGGCGGGCGGGACGTAGGGCAGCCGATCGGCGCGCAGATGGTCCGCCAGCTCGGCCAGGGCCTCGTCGTGCGCGACGATCCCGGTCGGCAGCAGCTGCGCCGGTTCCCGTTCGATCTGGTCGGGAGAGGTGCCGACCAGGCCGGCGAAGGTGGGGTCGGCGAGCAACCGGGTGATCCGTACCGCGTCGAGCCGCCCGGGGCCGTACCGGGACGGCACCGCCACCACGACGCCCAGCAGGAGCTGCCGCGCGCCGGAGGTCAGCAGCGGCGCGCCCGAGTAGCCGCTGTGCGGGTGGGCGTCGGGCACCGGCTCACCGTTCTCGTCGCGTACCGGCTCGCCTGTCGGATCCCGCAGCGGCCCGGGTGGGTTCGGGGCGATCCGGGTGGAGTCCAGCGCGTACCGGTGGTCCTCGAAGCCGAGACTGGGCATCACGTGGCCGGGCAGCTCGTCGAGGCGGCGTAGCCCGTCGTGGCCCACCCGGACCCACGGATAGCCGGCGGTGAGGCAGGGCACCGGCTGGTGGCCGCGCAGCTCGCCGTAGCGGGTGCGGGTCTCCTCCGCCGTCCAGAGCGGAATGTCCAGTCGGAGCAGGGCGGCGTCGGCGTCGATGCCGTCACCCCGCCAGATCACCGTGGCCCGGTGCTCGCGTGCGGCGGTGCTGTCGCTACGGGAGATCCACGCCGCGTCCCCGCGTGGACCGACCACATGACCAGCGGTCAGCACCAGGTCGACGCCGACGGCGTAGCCGGATCCGAGCAACGTGCCGTGGACCTTCACCACCCGTTGGACGTGCGGTTCGAGCCCGGTCACGACAGATGGCCGGCGCAGGTGTGGCGGTTGGCGTCGCTGTTGGTGCCGTCGGGGCAGATGGTGTTGCGCCAGACGACACCGTTGATCGAGGCACCGGAGAGGTCCGCGCCGGTCAGGTCGGCGTTGGTGAGGTCGGCGTGGTCCAGTTTGGCGTTGCGCAGGTCGGCGTCGCGCAGGTACGCGTCGACCAGGCGGGCGTTGCGCAGATCCGCGGTGGGCTGGTGGGCCGGGGGGTTGGCCGACCAGGCGAAGGCCACGATGCCGACCGCGGCGACGGCGGTGGCCAGCATCAGCCGGTGCAGCGCACGCGTGAACTGCTCCTTCAGCGCCTCGTGGGTGGCGGTGTCCTCGATCGCGGTGATCCGATCGTCCAGATCGGCGATCCGGGCCGCCAGCTCCACCCGGATGTCGTCAGCGGTCGCCGGATCGCGCTGCGCGACGATCAGTTCCTCGCGGGCGGCGACGACTTCGCCCGGAGTCGAGAATCCCTGCAGGTATTTGGGATTGCGTCGGAAATGCTCCACCACCGGATCCAGTACGGACCTTCGCTGCGTCCATGCCTGTTCGAGATCGCTGATCAGCACCAGTTTCGGCAGCAGTATCTGCACGGCGGTCCAGATGGCGTACACCACGGCGCTGAGCCCGGCGACGGCACCCCACATCGCCACCCAGAGCCGAGCATTCTCCACGGAATCGGGTACGCCGAGCGGGAGTTCGCCGATGCTCGACAGTTGGCTGCCGGCAAGCATCGCCGCGCCGACCGCCGCGGCGCTGGCGACCAACCATTTCGCCGCGTCACGGATCCGGTCGTTACCGCGTTCCAGTGCATCGGTGCCGGGGTCGCCGCCGGTGCCGTCAATCGTCATCGCGCTCGATGTCCACGCCGGGCTTGGGACGGACGATCGGTGGCAGGTGAGCGCTGCCGAGGCGGTTCGGATCGAGGCCGACAGACGTCTCGTCGTAGCCCGGCTTCGGTGCGTAGGAGACAGCGGGTGGGGGATTTCTCACCGCAGGGGGCAGATCGGGAACGGGAATGTCGGGTGGGGGCCATCGCCACGGATGCACAGTCAATCGGACCCGGACCGCCCCGACGTCCTCCGTTGTCGCCAGCTGCCAGGTGACGCCATGGCGATCGGCCCGTGCCACCAGGCTCAGTTCCACTTCCACACCGTCTTCGGGGCTGCCAGACGTCGCACGTCGCAGATCCCGAATCAGCGCGGCCAGTGCGTCGGTAAGCGGAATATCCGGCACCAGGCCTCCAGCTTGGACTCGTACCGTCACGTAGCTCGCGCCTGAACGTTAACCGACCGGCCACACCCGGAAATCCCCCGGTAGTCGTCTCGACAGTGGCCGTACGACGAGAAGGAATCGGCGGGTGTCAGTAAGGCGACTGTTTCCGGATTCCGATCAGGCGGGTGTGCTGGGCGTCGGGTCGGTCACCTCGGGCAGGTCGCGCGCGGCGAGCCGGGCCGTGCCCGGCCCGCGCGCCCGCGTCGTGCCGACGGCGACGGTCCGGACTCCGGCCGCGCGCGGCGGCGCGTCCGGCCGGTGCTGTCGGGCCGCGACGGGCACCGCCCGGCGGCCGGCGGAGTGTTCGTGCTGGTCGCGGCGGCCATCGACGAGAAGCGACGGATCCTCTCGGGGAGTACGCGCCAGGTAACAGTTTGAAAACTTCGCCCACAGTCTTGACACGGAGGTGGCTTCAGTAAGAACTTTTACCACTAACAGTTAACAGTCTTTTCCGAAAGGTGTCCCATGGTTGATCACGAGGCGGAAACCTCCGCGGGCACCGCGGTGGCCGACGCCGAGGGGGTCGACCGGCGGGGCCTGATCGGTGTCGCCTCCGACGGGATACTGGCCCGGGTCCGCACCGGTGCCGACGAGCTGACCGGCGCGCTGCGCCGGGTCGCCGAGCACGTGCTGAGCGACCCGGAGGCAGCGGCCCGGGCCACCATCGTGGAGCTGGCCGAACGCAGCGGCACCTCACCGGCGACTGTCACCCGGTTCTGCCGGGCGATGGGCTTCGACGGCTACGCCGACCTGCGACTGGGCATCGCCACCGAGACCGGCCGGACCCGCTCGGCCGGCTGGTCGGTCGACATCGGACGGGAGATCCAGCCCAGCGACCCGCTGGAACGGGTGCTGGAGCAGATCATCGCGGCCGACACCCGGGCCATGCACGACACCGCCGCGCTGCTCGACCTCGCCGAGGTGGAACGCGCCGCGGTCGCCATCGCCGGGGCCAGCCGGGTGAACATCTTCGGCGCCAGCGGCAGTGCGCTGGTCGGTGCGGAGATGCAGTTCAGCCTGCACCGCATCGGGGTGGCCGCGTGGGCGTGGAACGACGTGCACTCCGGGCTCGCCGCCGCCGCGCTGCTGCGCCCGGGTGATGTCGCGCTGGGCATCTCGCACAGCGGCCAGACCCGCGAGGTCATCGAGATGCTCGCCGAGGGCGGCAGCCGGGGCGCGACGACTATCGCGTTGACCGGTTTCCGTCGCTCGCCACTGGCCGAGCTGGCCGACATCGTCCTGCTCACCGCCAGCCAGGCCACCACGTTCCGGCCGGACGCGCTGTCGGCCCGGCATCCGCAGCTGGTGGTGCTCGATCTGCTCTACATCGCGGTCGCGCAGCGTACCCACGACCGTGCCCACGCGGCCTTCCGGCGTACCGCCCAGGCCGTCGACGGGCACAAGGCCGCGAGGGGGACCACCTCATGAGAAGTCCGAAACCACAAGGAGAGTCAGAGATGTCTGCTACCCCCGAACTGGACCGCCGGACCCTGCTGCGCCGTGCGGCGGCCGCGGGTCTCCTGGTGACCCCGGCCGCCGGCCTGCTCAGCGCCTGTGCCGGCAGCACGCCGAGCCAGAACAACGACAACGCCGGGGAGAAGAGCAACGACAACCCCTTCGGCGTGCCGGAGAGCGGCGCCGTGAAGGTGGTGATCTTCAACGGTGGGCTCGGTGACAAGTGGGCGCAGGAGGACAAGGCGATCTTCAACGCCAAGCACCCGAACGTCACGGTCAACATGAGCTCCACCCAGAAGATCAAGACCGAAGAGCAGCCCAAGATGGCGACCACGCCCAGCGACGTGGTGATGAACTCGGGCGCCGACATCATGGACATCAGCACCCTGGTCAACGAGGGCGCGATCGAGCCGCTGGACGACCTGCTCGCCGCCCCGGCCTGGGAGGGTGGCGGCACTGTCGCGGACACCCTGCTGCCGGGCACCGTCGCCGACGGCACCTACCAGGGCAAGTTCTACGTGGTGAACATCGCCTACACGGTCTGGGGCAACTGGTACAACGCGGCCCTGTTCAGCAAGGAGGGTTGGACGCCGCCGAAGACCTTCGAGGAGTTCTTCGCCCTCGCCCCGAAGATCAAGGCCAAGGGCATGGCACCGTACGTCTACGACGCGGTGCACGGCTACTACCCGCGCTGGGCGCTGATGGCCACCATCTGGAAGTCGGCCGGCAAGCAGGCGGTCATCGACATCGACAACCTGAAGGAGAACGCCTGGCGGGCCGAGGGTGTGCTGCCCGCGCTGGAGCAGTGGGAGAAGCTGGTCAAGGACAAGCTGGTGCTGCCCGGCCGGCTCGACCACACCCAGTCGCAGCAGGCGTGGCTGGACGGCAAGGCCGCCTTCATCCAGGTCGGCACCTGGCTCAAGAACGAGATGGCGGAGACCATCCCGCCCGGCTTCGAGATGAAGATCTCCGACTACTGGGGCCTGGGCGCCACCGACAAGGCGCCGAACGACGTCTACGCCGGTGCCGGCGAGGGCATCGTGGTGCCGAGCAAGGCCCCGAACAAGGCGGCGGCCAAGGAGTTCCTGCGGGCGGTGCTCTCCAAGGCCGGCTCGGCGAAGTTCGCCGAGCTGACCAAGTCGCTCGCCTCGACCGCGGGCTCCGGCGACAACGTCCAGGACTCGGCGCTGGCCAGCGCCAACGAGCTGATGAAGAACGCGCCGAAGGACCTGGTCTCGGTCAAGTACTGGAACTTCTACGCCGACCTGGACAAGGAGAGTCAGAACCTCTCCCAGGAGCTGATGGCCGGCCGGCTCACCGCCGCGCAGTTCATCGACAAGATGCAGGCCGCAGCGGACAAGGTCGCCAAGGACTCGTCGATCAAGAAGCAGACCCGCGACGCGTGACACCCGGATCTGATCCAACGAGGAAGTGAGCGCCAAATGCGGCACGGTGTTGCGCGGTTCGTCACGGGTTTCCTGGCGCTGCCGGTCGGGCTGTACCTCTGCTACGTGGTGTGGCCCTTCCTCCAGGCGGCCGGATACTCGCTGACCGACTGGGGCGGCTACTCCGACCGGCAGCAGTTCGTCGGGCTGGAGAACTACCTCCGGCTCTTCTCCGACGAGCTGATCAGGAAGGCGTTCTGGCACAACGTCTTCTTCCTGGTCACCGTGCCGCTGTTCACCATCGCGCTGGCCCTGTTCCTCGCGTTCCTGCTCAACGTGGGCGGACGCGAGGACAAGGCCGGCATCCGGGGCGTCTTCGGCTCCAGCCTGTACAAGGTGATCTTCTTCTTCCCGCAGGTGTTGTCCCTGGTCGTCATCGCGGTGATGTGGCAGCAGATCTACCGCGCCGACGGCCAGGGCCTGATCAACGGCGTACTGATGAAGATCGGGTTGGTGAACCCGGAGGACCCGATCACCTTCGTGTACGACCCGGAGCCGTTCCTCGGCGTACCGGCGGTGCTGTGGTGGCTGCTGCTGATCGCGGTCTGGAGCGGCGCCGGGTTCTACATGGTGCTGTTCTCGGCGGCCATGCAGTCCATCCCGAAGGAGATCTACGAGGCGGCCCTCCTGGACGGTGCCGGACGCTTCCACACCTTCTTCCGGCTCACCCTGCCGCTGCTGCGGGACACCGTCTCGGTGGCCTGGGTGTACCTGGGTTTCATCGCGCTTGACATGTTCGCCCTGGTCTACATCATGACCCCGAGCCAGGGCGGCCCGAACCACGCCAGCGAGATCTTCGCCTCGGTGATCAACTTCAACGCGTTCCAGAAGGGCCAGTTCGGCTACGCCTGCGCGATCGCGGTGGCCCTGGCGATCTTCACGATCCTGCTGGCCGCGTTGCAGCTGAGGATCACCCGTCGTGAGCGCATCGAGTACTGAGGAGACACCGACGATGAGCACGGTGACCCACACCCCGGGTGGTCCGGCCGGGGCCGACCAGGCCCCACCGTCGGACCGTACGCCGGGTCGGCGGGCCGCCGCCGGCGGCAGCCGCGCCGGGGCGAAGTTCTTCAACGGCTTCTCGCACCTCTTCCTCGCCGTCTGGGCGATCATGGTGGTCTACCCGCTGCTGTGGGTGGTGATGTCGGCGCTCAAGACCGACGCGGAGGTCATCCGCAATCCGCTGTCGCTGTTTCCGGAGACGTTGCAGTGGGGCAACTTCGCCCGAGCCTGGACCGAGGGGCAGATCGGTTCGTTCTTCCTGAACACCGTGCTGGTGCTGACCGGCAGCGTCTTCCTCACCATGCTGCTCGGCTCGATGGCCGCGTACGTGCTGGCGCGCTACGACTTCCCCGGCAACCGGCTGATCTACTACATGTTCCTGTCCGGGTTGACGCTGCCGATCTACCTGGCCGCGGTGCCGCTGTTCAAGGGCGTCTACAACATGGGCGTGACGCTGCCTTTCCTCGGCCCGAACAGTCACCTCATGCTGATTCTGGTCTACGTGGCCTGGTCGCTGGCGTTCACCGTCTTCTTCATGCACTCGTTCTTCCGTACCCTGCCGACCGCGATCGCCGAGGCGGCCCTGGTCGACGGGGCGTCGCACAGCCGGTTGTTCTTCAGCGTCATGCTGCCGATGGCCAAGCCGGGGCTGATCAGCATCGGTATCTTCAACGTCCTCGGCCAGTGGAACCAGTGGTACCTGCCGACCCTGCTGATGCAGTCGGTGGCCGGCGAGCCGAAGAACCAGGTGATCTCCCAGGGCCTGATCGAACTCTCGGTCAACCAGGGCTACCGCTCCGACTGGTCCGGGCTGTTCGCCGGCGTCACCATGGCGATGCTCCCGGTGCTCATCGTCTATATCGTCTTCCAACGCCAGGTCCAGTCCGGCCTCACCGCCGGCGTCTCCAAGTAACCTCACCCCGGGTTACCCCCTGGGGTGTCACAGGGGCCGGGCAGAATCGCGTACGTGCTGGTGGCGGTGGTTGCTGACGACCGGGGCGGGGGAGTGCTGCAAGCCCTCGGCCCGGCCGGCGACCCGGCCGGCCCACCGGAGGCGGTGACCGACCTGCCCGCCGCGGTGGCCGCCCGGGAGCGCGCCGCGCAGCCGCGCTGGGTCTGGGCCTCCGGTGCCACTCTCTGCCCCGCGCTGCTGCGCGCCGGGGTCCGGGTCGAGCGGTGCCACGACGTCGAGCTGACCGAGGCGTTGCTGCTCGGCCACGCCGGCCGGGGCGGCGAACCCCGGTCGCTGGCCGCCGCGTGGGCCCGGCTGACCGGCGCGCCGGTGCCCGCCGATCCGCCACCCCGGGCCGTCGCCCCGCCCGGCACCGGGCAGGCCACCCTCTTCGATGCCGTGCCCGGCCCGCCGGGTCCGGACATCACGGCCTTGACCAGGGTGTACGCCGACCAGCTCGATCGCATCGCGGCAACCGCCGACCCGGGCCGGTTCCGGCTGCTGGTGGCCGCCGAGTCGGCCGGTGCGCTGATCGCGGCCGAGATGGGCGCGGTCGGCCTGCCCTGGCGCGCCGACGTGCACGACGCCGTGCTGACCGAGTTGCTGGGGGAGCCGTCCCCGGTCGGCGGGCCGCCCCGACGGCTGGCCGAGCTTGCCGCGCGCATCGCCGACGCCTTCGGGGTGCGCCAGCTGCACACCGACAGCCCGGCGGAGCTGCTGAAGGCGTTCGCGCGGGCCGGCGTGCGGCTGCCGAACACCCGCGCCTGGGTGCTGCGTGGCGTGGACCACCCGGCGGTGCCACTGGTCCTGGAATACAAGGAGCTCTACCGGATCTGGACGGCGCACGGGTGGGCGTGGCGGGACGCCTGGGTGCGCGACGGCCGCTTCCGGCCGGAGTACGTGCCCGCCGCGGTGGTGTCGGGACGCTGGGCCACCCGTGGTGGCGGCGCGTTGCAGATCCCGAAGGTGATCCGCCGGGCGGCGGTGGCCGACCCGGGTTGGCGCTTCGTGGTGGCCGACGCCGGGCAGTTGGAGCCGCGGGTGCTCGCCGCCGTCTCCGGTGATCTCCGGCTGGCCCGGGCCGGCGCGACCGGCGACCTCTACGCCGCCCTGGCTCGGGACGCCTTCGGTGGTGACCGGGCCCGGGCCAAGGTCGCCCTGCTCGGCGCGATGTACGGGCAGACCGGCGGCGCGGCGGTGCCGGCCCTGGCGGTGCTGCGGCGCAGCTACCCGACGGCGTTCGGTTATGTCGAGGCGGCGGCGCGCACCGGCGAGACCGGTGGCCTGGTGCGGTCCTGGCTGGGGCGGACCTGCCCACCGGGCACGGCGGGGTTCGACGACGACGCCGCCGCCCCGGAGTCGGCCGACGATCCGGGTTCGCCCCGGGCGCGGGCGGCCCGGTCCCGGGGCCGGTTCACCCGCAACTTCGTCATCCAGGCCACCGCCGCCGAGTGGGCCTCGACCCTGCTGGCGGTGCTCCGGGGCGAGCTGGCCGGCACCGAGGCCGAGCTGGTCTTCTTTCAGCACGACGAGGTGATCGTGCACTGCCCGGCCGGGCAGGCCACCCGGGTCGCCGAGGCGGTCGAGCGGGCCGGCCGGCGGGCCACCAGCCTGCTCTTCGGCGACACCGCGGTGCGGTTCCCGCTGGATTTGTCGACAGTCGAGTGTTACGCCGACGCGGCTTGAGCGGCGGTCGTCGGCGGCGCTGCGCTACGGCCCGGTCTCGGCCAGCCAGTGGGCCAGATCCTCCTCGGTCACCGGGAAGCCCGGAAAGCGGACGAGCCGCCGCATCGGGATGGCCAGGATCATCGCGTTGGCGTCCGGTCCGACCAGGAGCGCACCCAGGCCCGACGGGTCGGTCCTGGTAGCCAGCGCCGCCGACAGCCGCGGACCGAGGCGCGGATCGGCCAACCACTGCGCGGCCAGCGACTCGGCGCTGACGGGCAGGGTGAGGTCCTCACCGGTCACCGAGACCGTCACGATGCGGCGGATGTCTCGTGACGAGGCACCGATCCGGATGTCGAAATCGCCGCCCTCGACCACCCAGCGGCCGTGGCGGGTGTCCCAGTAGGACAGCGCTCGCGCATCCAGTGTCATTGTCACCTCGGTGCTGGCACCCGGTTCCAGCCACACCTTGGCGAAGCCCTTCAGCTCCTGCCGCGGCCGGTACACCGAGGCGTGCGGGTCCGAGACGTAGACCTGGACGACCTCGTGTCCGGCCCGGTCGCCGGTGTTGGTGATGACGCACCCGACCTCGACCCGGACGTCCGGTCCCGCACCGTGCACGGTGGCGCGCGCCTCGCCGTACCCGAAGGTGGTGTACGAGAGCCCGTGCCCGAACGGGTAGGCGACCGGCAGTTCGCGCGCGTCGTACCAGCGGTAGCCGATCAGCAGGCCCTCGCCGTACCGCACGGTGCCGTGCTCGCCGGGGAAGGCGCCGATGGTGGGGTTGTCCGCGTACCTCAGCGGTATGGTCTCGGCCAGCCGGCCGGACGGGTTGGCCCGGCCCAGCAGCAGATCGGCGATCGCCCCGCCACCCGCCTGGCCCAGCAGCCACCCTTCCAGCACCGCCCGCACCCGCTGCTGCCACGGGTCCACCAGGACCGCGCCGCCGTTGGCGAGCACCACCACGGTGTTGTCGTTGACCTCGGCGATCCGTTCGAGCAGCGTCACCTGGTGCGCCGGCAGTGCCATGGTGTCCCGGTCGTAGCCTTCCGATTCGGCGGCCGGCGGCAGTCCGAGGAACACCACGGCGACCGCCGCGGCGCGTGCCTGCGCGACCGCCTCGGCGAGGAGTGTCTCGTCGACCTGTTCCGACTCGATGCGGTATCCGGGCGCGAAGGTGACCTCGCGTCCGGCTCCGAACGAGGTCCGCAACGCGCTCAACGCGTCGTCGAGCCGGGTCGGGTTCACCTGCGAGCTGCCGGCGCCCTGGTAACGCGGGGTGCGGGCGAATTCGCCGATCACCGCGACCGGGCCGCCGGTCGGTGCCAGCGGCAGCAGGCCGCCCTCGTTGCGCAGCAGCACGGCGCTCTGCACCGCCGCCTCGTGTGCCAACCGGTGATGCGCCTGCGGGTCGTAGGGCTGCCGGTCGGAGAGTCCGGGCAGTGCCCGGTTCACCAGGTGCAGCACCCGGACGACGGCGAGGTCGACGTCCGCCTCGTCGAGTACGCCCGAACGAACCGCCTCGACGATCTTGCGGGGGCCGATGCCCTGGGACGAGGGCATCTCCAGGTCGAGGCCGGCGGATACTGCCGCGTCCCGCTCGTTGACCGCTCCCCAGTCCGACACCACCAGCCCGTCGAATCCCCAGTCACGCCGCAGCACCTCGGTCAGGAGCCAGCGGTTCTCCGAGGCGTACACCCCGTTGATCCGGTTGTACGAGCACATCACGGTCCACGGCCGGGCCTGCGTGACGATCCGCTCGAACGCCGCCAGGTAGATCTCCCGCAGGCTGCGTTCGTCGACCTCCGCCGAGACCGTCATCCGGTCGGTCTCCTGGTTGTTGACGGCGAAGTGCTTCACCGACGTGCCGACGCCCTGGGACTGGACGCCGGTGACCAGGGCGGCACCGAGTTCACCGGCGAGCAACGGGTCCTCGGCGAAGTATTCGAAGTTCCGGCCGCACAGCGGCGACCGTTTCATGTTGACACCCGGCCCGAGCAGCACGGCCACGCCCTCCGTGCGGCATTCCCGGCCGAGCGCGGCACCGATCCCGGTGAGGAGTTCGGGATTCCAGGTCGAGGCCAGAGCCGCCGCAGTGGGGAAGCAGGTTGCCGGCACGCTGTTTGCCAGGCCCAGCTGCTCGCCGTCGCCGGCCTCCTTGCGTAGTCCGTGCGGCCCGTCGGTCAGCATGACCGCCGGTATGCCGAGCCGTTCGACCGGCGTGGTGTGCCAGAAGTCGGAGCCGCTGAGCAGCGCCGCCTTCTCGGGCAGGGTCAACTCGGCCAGCAGCCGGTCGATGTCCAGGTGGGTCATGACGCCTCCACGTCGGGGTGTCGATCCGAGACAGGCCAGGGCACCCGCAGGTCGAGCAGGTGGCCGGAGAGGGTCTTGCCGTGCGGGTCGACTCGGGGTGATCGGGTCACTCCGCCGGCCAACCCACCCCGCACCACGAGGGTCAACGCCGACAGGCGGGGCACCGGCGTGATCGACACGGCGTCGGCGGGCACCTGGAAGTGTTCGGCGACCCGCGCCACGGTCAGCACCGCGACCAGGGTGCCGAAGTCCTCGCCCGGGTAGGTGCGGAGCAGCAGGATGGAGCTGTCACCCTTGTCACCGGCGCGGGCGTGGGCGATGTCCCACAGGCGTCTGGTCACCACGGTCATGCCAGCACCTCGACCTTCGTCTGCACCAGGGACCGGGGGATGAGGGTGGAGACCACTCCTACCGTTTCCCGGACCTGTGCGGTCACGCCGCCACCCCCGGCCGGCCCGTTGGTGTACAGCGCCTCCATCTCCTCGCCCAGGATCGCCGCGTCCGCGCGGGACCAGGTCCGGGCGGAGGCGCGCAGCCGCACCTCCAGCGGTTCCGGTCCGTCGCCGGGCTGCCAGAACGGTCGGGCACTGCTCAGTCCGACGAGGTCGAAGGTGAGTTCGCCGGCCGGTCGGTGGTGCACCTCGGCCCATCGTTCGGCGATGATCCGTGCGGCCAGTTCGGCGCGCGCCCGGCAGCCGGTGCCGGCGTAGACGATCTCGGCGGAGGCGAGGAAGCCGTCATCGATGCCCACACTGACCTTGAGCTGCTCCGGCTGGCTGGTGATCGTCGCGCCGTGGGCAGTGATCTCGTCGGCACCGACCTCGTCGATGGTCACCCCGGACAGGTCCAGTACGCCGTCGGGGGTGACGTAGCGATGCGGGTCCTCGATCTCGTAGAGGAGCTGCTCGACCACCGTGAGGGTGTCGAGCCGGCCGCCGGTGCCCGGCAGCTTGCGGTAGACGGCGCTACCGTCAGCCTCGACATCGGCGTAGGGAAAGCCGAGGCGCGCGAGGTCCGGCACGGTCTTGCGTGGACCGTCGGCGAAGTAGCCGCCGGTGAGCTGGCCGGCGCACTCCAACAGGTGCCCGACGAGCAGCCCGTTGGCCACCGGATCGGTGCCGGCGGCGAGATCCCAGCCGAACCGCACCGCCAGCGGACCGAGAAAGAGGGCGGCGTCGGCGGTACGCCCGGCGAGCACGATCCGGGCACCGGCCCGGATGGCGTCGGCGATGCCGGCCGCACCGGTGTACGCGTTGGCGGAGACGATCCGTCCCCGGTACCGGTCCAGGGTGAGGTCGGTGCCGAGCACCTGGCAGTCGTCGAGCACCAGTCGGTCGAGCACGTCGTCGCCGGTCACCGCGGCGACCGGAAGGTCGGCCAGGCCGAGTTCGCGGGCCAGGTCCCGCACGGCCAGGGCGGCACCGTGCGGGTTGGCGGCGCCCGCGTTGGTGACGATCAGACCACCCGATCCGATGACCGGCACCAGGCTGCCGCGTAGCCGGCGCAGGATCCGCGGGTCGTAGCCGGCAGAGGTGCCCCGCCGCAGGCCCTGTTGGGCCAGGGCGATGGTGCGCTCGGCCAGGCACTCGAAGACCAGGGCGTCGAGGTCTCCCCGCCGGGCCAGATCCTCGGCCGGTTCGTAACGGTCACCGGCGAAACCGGCGCCGACCGCGATCCGGTACGTCGTCGAACGATCATGCGTCACCGGCGTCTGGTCCGCCGTGGCCACGCCTTGATGGGTCACGGCCGTTCGATTCCTTCCCAGATCTCGCGCGTACCGCCGTCGAGATCCGACTGATGGCTGAGGTCGTCGTCGGCGACCAGCAGGCCACCGATCCGGCGTGGTGTGGTCACCGCCGGCCAACCCGGGTCACCTCGGTGCACGAACGCCCCGAGGTGTTCCCGGATCCGGCGGCTGAGTTCGCGGCGTCGGCCGGCCGCCGAGGACGGGTAGCCGAACAGGTCGGCGACGGGCGGCGCCTCGGTGGTGCCGAACAGCAGCGGAGTCTCCATGCCGTGGCCGGCGACCGGGCCGAGGCTCGGCGAGCGGCCGAACGCGCAGACCCAGGTGTGGGCTCCGCTGGCCGCTCGCCCGGCGGCCAGCCGCAGTGCCGGCAGCCGGTAGATGTAGTCGGTGAGCAGCGCTTCCCGGCTCTGGTCCGGGGAGCGTCCGGTGGCGTAGTGCCGAACGACTGCCTCGGCGCGGTCCCGCTCGACGCCCCACGAGACCACCTCGTCGACCACTCCGGGGAGCCCGGCGGCGGCGAACTGCTCGGGGCCGCGCATCGCCGCGACCTCCTCGGTGGTGGTCGCCACCAGCATCGGCACCGAGGCCGTCTCGGTCGCCGCCCGCATCGGATGGATGTTCACCAGCTCGCCGTCGAGCACGACGCCGAAGCTGTGCGGCCGTGGGCCGTTGCGGGCACCGATGTCCCGGGCCACCGCGGTCTGCTGGGCGGCGAGCACGGCGTCGGTCGACGAACCGCCGAGGGCGGCGAGGAAGTCGTCGCCGATCTGCCTGGCCCGGTCGAGCGGTACCAGTCGGGAGGCGCCGCCGGAGAAGAGCGCGAGCCGGTGGAACAACCCGGCGGCCGAGGGCGTCGCCGGCAACGCACCGGCGAGAAACGCGCCGGCACTCTGCCCGACGACGGTGACCGCACCGGGCTGCCCACCGAACGCCGAGATGTTGGCCGACACCCAGGACAGCGCGGCCACCACGTCGCGGAGCCCGAGGTTGCTCGCCTCGGCGTACGGTCCACCGTGCTGACGGAGTTCGGCGAAGCCGAGTGCGCCCACCCGGTAGTGGGGTGCGACCACCACCACCCGCTGCTCGCGTACCAGCTGCGGGGGGTCGGTGACCGGGCTGACCGCCGTGCCTCCCTCGAAGCCACCGCCGTAGAGCCAGCACACCACCGGCCACGGTCCCGGCTCGTCCGGCGTCCACACCGACAGGTGGAGACAGTCCTCGTCGGTACGCAGCCGCGGCAGGTACGGCGAGGCCGGTTGGATCGGTGCCGGTGCGGGCACGGTGGCGTCCCGGAGGCCGGACCAGGGCCGCGGGCGGCGTGGTGCCCGCCAGCGCAGCTCACCGACGGGCGGCTCGGCGAACGGGACGCCGTGGAACACCCGGATGCCGTCGACCTCGGTGCCGATCAGGTCGCCGTACGCCATGGCGATCCGGCATGGTCGCGCTTCGGTGGTCATGGGCCCGCCTCGATGCGGGGGATGGCGGTCAGCAGCCGGCGGGTGTACTCGGTCTTCGGTGCCCGGTATATCTCGGCCGGTCGGCCCTCCTCGATCAGCTCGCCGAGGTACATCACCCCGATCCGGTCGCTGACGAACTCCACCACCGACAGATCATGGGAGATGAACAGGCAGGCGAGGCCGAGTTGCTCCTGGAGATCCTTGAACACGTTGAGCACCTGGGCCTGCACCGACACGTCCAGCGCGGACACCGGCTCGTCGGCGATCAGGAGCCGGGGTTCCAGCGCCAGCGCACGGGCGATCATGATGCGTTGCCGCTGTCCGCCGGAAAACTCGACAGGTTTGCGCTGCGCCGCCGAGCGGGGCAGCCCGACCTGGTCCAGCAGCCGGATCAACCGGGTTCGCCGCTGCTCCGGGGAGTGCAGGCCGTGGATGCGCCACGGCTCGTACACCAGTTCCTGGACGCTCATCCGGGGGTTGAGCGCGCTGTACGGGTCCTGGAACACCATCTGTACGTCGCGGCGAAGTTGGGTGAGTTCCCGGCCCCGCAGCCCGGCGATGTCCCGACCGTCGAGCCGGATGCTCCCCGAGGTGGGGGTGTCCAGCCGGGAGATCAGACGGGCGACCGTCGACTTGCCGCTACCGGACTCGCCGACCAGGCCGTACGTCTCTCCTGCCGCGATGGTGAAGGAGACGTCCTGGACGGCGGACACCCGACGCCTGGCGAACATCGAGCCGGACGTGAAGACCCGGTTCAGCGCCTGCACTTCGACGAGCGGTGTCATCATCGGCTCCCTGCGCTGTCGCGTCGTACCCAGTGTTCGGGCGCTTCCCGCACCAACCCGCTGGCGGTACGCCGGTCGGCCGGCACGGCCCGCTCGTCGCGCAGGTTCGGGGCGGTGGCAGCGACCGTCGGCAGCCGGCGGCGGGTGTCCCCGATCCGGGGGATCGCCTCGATCAACGCCTGGGTGTACTCGTGTCGAGGGTTGCGGAGGATCGCTCTCGTCGGGCCGGTCTCGACGATCTCACCGGCATACATCACGGCCACTCGTTCGCAGGTCTCACTGACCACCGCCAGATCGTGGGTGATCAGGATCAGCGCCAACCCGAGTTGCCGCTGCAACCCGGTGACCAGATCCATCACCTGCTTCTGGAGGGTGACGTCGAGCGCGGTGGTCGGCTCGTCGGCGATCAACAGCCGGGGTCGGCAGGAGATCGCCATGGCGATCATCACGCGTTGCCGCATGCCGCCGGAGAGCTGGCCGATCCGACACCTGGCGATGTCCCGCCCGCCACCGAGCCCGACCAGGTCGAGCAGTTCGGCGATCCGGTCGCGCCGTTGCGCGCGGGAGAGGTCGAAGTGCGCGTCCAGCGCCTCGGAGATCTGTTTGCCGACGGTGAGGATCGGGTGCAGTGCCGACATCGGTTCCTGGAAGACGAAGCCGATCTGGCGGCCGGCGATCTCCCGGCGCTGGTGCGCCGGCATGCCGATGAGTTCCTTGCCGTCGAAGCGGATCGACCCGGTGGCGGTCAAGGCGGGCGGCAGCAGCCCGGCGATCGCCGACGCCGTCACCGTCTTGCCGGATCCCGACTCGCCGACCAGGGCGAGCGACTCACCCGGGGCGAGGGTCAGGTCCACGTTGCGCACGGCGGAGAAGGGTTCTGGTCCCACCACCTCGACACCGAGGCCGCCGACCTCCAGCAGCGCGGGCGGCGGTGCGCTGCCCGGTGGCGTGCCGATGCTGTTCACGGTGCCCCCTTCCCGTATCTGACCCGGGGATCGACGACTGCGTACAGCAGGTCGACCACCAGGTTCACGACGATGATGAACAGGCCCACGAAGAGCACCACGCCCTGGATGACGTCGTAGTCACGCCGCCCCACCGCGTCGAAGAGCAGCCGTCCCATGCCGGGTATGCCGAAGATGTTCTCCACCACCACGCTGCCGGAGAGCACGGTCGCCAGCAGCAGTCCCACCACGGTGAGGATCTCCACCGAGACCACCCGCATGACGTGCCTGACGCGGATCCGCCTGGGCCGTACGCCCAGTGACCGGGCGGTGGTCACGAACGGCTCGTTCAGCACGTCGGAGATGCTGGAGCTGACCAACCGGCTGACGATGCCGAGTTGTGCCAGCGCCAGGGTCAGCGCGGGCAGGAAGATGGACTGCAGGTGTGGGCCGACCCCTTCGGACCAGGGTCGGTAGCCGCTGACCGGGAAGAGCGGCAGCTGCACGGCCAGCAGGACGACCAGCAGCAGTCCGATCCAGAACTGCGGTACGGAGATGCCGACGATGCCGATGCCGCTGCCGATCCGGCCGTCCCAGTGGCCCCGGCGGAACGCGGCGAGCATGCCCACCGCCATGCCGAGACCGATGGAGAGCACCAGGCTCAGCAGGCCGATCTCCAGCGTGACGGCGGCGTAGCCCGGGATGAGGTCGCGGACCGGTGCGTGCAGGAAGAGGCTTTCGCCGAGGTCCAGCGTGACCAGCCGCTTGAGGAAGGCGCCGAACTGGGCGAGCAGCGAGGCGTCGAGACCGAGCTGACGGCGCAGGTCGGCCACCTGTTCGGGGGTGGCCTGGTCGCCGAGGATCTGGGCGGCCGGGTCGCCCGGCGCGAGGCGGATGATGACGAAGACCACGATGACCGGCACGAGCACGGTCGGCAGCAGGGTCAGCAGGCGTTTACCGATGTAGGACAGCACCTGTCACCTCCTTGCGCTGCGGGGGTCGAGTACGTCGCGTACCCCGTCGATGACGACGTTCGCCGACAGGACGGTCGCCAGTAGCGCCAGCCCCGGGAACAACCACATCCACCAGGCGGTCTGGAGGTAGTTGCGGGATTCGGCGAGGCTCGCGCCCCAACTCGGGGTGTCGGGGGGTAGGCCGGCGCCGATGAAGCTGAGCGCCGACTCGATGAGCACGGCGGTGGTGAAGACGATGGCGGCCTGCACCAGGACCGGGGTGACGCAGTGGGCGAGCACGTAGGTCCGCATGATCCGCCAGCGGCTGGCGCCGACCATCCGGGCCGCGTCGATCATCGGTAGTTGGGACACCACAAGCGCCCGGCCACGTACCACCCGGGCGACCGACGGCACCAGCACGATGCTGAGGCTGATGATCACCGTCTGTAGGCCAGGTCCCAGGATCGCCATCATCGACAGGGCCAGCACGATGATCGGGAACGACATGATCCCGTCGACCACCCGCATGAGCAGCAGGTCGACCGGCCGGAACATCGCCGCGGCGATGCCGATCAGCGAGCCGACCGCGACGCTTACCAGGCCGACCGCGAAGCCGACGAGCAGCGACGCCCGGCCGCCGAACAACACCCGCACCGCGATGTCGCGACCGAGGTTGTCGGTGCCGAAGGGATGGGCGAGGCTGGGCGCCTGGAGCCGTTCGAGGGCGTTGAAGGCGTTGGGGTCGCCGGCGAAGAACGGGCCGAGCGACGCGGCGACACAGATCACGATGAACAGGCCCCCGGCGATGATGATCGCCGGCCGGCGCAGTGCCTGGCGCAGGGCGCCGGAGCGGCGCAGACCGACGGTCGGCTCCGGTCCGGCACCCTGCGGTGCGGTGGTCAGATCCTGGCTCATCGGATCAGGAGTCCTGGAGCCAGACGTTGTAGTAGCCGTACATCAGCGCGTCGGCGTTGTCGAAATGGGTACGCGGGGAGACGGCGAGCAGCGGGCGGGTGGTGCCGAACTTGAGGAACGGCACGTCGGTGTAGATCAGCGCCTGTAGCTGCCCCCAGAGTTGGACCCGCTTGGCGTTGTCCGGCTCGGTGGCCAGGCTGGACAGCAGGCTGTTCTTCTCCGGGTTGGTCCAGGCGCCGGGGAACCCATCCTGCAGGTACGGCAGCAGCAGCGGGTCGGCGTAGGTCGGGATGCCGGAGGAGAAGAGGTCGAACTGGCTCGGATCGGTGCGCCGCTGGATCAGCGACGCCTGGTCCATGACCTGCAGGTCGATGTTGAGTCCGGCGGTCTTGAGCAGCTGCACCGCCGGCTCGACCGGGCCGTACCAGGTGGGGTCGGCCTTGGTGGTCATCCAGACGATCGGCTTGCCGTCGTAGCCGGCTTCCTTGATCAGCTGCGCCACCTTCGCGGTGTCCGGCTTGTTGTACGCCTCGGCGCCCGCGGTGGTGTAGAAGGTCGCGTTGACCTTCGGGATGATGCTGCCGTCGAGGTCGTAGAAGTCCGCGTTGCCGAAGCCGGCGCCCATGATCTGGGTCTGGTCCAGGGCGGCGAGGAACGCCTGGCGCAGCTTCACGTTGGACATCGCGCCCTTGGCCTTGTTGAACACCACTGTCGAACCGCTGAGCGCGCTGAGCAGCACCGGTTCGGCAGTCGAGGAACTGGCCAGGGTCTGGTAGGTGTCCAGGGGCAGCGCCGAGGTCATGTCGATGCTGCCGGTCTGTAGCGCCTGCACCTGCGCGGAGGTCTCCGGCATCGGGGTCAACACGATCTTGTCGGCGTACGCGACCTTCTTGCCGGTGGCACCGTCGCCGGGCTCGTCGAGGGCGGCGTACTCGTCGTAGCGGACCAACTGGATTTCCCGGTCGGCCTGGTACGACGCGAGCTTGTACGGGCCGGTGCAGATCAGGTCGTTGGCGGGCTCGGTGATCGGCCGGTCCTGCTGCACCGAGGCGGGCATGATGTACGCGGTGGTCAGCAGCGTCGGCACGATCGCGCTGGGCTGCTTGAGGGTGAGAGTCAGTTCCAGGTCGCCGGTTTCCTTCACCGACTCGAGGTTGGTGCCGAGCACCGCCCCGTTGCCGGGGGTGAGCAGGAAACGCTGGATGCTGGCGACCGCGTCCGCCGCCGTGAGGTCCTTCCCGTCGTGGAACTTCACGCCGGAGCGGAGCTTCATCACGTAGGTCAGCTTCTGGTCGTACTGGTAGCTGTCCACCAGGACCGGCTTGACCTCGTACCTGGTCGAGATGTCGAACAGCGGCTCGCACACCGAGCGGGCGGTCTGCCAGTTCGCCTGGAGGGTGGTGGCGTACGGGTCGATCACGGGCGGAATGGAGGACAACGCCACCGTCAGCGTGCCGCCGGCCTGGGGAGTGCCTCCTCGGGCATCCGGACCGGCGGAGGACGAGGGCGTGGGACTGCTGCCGCCGCAGGCGCTGAGAGCGAGGGCTCCGCAGCTGAGCAGGGCGACGAGTGTGGTGGTGCGGCTCCGGGACGACGGCTGCCCGCCGCTGCCGGCAGCCCGGGATGACTTCCTGACCACGATCGTTCACATCCCATCTGGGCGCGAGGTAGGCGCTCGACAAGTGACTCACCGTATTGTCCTCGGCGAGGACAGCGAGGACAGCGGGTACAGTAAGGCGGATCACAACGCGCGCTGTCAAGTAACGTCCTGGAAACAGTTCGGCCGAGACGGCGGGCATCGGAGGAGACGGAGCACCATGGCGACCCCAGAGCAGATGGCCGAGACGTTGCGCCGAGCTATCCGGGAAAAGGTCATTCCGCCCGGCAGCCTGCTGGTGCAGGAAGACCTGGCCCGGCGGTTCAAGGTCAGCCGTAACCCGGTGCGGGAGGCGCTGCGGATCCTCGGCAGCGAGGGGCTGGTCGAGATGAGCACGGGCGGCCGGGCCTCGGTCCGCCAACTCACCCTGGAAGACCTCCAGGACATCTACGACCTGCGGATCGTTCTGGAGCCGTCACTGACGGCCATGATCGTCGAGGAGGCGCGGGGCCGCGACATCGCCGAGCTGTCCCGGCTCGCCGACGAGATGGTCGTCGCCGAGACCGCCGCGGCCTGGCTGCGACTCAACTACGACTTCCATCTCAAGCTCTACGACCTGGCGGCGCGCCCACACGCCCGGCGGGTATGCGTCAACCTGCTCGCCCTCACCCAGCCGTACTCGCAGGAGAACATCGAGGTGCTGGGCGGTCGCCACGCCGCCAACCGGGAACACCAGGAGATGATCGACGCCATCCGTACCGGCGACGCGGACGTCCTCGCGGTGCTGTTCCGTCAGCACCTGACCGCCGCCCGAGACCGACTGACCGCCGCCCGGGTGCGGCAGCGGGATCCGGCCGACATCGACCTGGCGCCGGTGCTCGACCACCACACCGCCTGACCGGCGCGACCCGCTACCGGCCCCTGCCGTCGGGGCCCGAGAGCCTTGCCGTCCCCGAACGTTCACCTTCGTCTGCCAACCTGACCAACCTGGTCGACGAGGTGAAGATTCGGGGGAAATGGCATGGCCGTACGTGTCTACCTGCACATCGGCGCGCCGAAGACGGGCAGCACGTACGTGCAGAACGTGCTCTGGGCGAACCAGGCCGCGCTGCGTACGGCAGGCATCCTGCTGCCCGGCAGCGCGGTGGCGCACGATCAGGCGATGGCCGACCTGCGTCAGGCCCGCTGGCGCGACGCCGAGGTGTACTGGACCTGGGATCGGCTCGCCGAGCAGGCTCGGGCCTGGCCCGGCGACGTGATCATCAGCAACGAGGGGTTGGGCGCGGCCACCGCCGCGCAGGCGGCCCGCGCGGTGGCGAGCCTGCAGCCCGCCGAGGTCCACGTCGTCGTGGCCGGACGTGACCTGTGGCGTACCTTCCCGTCGTTCTGGCAGCAGAGCATCCGGGCCCGCAGCGGCTGGCGCTTCGAGGAGTTCCTGGCCGCTGTGGAGAGCGGCAGGTGCGAGGCGTTCTGGGACAACCACACCGCACCCCGGATGCTGCGCCGCTGGGGTGACCTGGTGCCGGCGCAGCGGCGGCACCTGGTGACGGTCCCGCCCCCGGGGGCCCGCCCGGACGTGCTGTGGCACCGCTTCGCCGGCATCATGGGCATTCCGGCCGGGCTGTGCGCGCCGGCGAAACCCACCTCGAACGCCTCGCTCGGGGCCGCCGAGATCGAGCTGCTCCGGCGGGTCAACCGGGCACTGGGTGACCGCTACCCGCTGCGTACGCCGTACCGGCGGGTGGTCCACCGGCACCTGGTCGACGCGGTGCTCAAGCGGCGGCCCGACCCGCTGAAGTTCGGTGTGGGCCTGGACCGCGCCGAGTGGGTCACGGAGCTGGCCGAGCACCAGATCAAGGAACTGCGGGACTACCCGTGCCAGATCGTCGGCGACCTGGCGGAACTGCGGCCCACCGGAATGCGGCCGACGGGCAGCCCCGACGATCTCGACGAGGGGCAGTTGCTGGCGGCCGCCATCGAGACGATCGTCGGCATGCTGGCCCATGCCGATTCCCTTGCCGAGCAGGCGCAACGACGCCCCGACAGTGCCTTCTCGCGGTTGACCAACCGGGCGGCCGGCGGGGTCCGGCATCGACTACGACGGGTGACCCGGCGCACCGACTGACCGGTCACCGAATCCGACCCAGCCCAACGGCGGGCCTGATCCGGCCGCGAGCGGGTATCCCGGCTGCCGGCACCGCTCGGATCGACAGAGGTGAGACGGCAGACATGCGGCCACTGGCGCTCGGCATCGTCGCGGCCACCGCGGTGGGCGCGGCGGCGCAGGCCGCGCCGCTGGTGACCGCGCACGGGCCGCTGCGCCGCCGGCTCTGGCCGCGCCTGGCGGGGATCGGTCCGGGCAGCCGGATCGCGCTGACCTTCGACGACGGCCCCGACGCCGGCTCCACCCCGCAGTTCCTGCGCCTGCTGGCTCGGGCCCGGGTACGGGCCACCTTCTTCGTGCTCGGGTCGCTGCTCGACCAGGACCCGGGGCTCGGCCGGGAACTGGTCGCCTCCGGGCACGAGGTCGCGGTGCACGGGTGGGAGCACCGCAACCTGCTGTGGCGCTCACCCACTGCCACGTACGCCGACATCGCCCGGGCCCGGGACCGGATCGCGGACGTGACGGGCGAAGCACCGACCTGGTACCGGCCGCCGTACGGGGTGCTGACACCTGCCGCGTTGCTGGCCTGCCGGCGGCTGCACCTGACCCCGCGACTCTGGACGGCCTGGGGTCGCGACTGGGATGCCCGGCGCTCACCGGAGCAGATCTGGCAGACGATCAGCCGCGATCTCGCCGGTGGCGGGACTCTGCTGCTGCACGACTCCGACTCCGCGTCCACCCCCGGTGCCTGGCGTGGCGCCCTGGCGGTGCTGCCACGGTTGTTCGACTGGGCGCAGCGCCAGAACCTGACCATCGGCCCACTCGCCACGCATCAGGTTTAAGGAGGGGCCCCCTGCTAACGCCTGGTGTATAGCAGGGGCCCCCTATTAACCACTCGACCGGGCCGCTCAACCACTCGACCGGGCCGCTCAACCACTCGACCGGGCCGCGCTGAACCATGGCGACCGGACAAGCGGTGGGCATAGCCGTCTCAAGGGCGGGTAACCCCGGCCGGTGAACCAGCCGCGAAGGCTCACCCTCGCGCCCGGTGCCGCTGTCGATGACGGCAGTGGCGATCTGCCGCTGGTCACGCCGGCGGAACCCCTAGGCAGGCGGGCTGACCGGGGTGGTTCGGTCGCGGGGCCTGGTGAGCCGGGCCGGCTGCGGGTGGTGGTCGTGTCCGCGGACATCGGCGCCGGACACGATGCCGCCGCCGCCGAACTGGCCGAGCGGCTTGCCGCGTACGGGATCGTGGTGGAGCGGCTCAACTTCTTCCTGGCGCTGCCCCGCCCCCTGCACCGCGTGGTCCGGGAGAGCTACCGGGCGATGCTGCGCTGGCTGCCCTGGAGTTACGACGCCCTGTTCACCATCACCAACCGCTCGTCGTTGACGGTCCGGGTGATCAGGGCGGCGCTGCGGCTGGCGGCGCGTCGGATGCTGTCGCGGCTGCCGCGCGGCACCAACCTGGTCGTCACGACCTTTCCCTTCGCCAACCAGGTGCTCGGACCGCTGCGTCACCGGGGCCTGCTGGACACGCCGGTGATCACCTACGTCACCGACTTTGTGGTCCACCCGACCTGGATGGCGCCGGGCGTCGACACGTACTGCGTCATCCACGATGCGGCGCGGCGGCAGGCCGCCGCCAACGGGGCGTTCGACGTGCGGGTGGTGCGCCCGTTGGTCTCCGCCCGGTTCACCGACCTGCCCGGCGACGGCAAACGCGCCGCCCGTGCCTGCTTCGGTCTGCCGCAGCGGGAACGGCTGGCCCTGATCGTCGCCGGTTCCTGGGGCGTCGGCGACGTCACCCGCACCGCCGCCGAGGTGCTCGCCACCGGCTGCGTCACACCGGTGATCGTCTGCGGGCGCAACGACGACCTGCGTCGCCAGCTGCATGCCTTTCCCGGACACGTCCTGGGCTGGGTGGACGACATGCCCACCCTCATGCGGGCGGTCGACGTCGTGGTGGAGAACGCCGGCGGGCTCACCTGCCAGCAGTCACTGGCGGCCGGTCTGCCGACCGTCACGTACCGGCCCATTCCCGGGCACGGCCGGGCCAACGCCGAGGTGCTTGCCGACGCCGGACTGACCACGTACGTCACCACCGCCGCCCACCTGCGCCCCACACTCACCGCGTTGACCACCGCGGGAGCCGCGGCGACCGCCCTGGCTGTGGCCGCGACCGACATGGCGGTCGTGGTCTCCGACGCCGTCCGGCAGGCCGGTCGGGTCACCCGGCCACCGGCGGGATGAGCCGATCGCATCGTGATTCCCCTCGCGCTCGCGTCGGCGTTCTGTTTCGCACTCGCCTCCGCCCTGCACCAACGTGCCGCCAAGCAGCAGCCCGAGCACGGGGTGGCGGATCCGCGGCTGCTGTTGCGGCTGCTGCGCAGCCGGCTGTGGCTGTCCGGCTGGATCCCCGACTCCGCAGCGGTGACGCTCCAGGCCGCCGCGCTACGTCTCGGGCCCCTCGCGGTCGTACAGCCCCTGCTGGCCAGCGGCCTGTTCATGGCGGTCCTGATCGAGGGCGCCATGATCCGCCGCCGGATCGCGTCGCGGGACCTGCTCGCCAGCGCGGTCGGGGTGGTCGGCCTGACCGCGTTCCTCGTCCTCGCTGACGCCCACGCCGGTGTCGCCAGCCCTCGTCCGGGTGCCTGGGTCGGCCCGGCGAGTTGCCTGGTCCTGCTCATCGTGGCAGGTGTCCTGGCCGCGTACCGGTTGACCGGTGCCGCTCGAGGCGCGGCGCTCGGCATCTCCAGCGGCCTCGCCTACAGCCTGGCGGCGGCGCTGGTGAAGGACGTCACCGGCCGCTTCCAGGGCCTGGACACCCTGTTGAGCTGGCGGATCCCGGCCCTGGCGGTGGTCGTCACCGTCGGGTTGCTGCTGAACCAGACCGCCTTCCAGCACGGCCGCCTGGCCGCGCCGCTCACCGCGGTCACCCTCACCGACCCCGTCGCCAGCGTCGTCCTCGGGGTCACCGTCTTCCAGGAGAGCCTCGCGGTCGACCCGCTGCGGGTCGTCGGGATCGTCCTCGCCGGCGTCACGATCGCCGTCGGTATCTGGCTCGCCGCCCGCTCCTCCGCACATTGACGGCCAGCCCGCCAGCAAAATCGCTCACACTGTCATGCGAGCTACTGAATGTCCCGCGGCCGGCGTCCGGTCCGGCGCCGGTGCCGCATCCCCCACCCGCGTACGACGGTGCGGCCCGAGCAGCGAATCGGACCGCACCGGCGCGCCGCCGTGCACGAATTTCCGCCCCGGTCCCGGACCGGCCGGGGCTCGACCCGACGGTGCGGGCCATCGACACGAGCTGGCCGCGGTAACCAGCCGCTCAATTCAGCATTCTCTGTATTCACTCGATGATGTACTGTTGCGGATGTGGATACGCTGACGAACGGAGACGTCCTGGCCCGCTTCGGGCACGCCCTCTCCGACCCCGTCCGGGCCAGGCTGCTGCTCGCCCTGCGCGAAGGGCCCGGCTACCCCGCTGAGCTGGCGGAACTGCTCGGCACCAGCCGGCAGAACCTCTCCAACCACCTGGCCTGCCTACGCGGCTGCGGCCTGGTCGTGGCCGCGCCGGAGGGGCGCCGCTCCCGTTACGAACTGGCCGATCCCCGCCTCGCGCACGCCCTCGGAGACCTGCTCGGCCTGGTCCTGGCCGTCGACCCGGCCGCGTGCCCGACCGCCGACACCGATGCCTGCTGCTGATGGTCACCCCGATCCGAAGGGCCCCGAGCGTTGCCGTGCCGTCCGCCGGACGGCGGGCGGTACTTGACCCGCCGGGTTCGCTGGTTCGTCGCCGCCTCGATCACCTACAACGTGATCGAGGTGGTCGTCGCGATCAGCGCGGGGAGGGTTGCCTCGTCCACGGCCCTGATCGGGTTCGGTCTCGACTCGGTGGTCGAGGTGCCCTCCGCCGGCGCGATCGCGTGGCAGTTCGCCGGCACCGACCACAAGCGCCGGGAACGCGCCGCGTTGCGAGTCGTTGCGGTGTCGTTCTTCGTTCTCCCCGGACCCTGCTCTGCACCTACCTCTCCGCGGTGCTGCTGGTCGGCCTGGCGCTGAACTCACTGTTCGGCTGGTGGTGGGCGGATCCGACCGTCGCCCTCGTGATCGCCGCCGTCGCCGTGCGGGAGGGCCGCGACGCCTGGCGCGGCCACGCCTGCTGCTCCCCGGTCGGTGCCCCGCCCGCCGGATCCCGTTCCGTAGTCCCCGCACCGCCGTCCACCGATGAGTGTGTCGGCGGCTGCTGCCCGTCCCGACTGGAGGCTCAATGATGGCCGGCTTCGCGCTCGCGCTCTACCTCACCGCCCTGGCGGCGGCCTTCGGCTGGCGCAGCTTCGCGCAGTGGCGCCGCACCGGCGACACCGGCCTGCGCCTGGACGCCGGGCGACCCGGCACGCTGCGCTGGTGGGCCAAGCTGCTCTTCGTCGCGGCCCTGCTGCTCAACGCCGCCGGCCCGGTCGCCGGCCTGGCCGGGCTCGCCCCGGTTGGTCTCCTCGACCGGGGCGGGGTCCGGCTCGCCGGGACTGTCCTGGCCCTGGCCGGGGTCGCCGCCGTGCTCGCCGCGCAGCGGCAGATGGGCACCTCCTGGCGGATCGGCGTCGACCCCGCAGAACGCACAAGCCTGGTCACCCACGGCGCGTTCGCGGTCGCCCGCAACCCGATCTTCACCGCCATGGCGGTCACCAGCATCGGCCTCGCCGCCATGGTGCCCAACGCGGTCAGCCTCGTCGCGGCCGGCACGCTGGTCGCGGCGCTTCAACTCCAGGTCCGAGCGGTGGAGGAGCCGTACCTGGCCCGCGTGCACGGCGAGGCGTGGAACGCGTACGCCTCCCGCGTGGGTCGTTTCCTCCCTCGGCTGGGACGACAGCTCCGCCAGAACGCCTAGCCAGGTCCCGGTGGCGCGGCCGGGACAGCTCCACGGCTCGGCTGGGCCGGCCGGGTGGCGTAGTGCTGTCGGTGCGGCTGGGTCGGCTGTTAATAGGGGGCCCCTCCTCTACCGCAGGCGTTAGCAGGGGGCCCCTCCTTGCACCCGGCTGTCCAATTTATGTGATTTGCCCGCCACTCTCCGTCGGCCGCGATCGTTGCTCACGGTGTGCGTCGGACGGGACGGACAGCGCCTCGGTGCCTGCCGGTCCCACTCTGGAGGGAGCGCGGGCTCTGAACCGGATCGCAGGAATGATCATCGCCGCGGGTGGTGGCCGCCGGATCGGCGGCCCGGAGGCCCTGCTGCGCCAGGGCGACAAGTCCCTGGTGGACCAGATGATCGACACGCTGGTGGAGGCGGGCTGCGGGCAGATCGTGGTCGTCCTCGGTGCCGCGGCCGACCAGGTCCGCGAGACCGCCGACCTGGACCGTGCCACGGTGGTGGTCAACCGGGCCTGGGGGACCGGCGTGGGCTCGTCCATCCGAGCCGGCCTGGCCGGCATCGACGACGACCGGGTCGAGGCGGTGGTGGTGGTGCCTGTCGACATGCCGGGACTGACCGCCGCCGCGGTCCGCCGGGTGGCCGCGCTGCCCTTCCCTGACGTGCTGGTCTGCGCGACCTACCACGGTCTACGCGGCTACCCGATGCTCTTCGGTCGCCGGCACTGGCCCGGCATCGCCACCCTGGCCAGCGCCGACGTCGGCGCCCGCCCCTACCTGCTGGCCCACAAGGACCAGATCGTCGACATTGCCTGCGACTCGATCGCCGACGGCAGCCGCGTCGACACCCCCGAGTTGATGGCCCTCTACGGACTCTCCGTCCCCGAACAACGCGTCCCCGCCTGACCCGCCACCGCCCCCGTTGATCATGAGGTTAGCGGCAGTCTGAAGATCGAATACTGCCGCTAACCTCATGATCAACGGGGGCGGGGCGAGGTATCAGGGGAGGCGGTTGGTGGTGGTGAGGGTGCGGTACCAGTGGGCGGAGTCTTTCCAGGTGCGCTGCTGGGTGTCGTAGTCGACGCGGATGATGCCGAAGCGGCGGTCGTAGCCGTAGCCCCACTCGAAGTTGTCCAGCAGGGACCAGACGAAGTAGCCGCGCACGTCGGCGCCGGCGGTCATCGCGTCGTGTGTGGCGGCGATGTGGCGGCGGAGGTAGTCGATGCGGCGGTCGTCGTGGATGGCGCCGTCGGGGGAGACCTCGTCGGCGAAGGCGGCGCCGTTCTCGGTGATCATCATCGGCTGATTCGGGTATTCGCGGTGCAGCCGCAGCAGCAGCTCGGTCAGGCCGGCCGGCTCGATGTTCCAGCCCATCGCGGTGTGCGGGCCGGGCTGCGGCAGGAACTCGACCTGCTCGGAGCCCACCCAGGCCGAGTGCGCCGAGCGGCCGTGCCCGTCGGAGTCCGACTTGGGAGACACCCCGTCCCAGGCGCGGACCAGGGTGGTCGAGTAGTAGTTGACGCCGAGCACGTCGAGCGGCACGGCCGCGACCTGCTCGTCGCCGTCGCGCACGAACGACCAGTCGGTGACCCCGGCGGTGTCGGCGAGCAGGTCCGCCGGGTACGCGCCCTCCAGCATCGGGCCGAGGAACGCCCGGTTGGCCAGCGCGTCGATCCGGCGTGCCGCGTCGGCGTCGGCCGCCGACTCCGAGGCCGGGCGGATCACGTGCAGGTTCAGCGTGACCGAGAGCTGCGCGGCGGGCGCCAGCTCCCGGATCACCCGGCCGGCCAGGCCGTGCGCCAGGTTCAGATGGTGTACGGCGGCCAGCGCGGCGGCCGGCTCGGTGCGCCCCGGCGCGTGCACCCCGGAGGCGTAGCCGAGGTACGCCGAGCACCACGGCTCGTTGAAGGTGGTCCAGGTGTGCACCCGGTCGCCGAGCGCCCCGACGATCTTCTCGGTGTAGTCGACGAAGCGCGACGCGGTGTCCCGGGCCGGCCAGCCGCCGGCGTCCTCCAGTTCCTGCGGCAGGTCCCAGTGGTAGAGCGTGGCCACCGGCCGGATGCCGAGTTCGAGCAGCCGGTCCACCAGCCGGGAGTAGAAGTCCACCCCGGCCTGGTTGACCGGGCCGGAACCGCCGGGCTGCACCCGTGGCCAGGCGATCGAGAACCGGTACGCGTCGAGCCCGAGCGCGGCCACCTGGTCGAGGTCGTCGGCCCAGCGGTGGTAGTGGTCGGCCGCCACGTCGCCGGTGTCCCCGTTCAAGGTCCGTCCCGGGGTGTGGCTGTAGGTGTCCCAGATGGACGGACCGCGGCCGTCCTCCTTGGCCGCGCCCTCGATCTGGTACGACGCTGTCGCCGACCCCCACACGAATCCCTCGGGGAAAATCACGTCACTCACTTCGCCACCTCCGTGACCGCACAGTCGTAGCCGGACGAGTGGCCCGCCACCACCTCGGCGGTGGCCGTCCCGTCCTGATAGCGCACATGGAACTCGGTGTCCGGGCCACCGTCGGGCGACGGAATCCGGACCTGGGTCTGCTGCCCTGCCACCGGTGCGTACAGCCGCAGCTGGACCCCGTCGGCCCACCGGTAGTCGGGTCGGTCGGTGACCGAGCCGAACGGGATCACGGCACCGGGACGGGCCAGCACCGGCACGGTGTCGAAGCCGTGCTTCTCGGTCACCCAGCCCGGCCCGCTGACCTGCGCGCCGGTCA
The DNA here is from genome assembly GCF_003236305.1 of Micromonospora endophytica. Classification (GTDB taxonomy): domain Bacteria; phylum Actinomycetota; class Actinomycetes; order Mycobacteriales; family Micromonosporaceae; genus Micromonospora; species Micromonospora endophytica. The sequence goes on along the minus strand of NZ_POTX01000013.1, from coordinate 6,504 downwards.
TCAGGTTGGTCCAGGTGCCGGCCGGCACGTAGTAGGTCACCTGGCCGTCGGCGCTCATCACCGGTGCGACCAGCAGGTCCGGACCGAGCATGTACTGCCGGTCCAGGTGGGCGGCGGCCGGGTCGTCCGGGAACTCCACGATCATCGGGCGCATCACCGGTATCCCCTCGCGGTGTGCCTCCTCGGCCGCCGCCGCGAGGTACGGCATCAGGCTCAGCTTGAGCCGGGTGAACCGGCGCAGCACCTCCACCGCCTCGTCGTCGTACGCCCACGGCACCCGGTAAGAGCCGGAGCCGTGCAGCCGCGAGTGCGAGGAGAGCAGCCCGAAGGCGATCCACCGCTTGAACACCGCCGGGTCCGGGGTGCCTTCGAAGCCGCCGATGTCGTGGCTCCAGTACCCGAAGCCCGACGCCGCCAGCGACAGCCCGCCGCGCAGCGACTCGGCCATCGCCACGAACGTGGACTCACAGTCGCCACCCCAGTGCACCGGGAACTGCTGCCCGCCGGCCGTCGCCGACCGGGCGAAGACCACCGCCTCGCCCGCACCGCGTTCCGCCGCCAGCAGCTCGAACACGGTCTTGTTGTAGAGGTACGAGTAGTAGTTGTGCATCCGTTGCGGGTCGGAGCCGTCGTGCCAGACCACGTCGGTCGGGATGCGCTCGCCGAAGTCGGTCTTGAAGCAGTCGACCCCCATGTCGAGCAGGGCCTTGAGCTTGTCGGCGAACCACTGGGCCGCCTCCGGGTTGGTGAAGTCGACAAGCGCCATGCCGGCCTGCCACTTGTCCCACTGCCAGATCGAGCCGTCCGGGTTGCGGACCAGGTAGCCGGCCTGGCGGCCCTCCTCGAACAGGTACGACCGCTGGGCGATGTACGGGTTGATCCAGACGCACACCTTCAGGCCCCGCTCGTGCAGCCGGCGCAGCATCGCCTCGGGCTCGGGGAAGGTGGCGGGGTCCCAGATGAAGTCGACCCAGTGGAACTGGCGCATCCAGAAGCAGTCGAAGTGGAACACCGACAGGGGCAGGTCGCGCTCGGCCATCCCGTCGATGAACTCGGTGACCGTCTTCTCGTCGTACGAGGTGGTGAACGACGTGGACAGCCACAGCCCGTACGACCAGGCCGGCACCCGGGCCGGGCGGCCGGTCAGCGCGGTGTAGCGGCGCAGCACGTCCTTCGGGGTGGGGCCGTCGATCAGGTAGTAGGTGAGCGACTGCCCCGGCACGCTGAACTGGGTCTGCGACACCACCTCCGAGCCGACCTCGAACGACACGTGCTCAGGGTGGTCGACGAAGACGCCGTAGCCGGCGCTGCTGAGGTAGAACGGCACGTTCTTGTACGCCTGCTCGCTGGCCGTGCCGCCGTCGGCGTTCCAGATGTCGACGGTCTGGCCGTTCTTGACGTACGCCCCGAAGCGTTCGCCCAGCCCGTAGATGGATTCGCCGACGCCGAGCGCCAGCCGGTCGTGCACGTACTTGCCGCCCTCGGCGTCGGTGACCACACCGATGCTGCGTTCGGTGGAGGCGGTGACCAGCCGGTCGCCGCGCAGGAAGTCGACCCGCCACGGGCCGGTGAGCGCGACCCGCACGGTCAGCTCGCCGGTGGTCAACCGGGCGCTGAGCCCGGTGACCTCCACCTGCACCGGGTGCTCGGGGTGCTCGGCGAGCGCGAAGCGGGGCTGTTTGGGCAGCCCGCCGGTGTGGTGGCCGACGGTCACCCCGACCACCCCGGGCGCGGGAGTGAAGAACCGTACGGTGACCACCGGGCGGTTGAGCGTGTCACCGCGTCCGGTGATCTTCCCGATCGGGGCGAAGACGGTGAAGGCGCGTTCGTCCGGCTCGACCGACTCCACAGTGCCGGGGCGTAGCACGGTGACCCCGGGACGTAGTTGCCAGTATCCGTCGGTGAACTTCACTTGTCGGCTCCTGCCGTGATGCCGCGCGCGAGGGTGCGCTGGAAAACGAGGAAGAACAGGATCGCCGGGAGGAGGCTGAGCAGCGCCCCGGCGTTCGTGGTGGGGGCGTCCATCAACCGGTCACCCTGCAACGATGCGAGCGCGACCGGCACGGTCTGGGTCTGGTTGTCGATGAGCATGACCAGCGGGATGAGGAACTCGTTCCAGGTCCAGATGAAGAAGAAGACGAGCAGCACCGAGATGGTGGGCCGGATGTTGGGCAACACCACCCGCCACAGGATCCGCCACTTGCCGGCGCCGTCGAGCGCGGCGGCCTCCAGCAGCGTCCTGGGGAACGTGCCGAGCACCGAGGCGAGCAGATAGGTGCCGAAAGCGGCCTGGATGACGGTGAAGATGATGATCACCGCCAGCCGGGTGTTGTAGAGCCCGGCCTCCTTGGCGAAGTGGTAGAGCGGGTAGATCAGGGCCTCCTGCGGCAGCATGTTGGCCAGCAGGAAGAGGCCGATGATCCAGAGCCGGCCGCGGACCCGGCCGATGCCGAGGGCGTACGCGCTGAGCAGTGACACGACCACGGCGAGGACCGCGACCGAGCCGGAGATGACTATCGAGTTCCACAGCTTGACCGGGAAGTCGACCTGTTCCCAGTACGTCCGCAGCCCGGTGGTGTAGAACTCCGTCGGCCAGCTCAGCGGCCCGTTCGTCGAGTAGTCACCTGGCGACTTGAAGGCGTTGAGCAGCATGAACGCGAACGGCACAAGCATCGCCAGCGCGGCGACGCCGACCACGACGAGCACGATCCAGCGCCCGACGCCGCGACGATGCCTGTCGCTCGCCCGCGCGGCGGCCCGGGGCCCGGTGGTGAGAGTGACGGCCATCAGAGCACTCCGTCCCGTCGTTCGGCGCGGTTCTGCGCCCGGATGAAGAGCACCGCCACCACCACGATGATCAGCGTCAGCACCATCGAGATGGCCGAGCCGTAGCCGACGTTCAGTCGCTTGAAGAAGGTGAAGTACGCGAAGTAGGACGGCACGTTCGTGGCGTTCTCCGGTCCGCCGCGGGTCAGCGCGTAGATCGGCCCGAACACCTTCATCGCGGCGATGGTGCAGGTCAGGCCGACCACGAAGGTCTCCGGCCGGATCTGCGCCAGGGTGATCGCCCGGAACCGTTGCCACCAGCCGGCGCCGTCGATCTCGGCCGCCTCGTACAACTCCGGGTTGACCCGCTCCAACGCCGCCATGAAGACGACCACGGGGTAGCCGATCTGCACCCAGATCATCACCGCCATCACCGCGGGCAGCGCGGTGGTCGGGTCGCCGAGCCAGTCGTGGCTCAGCGCGCCCAGCCCGACCGCCTCCAGCAACCCGTTGAGCGCGCCGTCCGGGCGCAGGATCCAGCCCCAGACGATGCCGGCCACCACGACCGGGAGCACCTGCGGCAGATAGAAGGCGGCCCGTAGCGCGGCGGCGGTGCGCGGCCGGAACTTACGGCCGATGGTGTCGAAGAGCACCGCGGCGAGCACCAGCCCGACCAGGGTGGGCACCACCACCATCGCGACGATCATCGCGATGGTGTTCTTGAACGAGGTCCAGAAGACGTCGTCGGTGAGCAGGTTGCGGTAGTTGTCCAGACCGATGAAGGTGGGGTCGCCGACCCCGGACCACTTGGTCAGCGACAGGTAGCCGGTGTAGACCAGCGGGCCGCCGATGACCAGCAGGAAGAGCACCGCGCCGGGCAGCAGGAACAGCCAGTACGCGGCATGGGAACGATCGGGCCGGCGTTTCCGCTCGGCCGTCGGTGTCGAGGATGACGTGCTCGCCCGGGGCGGGGCGGCGGTGTCGGGCAGAGCCATGGGGTGGTCCTTCCGCGCCGGGGGCGGGCGCGGACCGGTGACCCGGTCACGCGGGCCGACGCCCGCCCCCGGCCGCCGCTCAGTCGCGCTTGATCTCCGCGACGCCGTCCTGGTAGGGCTTGGCGATCGCGTCGAGGACCTGGTCGGGCGTCTTGGACTGGTTGATCAGGCTCTGGAAACCGGAGACCAGGACGTCGTAGTAGCCGGGCACCGGCCAGTCCGGGTAGAACGCCAGACCGTCCTGGGAGCTGATGTTGTTGAAGTTCTCGACCAGCCTGCGGTCCTTCTCGTCGCTGATCGACGCCGGGTCACCGGAGACCGGCACACCACCGTTGTTGCCGATCAGCGCCTGGATCTCCGGACGCAGGGTGATGTCGATGAAGTCGTACGCCAGGTTCTTGGCCTTGCTGGTCTCCGGGACCACCCAGAGGTTGCCCGACGAGCCGGCGTGCATGGTGTTGCCGGGGAAGAGGAAGCTGTCCCAGTCGAACTTGATCTCGCTCTTGAACCGGCCGTACCACCAGCTACCCGAGACGATCATCGGCGCCTTGCCGGACATGAAGGCGGTGCCCATGTCCTCGGCCTTCAGGCTGGCCGAGTTCTTGGCGATGTAGCCCTTGCCCACCCAGTCGGCGAAGGTCTCCGCGCCGTACTTGACCGGGTCGGCCTTGAAGTCCACCGGGTTGGTGTAGAGCTGGTAGTTGTTCACGAAGGCCCGGTCGGCCTTGGAGAGGGCGAGCTGGTAGAAGAGCTGGCCGGCCGGGTACTCGGCGCCGGACATGCCCAGCGGGGTGACGCCCTTGGCGACGAAGGTGTCCATCGCGGCGGTGAACTCGGCCATCGTCGTCGGGACCTTGACGCCGTGCTCGGCGAAGAGTTCCTTGTTGTAGTAGACCATGACGTACTCGCCGTAGTTGGGCACGCCGTACCAGTTGCCGGAACCCATCACGCCGTTGTCGTACCGCGCGGTGGTCTGCAGGCTGGGGCTCAGCGCCTTGTCCCAGCCGCGCTTGGTCGCCTCCTCGGTCAGGTCGGCCAGCAGCCCCTGCGAGGAGAGCAGGCCGGAGGTGGCGTTGCCCTTGTTGTACTCCATGATGTCCGGGCCCTCGGACGAGTTGATGATCATGCCGGCGTTCTGCTGGATCTGCTCGAACGCCTTGCGCTCGAAGCGCACCTCGACGCCCTCGTGCTCTTCCTTGAAGATCTCGATCGCCCGGTCCCAGGCGATCCCCATCGCGCTGTTCGCGCTCTCGTAGTGCCAGAGCTTGAGGACGTTGGCGTCACCAGCGTCGTCACCGTCGCCGCCGCAGGCGACCAGGCCGGTCGCCGTGAGCGCGGCCACCATGGCCACCACGGCTACTCTGCGGAATCGTCGCATTGCTAGTCTCCTTGATGAGTATCGAGCCGGTACTCCGTCAAGCCCGTCGTCGCGTGGCAGCGCGACGACGGGCTGCTTCCATGTCAGGGACCGCGGGCCCCTGGTTCTGCGTGATCTCACCTGCCGTACCACGCGGTGGGCCGCTGGATCCGCGGACCTCCAGCGCGCACGGCAGCAGTTGCTGGTGGATCTCGCCGTCGCCACTGTCGACGTGCCGAAGCAGCGTCTCGATGGCGAGCCGGCCCAGCGCCGAGCCGGGCGAGTTCATCGCGGTCAGCGCCGGCGTGGCCAACTCGGCGACGTGCGGCGAGGTGACCATCGACACCACCGACACGTCGTGGGGGACGCTGCGGCCGTGGCCGGCCAGCTCGCCGAGCAGACCGAAGACGGCACTCTCGTTCATCGCCAGGATCGCGGTCAGGTCAGGCGCCTGGCGCAGGGCGGTGACCAGCGCCGCCCGCCCGCCGGCCGCGCTGTCCTCGGCCGGGATCATCAGCGGTTCCAGGCCGTGCCCGACCATCGCGGCGGTGAACGCGTCCCGGGTGCGTCTCGCCGGACCGTACCCCTCGGCGATGGTGTCGGCGGAGTGGTTGACGTACACGATCCGGCGGTGGCCGAGGCCGACCAGGTGGCCGACGGCCTCGGAGACGGTGCGGTCGAAGTCGATGTCCACGTACGACAGGCCGGTGGTGTCGGCGGTGCGGCCGATCAGCACCAGCGGCACGCCGAGTTCCCGCAGCACGTCCACCCGGGGGTCGTGCAGCTGCACCTCCATCAGCAGCGCACCGTCGAGCATCCGCTGGCTGGCCAGCCGGCGCAGCTCGTCGAGGTCGCCGACGCCGATCGGGGCGAGCACCAGGTGGTAGCCGGCGGTGCTGGCGGCGGCCGCCGCGCCGGTGACGAAGGCGGTCTCGGTGGCGCCGAGGCCGCGCTCGTCCATCGGTAGCAGCAGCCCGAGGATGCGGCTGCGCCGGCTGGCCAACCCGCGCGCCAGTGCGTTCGGTTGGTACTCCAGCTCGGCCATGGCGGCGAGGACCTTGTCCCGGGTGGCCTGGGAGATCGGGCGCGCGCCGGTGAGCACGTACGACACCGTGCTGACCGAGACCCGGGCGAGGCGCGCGACGTCCTGCATGGTGGCCATCGGGCACCTCCCTCGCCGGTCAGCGGTTAGTCGAAACGCTTCGACTAAGCGCTTCGACTGGAAGGTAGGCCACCTGTTACGACCACGTCAATAGCCGATGACAAACCGAAACCCCGCCCCACGCCACGCGCCGTCGATCTTGCACTTCTGGTCGCCGGGATGCCCTCTATGTAGGCATTTCTCCCGACGGGAAGTGCATGATCGACGAGGCGGGGGAGGGGGCG